>JABIGF010000020.1 GCA_018650285.1 Methanobacteriota archaeon
CTAATTGCATACTGGCTAGATGCGGGTTCAGCAACGGCTGACCTTTCTGCAGCAGCTGGATTCGGTATGGGTGCTTCATCCATTGCCCTCTTCGCTCGTGTTGGTGGTGGAATTTACACCAAGGCTGCTGATGTAGGTGCAGACTTAGTCGGTAAAGTTGAGGCTGGTATTCCAGAAGACGACCCGCGTAATCCAGGAGTTATCGCAGATAACGTTGGTGACAATGTTGGTGACGTTGCTGGAATGGGCGCAGATATCTTTGAATCATTCGTAGGCTCAATTATTGCAGCCATGATAATCGCTTCAAGTTTTGATGATGCAATAAAGGCTGATTACATTCTATTGCCAATTCTTCTTGGTTTAATCGGATATGTTGCGTCTATTATTGGTGTATTCTCCATGACCATTCTGAAGAATGGAGCTGACCCCGCAGCAGCACTACGTAACACGACTTTCATTGCTGCGATTCTATTCGTAATCGGTGGCTATGGCTCCATCAAACAAGGATATATTGATGTTGAATATGGGGTGATGCACTCTGTAGTTCTTGGAAGTGTTGTAGGTATTCTAATCGGCTTGGTTACAGAATACTATACTGGCATTGAACCAGTATTTGGAATCAAGACAAAGGCAATCCCCCACATTGGCATGATGTCAAAAACCGGACCTGCTACAAATGCTATCGCTGGAATTTCAGTTGGTATGATGTCTACATTCATCCCAGTTCTTCTAATCGCAAGCGGTATTTACGGCGCTAATCATTTTGGAGGGGAAACCTTCGGGCTATATTCCATAGCAATGGCTGCTATGGGGATGCTTGCAACTGTTGGTGTCACAATGACTGTGGATGCATACGGGCCCGTTGCAGATAACGCAGGCGGAATTGCAGAGATGTGTGGTCTTGGTGAAGATGTTCGTACAATTACTGATGAATTAGATGCAATTGGAAATACAACCGCTGCAGTTGGAAAAGGATTCGCAATCGGATCTGCTGCTCTAACTGCTCTCGCTCTTTTCGCAGCATATACTACTGCTGTTGGCGGCCTATCTCTAGAATTGACAAATCCACTAGTCGTAATCGGACTTCTAATCGGCGGTTCTCTTCCTTTTGTAGTTGGTGCAATGACCATGACTTCAGTCGGAAAGGCTGCTGGTGAGATGGTAGATGAAATCCGCCGTCAATTCCGTGATATAGATGGTCTTCTTGAAGGAAAAGAAGGCGTAAAGCCGGATTCACAAAAGTGTATTGACATTTCAACTAAGGCTGCTCTGCGCGAAATGGTTGGGCCAGGTGTTGTTGCAATAACCGCTCCAGTGTTGGTTGGATTGGCTCTTGGTTCTGAAGCACTTGGTGGTCTTCTGGCCGGTTCTCTAGTTACTGGTGTTCTAATGGCTCTATTCATGTCAAACGCTGGTGGTGCTTGGGATAACGCAAAGAAAGCGATTGAACAAGGACATATCAAAGGTGCAAAGAAAGGAGATGCTTCTCATGATGCGGCAATTATTGGAGATACAATAGGCGACCCATTCAAGGACACCTCTGGTCCATCACTAAACATTCTAATCAAGTTGATGTCAATCGTTGCAGTTGTTCTTGCTGGAACTGGCCTACTTTGAAATTAATATTGGTTACTAATACTGTTGATATGTTACCCTATTCATCGGTGGTCTCTTGAGAGATGGTCGGTAACGAAGGAATGAGGAAGATGGGTTTCAAGTCTGCATTTGTTCTTGCGCTTCTTCTCTTAGTGACGATTTTCTCAGGTTGTCTCGGCGGTGACAGCAATGATTCAAATCTACTAGGTGAAGATGACCCATTCAATGTTCCAACTTGGGATATTGCTGATTGGTGGCTCTATACCTTTTCAACACCAGAATTTAGTGATGATACCACTCGTCTTGTTGTAGCAGAGGATGATGCTGAAGATGGAACAGCCTACATGCTAGCCATTTCAAATCGTGTTGAAGCCCGCCGCCATGCGGTCCTCAACCACAATCCATTCCTTGGCAGAATCACTCATGATAATCTGAGTGCTTATGAAAATGGTGAACCTCAACCAGTCTTTAAATTTCCATTTGAGAAAGGTGACGGCTGGAATTTCACACTTTTTGGTAGCGAATGGGATGCAAACGTAATAGAAGTCCATATTGAAAATAATGGCGCTACTCGTAATAGAATTGCCGTCATCACAGCATCATCGAGCGACGGCTCAAGTCTTGCTTACATCTTTGATGAAAGCGCTGGCTTCCTCCGCACCCTCATTTGGACAGACAATAGCGGAGTTGAGCAACTCAACATGCAATTAGCAACTTTTGGCAGTCAGCATGAAGGTGAAGTTTGGTTCATTCGAGCGGATGACATATTTGCCAAAGATTACTCATTGAGTGGTGGGGCAGATGTTGATGTACAAGATTCATTCTTTGTTAGTGAGCACCCTAGTGGAGATGATTGGGATGAGATGATTTACTGGCTCAATGCACGTATGGGCTCAGGCACATCATCCGGTTCACTCACATTACGTGACCATACATCGGTAACGGCATTGGCACGCTCTTGGGGGCCCGGTGCACAAGAAGAAGGCCAACTAGGTACGATTCCATACCCTAGTGGAGAGTACACATTGACCATCACGCAAAGCGGTAATTCAGAAATTTCCCTTATGGTTGCTGGTGGAATATCCTTTTCTTGGACACTCTAGGTGATTCCATGCTTGGGCACTTTGTAATGTTACACGGCATGACAGGTTCAACTGAAAAGATGATGCCACTTGCTGAAAAATTCTGCCCTGATGGCTGGGAAGTGTTTGTTCTTAACGCGCCTTTCCCGCACCCTCGCGGAGGGTTTACTTGGTGGATAAGAGATGCTCCTGCGACAGAAGCATTGGATGCCAAGGCGATATCGCAGTTACAGGCTTCAGTCGATTATGTGGCTGAAAACTTGCCATCAGATGGCCCACTAATTGTCGGTGGATTTTCACAAGGAGCAGCCGTCGCTCAAGAATTATTGTTGACAAGACACGCAGAAAGAATCACTGGTGTAGTCGTACTTGGTAGCAAGGCTGTAAGACCTTTGATTCTGTATGAAAAATTATGCGAATTACCTTCACGTGCAATGTTTTCAATGCATGGCGCGAAGGACAAGGTAGTTCTTCTAGAGGAAGGTGATGAATGCGTCCGCCTCTACCAAGAGGCTGGATGGAATGTGACACAAGTGAGACATCAAAAGGGCCACATGGTTGACCTAGCAAGTGAAGATAAACTTCACCTTTGGCTTAGTGAAATTACTGAGTGAACTCAAAGGTAAGCTTGGAGATTATCTGCTCCACCAACAAAGATTGGCTCATCGCCTCTTACGTCCCAGATGGCTGGTACTGTACGGTGGCCAGTCATATTGACAACGGCCATCTGAAGATTTGGGTTATTTCCTACATTATGCTCTTCAAAAGAGAGTTTTTTTGCACCTAGCATATTCTTTGCTTTGGAACAATATGGGCACCAACTTGAGGTGAACATCACGAAGTCCGATTTACATCTCTTCAGTATTCTATTGACTGGCATGATTCCCTCGGAATCCCCGACCTTCATGAATGCTTGTTTGCATTATCATGCAATCTAAATTTCATTATTAGATGCCAGCGTCACTTGATTTTGTTCTATGCTTTGGTAAAGCAAGAAACTACCATCCTCTTCCATCCACCATCTATTTCCGTCGGGTAGAATATACCATGTCACTCCAGTAGATGTGTCATATTCGCCACCTATTGGCAACCCTTCGTGATTTGGTACACTTGTCACCGGCGCTTCTTCAATAGGTTCAGTATCACTTTCACTATCTTGTTCTACCTCATCAATTTCTTCATCGTCTTCGCCTGGAGCATTAACTCTGAAAATGAGGTAAATTCCAAGGCCAGCCATGCCTGCAAGAATCATCGCAATCAGAACAATTGTTGCAACGCCACTAGATGTTGCACCTCCAGAATTTTTTGTAGATTCACTATTGTCATCTTGTGGTGGGGCATTTGGATTTGCGGGCGGATCAATCGTCATATTGTCAATTGTGGTTAAGCCAACATTGTCCGTGGCTTTGACATAGAGATCAATGTCGCTCCAATTAGACCAAATGATTGCCCCATTTGCTGGATATTCTTGCCAAGTTAAATTATCCCATGACCATTCAACAGAGGCTATTCCGCTCCCCTCTCCATCACTCATGTCAAGGCTAACTTGCAACACTGGTGGGTCAGCATATTGGGTGCTTATTTGACTCACCGAAATAGTCGGGGATGAGCGGTCAATTTTGACCCACATTGCATCAGCATCCGACGGGTTTCCCGCACCATCTAATGCGCGAATTTCTAGAGAATATCGCCCATCTGTTAAGGCGGTAACATTGAGGGTAGCGTTTGTCCCTTCAATATCGGACCAAAGTCCACCTGCCCAGCGAATTTCGTAGTGTGAAAGTTCTGAACCACCTGTATCATCAACAGCCGACCAAGTTACATCTACCTCATTTTCTGAAATCCATTCCTCAAGAGCTGTGAAGGTTGGTTTTGTAGGTGGTTCTAGGTCTGGCACTTCATCTGCATCAACTGTTACAATTTTCAAGGTGTAAGAACCACCAGTGGTGGCAGAATCTTTGAAGATACGGATATGATAGATGCGTGATGTGTTACTTGAATCATTATTTGTCAGTTGTAGATTGACTCTGTTTGTCTCCTGATTTAATGTCCCATTATCAATCACAACACTCCCATTTAGGAGTTCAATTGTAAATAAAGTTCCATCATTGTCTAGAGATACACCGATTTTCTTTCCACCATGAAGCATAATTGAAAACCAATCTTCATTGTCAATATTCATCAAGCATCCTTCTATTGTAATGGATTCAACATCAACGCCAAGAAGTGTTGCAGACGCTCTAGCGCCTGCAGCGTCTGCAGTATCGTTACCATCTGTTGTAGGGTCGATACATCCACCAGTTTCTTCCTCGGGAGCAGGTGCATCAGTACTAACTAGGAGGGAATTTGCAGAAATAATCATGTTATTGTTTTCATCATCTTCTTGGTGCAGGTTTGATGAATCTATTTTCAGAATTGCCCACCATGTTCCTTCATCATCACTAGTTAGTTGCACTGTTGTACTATCTTGAACTGATGTTCCCGCATCTAAATTAGAGATGGAATAGGTGTGGACAAGTTTGTCACTGCTATCCAAATTCTGATCTTGTGAAAGCCATACCTCTGAATCAAATGATCTACTTTCTACACCGAGATTTTGCATTTCCCATTGTAATGTAATGGTTTGTCCAGGTTCAGCAGAAGTTGGACCAGTTATCCATTTAGCCAGCAAATCATCTGTCGGTGCTGCCACTTCAAATGATGTCCCATACCCCTCATTATCTGAGTCATCAGATTCGGCAATATCGCTCGCATAGTCTACCACAGCAAAGATTCGGTATGTGCCTGCCGGAGATGTTGGCAATTGAACCGTCCGCGTTATTTCTAGATTAGAACCAGCAGCTAGTGAAGAAATGTTTACCACTTCAAGAACATGGTCTGGTTGCCCTGTTGGAGATACAATTTCTGCAATAATTGCTAATTGGTGGCGCGCAGCATTTGCACCGCCTGCATTTTCTATTACAATAGAAACATCAACGGATTGCCCTAATGTAGATGGCCCAGGATTACTGACTGATACCACTCGCAAATTTGGCTGTAGAATACAGACTTGATTGGGAGCAGACATTGAATTGTCATTTTCATTCAATTCAACAATGACATTATTCATATCTACAATAATGCCATAATACCAGCATCCTGCCGCGATATTAGACGGTATTGTAACGCTCAAACTATCACTTGTACTTGCGCTTGCTGCAATGTGTGTGATGCTTGCAGCTCCTAGGTGTGTATCACTAGTATCAATAGTGGGATTTGTAGAGAGGAACATGTCAACAGGGAAATTACTAGCTTCACCCATACCGCTATTCTCGAAGGTGTAGGATAGTGTTACTGTCTGTCCTGGAAGAACCGATGTAGGTCCACTAAGTGCTGTAGGTGTCAAATCAGGAGTACAATCTTGAACCGTCAATTCTTTTGTTGTAGTAGTGTAAATGTTATTGTATTCATCAGATTCTGAAATTTGGTAGTTGGAATCAACAAACATTCTTGCATAATAATCGCCAGATGCCATTGATGCCGGAATTGTGCCACTGACTTGTAGTTGGTAGGAATTACCACTCCCTCCATTTGCATGGCCAATGCTAGTCCATGAACCAGATTGACCTGTTTGAGAGAAGAGAACTTGATAGTAATGTGAGCCGGCAATCACGTTGCCTTGATTTGATACATCTACATTGACTGTAACAGTCCCTTCAGTGCATATTGTAGAGGTGGATGAATCAACTGAAATAGAATCTGCTTGAAGGTCAGGCTCTGAAAGTGTAATGGAAATGCCATTTCCATCTTCTGCGTTATTGTTTTCATCACCTTCATCTACTCGATCTGTTGTATCTACAATGATTCCCCAATAGTAGGTTCCTGTTGACAAACCACTGGGGATGTAATCAGTAAGTGTGCCAGTTCGGTATGAGCCTCCATTGATACTAGATGCTTGTTGGGTTGAACCAAATTGTGTATCGCTACTAGTTATGGTGCGGTCTGTTGAGAGGTAAGCCTTCCAATAGAACCAACCCGATGAATCATCGCCATCGTTATCAATTCTCCAACTGAGGCTAGCCTGTTGCCCAGTGTTTCCTGAATTTGGCCCCGATAGTGAATAAACAATCAAATCTGCGGGCTCTTCAATATCTATGCGATAAGTATCTGCTACCACATTGTTTGTCTCATCAAGTTCAGTGACACTAGAACGGCTGTCAGCAATCATTCCGAGATAATAGTAGCCTGGGCTGATTCCAGTGGGTATCTGAACGCTGTACTGATATCCAGATGCATATGAGCCTGGAGAAATACTGGAGCGGGAGAATTCATCGACATAGACGTCGTTAGTGGTGATTGTTCGGTCTGTAGACAGATAGAGTTCCCAATAGAATGAACCGGTATAGTCGGTCCCATCATTATCAATTCGATAATTGACAGTAATCGTATCTCCCATTACTGCTGAGGAAGATGAGGTATCAATATCGTCAGCAACAATATCTGGCAGGTCATCTTGAATTGTAACCTGTCCACAAGTTCTTACATTGTTGGTTTCACTGCTTTCATCCACATCTGTGTTCACATCTAGGATGTAACCCCAATAATACGTTCCTGCATTCATTGATGAAGGAATTCGATTACTGGTGGAAAGAGAATCAGTGCGATAACTACCAGATGACAAACTGGAAGAATATTGATCGCTACCAACTTGAGTGTCACTAGTGGTGATTGACGAATCTGAAGAGAGGTACATTGCCCAATCAAATGACCCCGTTGATTGTCCATGGCTGCTTGAAACATCGTTCTCATATTGAATAGAAATTGATGAATCGAGATAATCTCCAACAGTTCCTGTAGAAGGTGTTGAACACGAAGAAGATGTAGTACGTGGTACTAAATCAGCCAATTCATAGACATGAACACGACCTGTGTCGTAGTCGTCGTTATTGTTTTCATTTGTTTCACTGACTTGTGAGTTGATGTCTACAATGGCTCCGACATAGTAGTAACCGCCAGTGATTGTTGCTGGAATTGTCACACTTTTGTATTGTGAACTAGATGATCCTGATGAAATTGAAGACTTGTACCAAGTGTCAAGTTCGATGTCATTTGTGGTGATTGTAGTGTCAGTTGAGAGATAAATCCCCCAATAAAATGAGCCTGAAGATGCAGTCCCTTGGTTCTTCAACCGCACGGTGACACTCTTGCTATCTCCTGCATCTGCAGTAGTCCAACTTGCTGAGATATAGTCAATAATTAGATCAGAGTTTCCTCTTCCAGAAGTTGAGCTAGTATCGGGTAATTTGTATATCTCTGAATCGGTTTCAATAACCTCTTCATTACTCTCTTGGATAGAGGGTGATGGAATGTTTCCAAGCAATATCAAGATAAGGAAAATTGCCCCAAGGAGGGTTGCAATCTTGATACGCGACACTATATCACCTCAAAAGTCGTCATCATATAGCGGTGATGAAGGTTGTTATTGGAGTGAATAGGCCTACGGCCAATTCACATTTATCTAAAATATATATTTTTCAAGAAAATTAAGGTGTGGTGAATTGACGGGTGGAATCATCCCACCAGCGGCCATTTCCGTTTTCTGCAGTCAGCCGCCAATAGTAATCAGTTGAGGGGAATAATCCGCTTAGAGGATGACTATTTCCACCCACACTCAAATTACTTCCAACATACTCGCAGAAATCCCAATTTCCTTGGACAACACCACCATCAGCCACCCCCCAACATAATTGCCAAGTGGTGTTAGTCCCATTGTCGTATACCATCCAATCCACATCAGCTTTGCTAGTGGTGATATTGCTAGTCATTTCATTTCTAGTTTCAGGGTCATACTCATTCACCCATCCACGCAACGGGTCGGTAGTCCATACGGGCAGATGGTCAACAGCATTCTGTGTAGGTTCGGCAATAGGGAATCCCCAAGCAGCAAGGAAAGAAGTCATGTTATGGCCCGTTTTTATTGAAATCCATTTTGCATACTCATTGAATTCAGCAGAGTCTCCAGATGGTTGAGTTGTGAGATTGTAGTAGTATTCTTGATAGGCCGCAGTAATGGGTTCCCAACCAAACTCTTCTTGGATTTGGAGATAGGTTTCTAGTGCTGTCCAAACACTCCATTGTGAGATTTGTGAGCCCCCTGAAAAATAAGTTTCAACTCGATTTATCATGCTCTGAGTGTTTAGCGCACTGTGCCCTGCACGCAGGTCTTTTCCAACCAAATCAGTCATCAATTTTACAGAATAAAGATTGCAAGTTGTTTCTGTAGTACCTGGTAGAGTTGAGGACATCCACTGGTGATTATGCCCCAATTCGTGGAACATACCCCAATCCCCATTGGCCCGCATGTAACTGCCGTTTACAACCCCGCTAACACTTGCTGTGTGGGCCATGAAAGGATAACCTGAATGCATCCAACCGGCTGAAATTTGCACATCAAAAACAGATCTTTCAACACGTGGCCAAGGCGTGTATCCACTGAGATTATGTTCCATTTGTAGTGCATCGTCCCAGAAATCCATTGTTTCATTTGGATAGTCAAGATTTCTGATGTATGAAGATGGAACCGTTAGAATAAACCATTCAGATTCTAATTCAGCGATTGGCGCAGAGTTATTTCTGATTGTATTTTGCCAATTATTTATGTCTGTTTGACCGTGAATATATTGTGGCATTTCTACAGCATTCTCAATGGTGATATTGAATTCACCAAATGCTGAGCCGGCTGGAATGGTGACATAGATTGGCCCCCCAAAGGCATTTGCAACTTGTATCGATGTATTGGACATCGTCCAACCACGAGTTATCTTTGGATGTCTTGAGAGGCTAGATTTCCCCCATAGAGAGTCCGAATGGGCTCCAACTAGGATTGCAGCCCCTTGGTTTACCATTGATTGTGGTATTGTGATGTTGACTACTTCTCCAGCGGGCGCATACATTCCTGTCGCCATTCGTCCAGCGGCTCTTGCATTAGCATAACCAAATTGACTTGGTAAACCTGCAAAAGTGCCATTGATGTTGACTGTAATTTTCGGCCTTGGTGCTGTTGCGTTTACTTGCCCAGGGAATGATGAATGTGACGGGTGAGAATCAACTTCGTCTGCCGGTAATTTCAGCATTAATTGCTCTTGGATATTGAGAATCAGGTCATCAACTTCATCAGCATTCATGGTGTATTGATTGTTTGAATCGATGTGAATCCAGCCGGTATCATTACTCATCTTGCGTAGCGAATCCCATACGCCGGTGTAATCTAGTGGTAGATTTGAAACGCATAGTGATACTGTTATAGCACCGATAGTAGCATCATTTTGCGTCATCATTTGGGTGCCATCTACATGGTCAACAATGAGCGGTAGTGCGCCATGTAGTCGGTATAGGTCGCCCCATTCATTGGTATTCACGCCAAATGTGGATGAACCGGATGATGTTGAGACAAAGAGGCCAGTAGTTTTGGAAATTTTATTTCCGGGATAATTGTGAGCAGCATCGCTGTTTGAGTATGACCAATACCAAGCGTGCCCACCCATTATCATTCCACCTCCCTCTTCTAACCAAGTTGTAATTACAAGATTTTCAGCGTCTGAATATGAATTCCAGAATTCGGTTACGAAGCAATCTAAGTTGGCAAGGTCAGCAGGTGTCGCACTAGTGACTACGGCATATCCTTCAGCTAGTAGTGTATTTTGCCAGCCATTGAAAGAGGATTCTAACCCCACTGTTTTTCCATTCCCGTCACATACCCAATCAAGAGCATTGAGGCTTAGGTTGGCTCGAGCGTCATTACCTGTTCTAGCCACCATAGTTTCATGACCATATCCAACAATTCTGCCTTTTCCAGCATGTCCAGCCGATGATATCGGTCTGTCATCCCAATCAATTCCAAGACTAAATGCCCATTCACCAATCGGCAAAATAAGTGAGGGCCACGCCCCTCCAAAGTCAACAGAACCAACTGGTCGTTTTACCAATTCATTGTGATCTTGTGCCAAATCATGGATTGCAAAGGTCAGGTTCGTCTCTAGTGAACCCCCCGAATTATTCGCCCAAATAGTGTGAATAGTCCAAGCATGGCGAGATGTATTCACGCCATCTCTTCCAATGGGAAGCCCTGCGATTGTACCATCAATACCTAGTGAGAGCCCGTGTGGTAGTGGTGGAGATACTTCCCATGAGTCTATTGTTGGCCCACCGTTGATGGCTGAGATTGTAATTGATTGGTTTGCAGCGAGAACATGTTCGTTACCACCCAGCCATGAAATATTTTCGGGGGTCATATTTGCGATTCTAATGTTCAGCCAAGTGGAGAAACTGCCGCCCGAATTGTTGGCCCAAATAGTGTGATTCACCCATGGTGTAATTTCATCAGCATCACCATAGATTGTTCCGAATTGTAAATCAAATTGTAATCCTAATGCTAGGGGCGGTTCAATGCTCCAATTGACAGGGTTACCTCCGTTTGTTATTGGTGTGATATTGAGGGTTGAATATCCAAAAACGAGGTCAAAATCTTGGCTACCATAATCAATAGATTCAACTGTTTTGTCATTGACTGTTATTTGCAATATTATTGCTGCATAACCGCCTGAATTATTGGCATAAACAATGTGTGAAGAGCGCTCATAAAGAGTAGTAGGCGTCCCTGAAATGCGCCCAGAAACTTGTGAGAAATCAAGACCAGATGGAAGTGGGGGGTCAACTTCCCAACCCAACACATCTCCCCCACCATGATTTGGTATCATGTCATTCATTTGCTCGCCGATAGTGAGGATTAATTCATCTTCAAGGTAGGTGATTAATGTGGGTGCTTGGTCGTGAACAGAAATTGTAAAGTTAGTTGAATCACTACCACCTACATTACTTGCAGTTATGGTGTAAGTTGTCGCTGGCATTAGGGTATTTGGCGCCCCAATAATTGCTCCATCATCTCGTAATTCAAGGCCAGGTGGCATTGGTGGATTTGATTCCCAAGAGGTCGGTTCACCCTGCTCATAGTAGGGGAAAATGGTGAACGGCTCATCCTTTGTCAGAACGTGAGTGGCTGGTAAGTAGGAAAGTGAAAATGGTGCCGTATCTACTACAATTATCTCAATAGATAGGTTAGTCGAGCCGCCATGGTTGCTAACATTCACATCACAAATAGATGTGCCAATTTCAATTGCAGTGATTATCCAATCTGCTCCATCCTGTTCTTGACTTTGACGTAATTGTGCAGCGGAATCAGAGCAATTAATCTGAATTTCAAATGTTTGCTCTAGCTCTTGACTATTGTCTCCATCAATACTCCAGTTTAATTCTGTTATTGACCCGAGAGTAACTTGTATTGAATCGGATTCAAAAGATGCGTTACTAGG
This sequence comes from Methanobacteriota archaeon, assembly GCA_018650285.1. Taxonomy (GTDB): domain Archaea; phylum Thermoplasmatota; class Poseidoniia; order Poseidoniales; family Thalassarchaeaceae; genus MGIIb-Q1. The sequence continues at coordinate 12,026 of JABIGF010000020.1, forward strand.
TGGGATAATGTCCACACAGCCGATTACGATAGACAAGTTATCTCCAAAGATTTCACGTTGATTGTTTGCACATTCAATCACGGGTGGTGGTGTTTCTGGTTCTGTTGGTTCAGCAGTCTTATTTTCCTCGTCATTATCTTGTGGCTTAGTATCTGGGAAATTATTAGCAAAATAATAACCAGCCCCCCCTACGCTAACAAGCAAAAGTAGGGTTGCAACAGCAATTGCAATAGTAGGATTTCCCTCTGCCATTGTAAATGGCAGTAGTGATTAGGTCAATATGATGCCGCTGTATCGGGTGTTGACTAAAGATGCGTGTGGCGGTGACTGGGGCAGCCGGATTAATCGGTGGCGTGGTGTGTGATAGGTTGGCTGCTGAGGGCCACGAAGTCATCGGAATTGACCGCCCTTTTGATGAGTGGATGGTGGCGGGCAGAAATACAGAGGATACTACAGCCCCAAGCCGCGTCACCCATCATTTTGACCTAGCAGAAGCAACTAATTCAGACTGGGAGATGATGTTTGAAGATTGCGAAGTAGTAGTCCATTTAGCAGCAGATGCAAACCCATCAAATAGCGATGAAAGTATGATGAGAAACAATGTATTAGTCTCTACGAAATTGATGCAACACGCCCAAGCATCTGGTGCCCGCAGAGTAGTCCTTTCATCATCTGGTCTTGTTCAAGTAGGGCTTGAGGATGAGTTGAAATCAGGGGGCATATTGGAGGGTCAACTCATTGGTGTAAAGCATGGCATTTCCACAACTAGTACATACGGTGAAACCAAGGTGTTTGTTGAAGAACTGGGTGAGCATTATTCTCGTGAGCAAGGCATGGAGTGCATCGCAGTCAGAATTGGGACAGTAATCCCCAATGAAGATGAACATTGGGTAAGAGGTGGGCGTCTTCAAGCCACAGCATTTTTGCAACAAGATGTCGCCAACTTTTTTGTTGCAGCGGTAGAAGCGAATTATTCTAGTTGGGATTCTAATAGTTGTGAAGGGCATCCTGATGTTGCCGGCTATCTATTGACTGCCGCACAATCAAATTCACCCGGCAGATTCATTGATCTTGAACCAGGGATTACAGCTCTTGGTTGGAATCCAATTTCATGGCCGAGCGGGCCAGAGAATCTGCAATGAAATAGTAGCAAATTGGGTGAGATAATGAACGGGCCATTGACATTGGGAATTGATGTTGGTACTAGCGCCACAAAAGTCATTCTTCTTGCTGAAAGTGGTAAGTGGAAGATGCACTCATGGCCATCATCTGATGGCGTGTGGTCTAATCTGAAAGTCTGGTTAAATGCAATGTTGAAAGATTGTGTAAATTCTGCCATTACCCGAGTAGGAATTACAGGTCATGGCCCCTCAGTAATTGTCATCCGCGATGGAGCAATGGTTGGCCGACCAATTCATTGGTTTGATGAAATCTCTGAATCTTTTCTCAGACCCACCGAAGGCGAACATATTCTTCCGCCCACGCGGGCGTGGGTGCCATCTCGTGTGGCTCAATGGGAGGGTGAGAATGGCCCAGTTGGTGATGGTGTTGCAATTCAACTCAAAGATTATCTAAATTGGCAAATAGCAGGGATTATTGCTCGCGATTCACGTTCAATGCGGGGGTATGTTGGGGAAGGATTCTTTCACAACCCCTCAGATGTTATAGGGTGTGTCAATCAGCAGGGGGCTGAACTTTCAGGAATCACATTAGATGCTGATGTGATTTGTGGGTGCGACGACTTGACTGCTGGAGTTTTAGGACTTCAAGCACGACAAGGCCAATTATTCAATTTAGCAAACACAAGTGAACATGTTGGTTTGGTTGGAGGTAATCCAGTAGATGGATTGAGTTGGTTACCACCATTAGGTAGACTTCCAGCACTATGCTATAATGCAACATCAACTGGTGGCCGCACACTTTCTGAAATGTTTGACCGCCCACCTTCAAGAGAGTCGGCAGAGGATTTTTCAAAACAATTGACAGCAGATGAAACCCAAACAGGAGATGCTTGGAAGGCTCTTAGAAAATTGAATCAGCCAATTGAAGATATTAGGCAGAATTTTGATGTTGACGAGATGCTTATTGGAGGCGGTTTGACATTGATTCCCCAAATAGTAGAATCTCGAAATGCTATTGCACGTGCCGGTCAAGAGGTCAGTGTGTTAGGCGTTGCAAAATTAGCACAAAAGCCGCTAGCAGTAATTTTTGGGGCGGGAAAAGTAGGCAGAGGATTCCTCGCTCAATTGTTAGTTCGTGCCGGTTGGAGAATTCACTTTGTCGATTCTAATCCTTCTTTAGTAGAATCGCTATCATCAGGCAGTTATTCAATAGTTAATCTCGGCACAGGTGAAATTGAAGAAATTTCAGATTTTTCAGTTTCAAGAGATTCGTGGCGACTCGATGAAGCAAGTCTTGTGATGACATCACTTGGAGCAAATGGATTAGCCAATTGGGCTAACAGCATGTCTGATTTCGACCGCCCTATTGACATCATTTTGGCTGAAAACCACCCTCGCCCTGCAGCATTAGTCAGATCACATATCACATCTCAAAGAGTGGGTGTTGCTCAAGCACAAGTTTTGCGCTCATGTATTGAGCCGACAATTGAACAGGTGACTGAATTCGGACATTTGACTGTTCAAGTACAAGACCATTGGACTCTCCCCCTTGATGCTGATGCATTGGTTTATCCTGAATTAGTAGGTTCAGTTTCTGGTTTTAACCTTAGACCAAATTTTTCTATTGAGTTGACTCGAAAATTATACACATATAATGCGATTAATGCCGCTGTTTGTTATGCTGGTGCGAGTAAAGGGTATGACTGGTTAAGCGACGCCGCGAATGACCCTGAAATTGCTGAATTAGGGCGACAAGTAGGTATTGAAGCATCAGCCGCATTAGTGGCAGAATTTGATTTTGATTCTAACGACCAATTGGCATGGTCAAATAGAGCACTTGCCAAGTATCAAGATGAAACTATTCGTGACCCAATAGAGAGAAACGCCCGTGACCCAATTCGAAAATTGGGTTTGCATGATAGGATATTGGGGCCACTGCATTTGTGCCTCTCTCATGATTTACCACATGATGCATTGTTAGAGACAATGAAGCATGCAATGAATTACACTGAAATCAGTGATGATTCGGCCATTGAACTTCAACAATTAGTGGTTGATTTTGGTCTATTCGGGGCGATTGAAAAAATCGCTCCAGGGTTAGATAATTCAATTGAGATATACCTTCGCCACTAATTTTCGGCAATCGCATCAATAGAATTGATAGGCGGACCGGTCAAACGGGCAGCATGGCGCGGAAGAGACGAGTGAAGAAGGACGGGCCGGCCGGGCCGCCAAGAGGCCCTCCAACCTCTTCTCCGCGAGGTCCACCAAAGAGTGGTCAACGAGGTCCTCCTGGCTCTAGTTCACGAGGCCCTCCGCGAGGCCCACCTAGCTCTAACCTACCTCCTAATTCTGGCCCACCTATGGGTGCTAGTTCTCCATCAATGCCACCAATGGGTCCTCCATCATCTTCTAGTGAGCCAGAATTTCTTCAAGAAGAACCTAGTGAAGAGATTGATTCAGACGATGAAATTGTTGAGGATTCAGAAGAAGAGGTTGTTGAAAGCGAATCAGAAGACGATGATTTGGAGATGGGTGATGCTCTAGCAATGATGAGTGCCAATGCCTCACCTCCCTCGTCCTCAATGCCGCCAATGGGGCCACCTGCCGCATCTTCCCGCCCACCTTCAGGTCCACCGACGGGCCCTCCTCCTGCAATGGATACTACCAATGCTTTTGATGCACTTGGAATTACTGCCTCTAACGATGCAGAAGATGAAGCACTAGATGAACCGGAGGCAGAATCTGATATCGAAGAGTCTGCTGATGTTGATGACACATCTGAATTAGAGGCTGAGCCTGAACCTGAAGAGGATACTTCTGGGCCAAAGGTGGAGCATCACGAAGCCGACCCACGCGATGAAATAGAGGTAGAGGTTGTTGAAATCGGCGAGTTATCTCCGCTGAGGAAACCTTTGCGTAATGTCTCTCCACCACCTCCTGAACCAGAAGTGGGCACTCCTGTTTTGGAAGTGGCAAGTGAGATGGGCGATTCTAAATTGACTGGCCATATTGTCCCCCACACTCATTGGGATAGAGCATGGTATCTTCCTTTCCAGCAATACCGATACAAACTTGTTGAGATGGTTGATGACCTTCTTGATTTAATGGAGACAAATCCAGAATCATTCCCGACCTTCGAGTTAGATGGTCAAACTGTTGTAATTGAGGATTATTTGGATGTTCGTCCTGAAAACCGTGAGAGGCTAATCTCACTTGTTGAAGCAGGTCGATTATCAATCGGCCCATGGTATGTTTTGCCAGACGAATATATTGTTGGTGGCGAGGGACTGGTTCGTAATCTAATGGCAGGAAAGCGCGTAGCGTCTTCTTACGGCGGTTGTTCTGATGTTGGATATGTTCCTGATCCATTTGGCCATGTAGGACAATTGCCGGCGATTTTGCAAGGTTGCGGTCTTGATACATTCATTTTCACCCGCGGAGCAGGACCATGGGTTGCAGAAGAAGCCAAAGGAATCTTCTATTGGCAAGCGGCTGATGGTGAGACAGAAGTATTGGCAATAAAGCAAATTCCAGATTATCCAAACCTAATGGCTTGGGGCTTTGAAGATAGGCCTCTTGACAAAAAGAGTGGTTCTAACATCAATGTTGATACAGCAATGGCAAAGATGGAAAGATTGCTTAGTATGTCAAAAAAGACCTACAACTGGCGAGCAGATGATTTACTGTTTGGTCAAGGAAGTGACCATACAGCGCCACAAACAACGTTGCCGAAATTAATTACTGCTGCTAACGAACATTTCGGCAAGAAAATACAATTCAAACATTCATCGTTTTCACAATTCACAAGCAACATCAAACAGTGGATTGGGCGTAAGAAAATTCACCGGTATCAAGGTGAGTTACACGACGGATGGGACCGTAATGTGTTATCTGGCGTGTTTAGTGCAAGGCTCTACCTAAAGCGCCTCAACGACCAGACCATGAGGGCTCTTACCGACCGAGTTGAACCACTTAGTGCAGCCGCACGTGCTTATGGTGGGCGTAACCGTCAGGAGCGTATCAATCTAGCTTGGAGAGAAGTATTGAGGGCTCATCCGCATGACGATGTATGTGGCTGCTCGGTTGATGCTGTACATGATGATAATGAGGTTCTATTCAAACACGCTTCTGAAATTTCAATGATGCTTGTTGATGATGCTGCTGAAGATTTGAGAGGTGCTTTCAATTTGCACCACGTCGACCGCGATGCAGTTCCAATATTATTGCATAATCCATTGCCGATATCTTGGTCAGGAACTCTTCCTGTAGATATGGCGTTGCCAGCATATCGCTGCTATCTTGGTGCTGGTTACCCGCTCAAAGTTGAATTATCAAAGCCAGCAGCAGGGTGCCTTCTTCAGACAATGGCAACTCTTTCAGAACCACAGTTTGGCTTGCACGTTCATGCTGATAGGGCGATTAATGTGGAATTACCTAGGATTCAGGGTGCGTTGTTGGTACACAAACTACCTCCTGGGATTCACGTCGCACATATTCTGCCTGGTAATGGGCCTCAAAACTTGCCTGCAAAACCTGTCAAAACAGGTGGCCGTCAAGGCCGCATCGATTGGATGGGTAATGGAATGGTTCGGGTACAATTCCATAAGGATGGAAGGTGGGATGTCATTGACGCGGCAACCAAACGCACATACACAGGGCTTGGTCGATTAGAAGATTCAGAAGATGCTGGTGATTCATACGATTATTCACCAGGTGGCCATCCATGCGATGTTGGAAGTGGTCGCGGCGAGAAGATGGAGAAGCGAGTGCAACCAGTTGACAGAAGATTGTTTGATACTGATTCTGCTGAAAAGCGAGCCTCTTCAGTAACGCTGATGATGGAGAATGAATGGTTGACAACTGTTCTTGTGCAAGTACATTGGTCTCTACCAACTCACTTTGATAATGCGAGTCAGAAACGCTCTACTGATGAGGATTGGGTAACTGTTGAGCACTACATTACATTGCGCTCGGGCTCAAAGGTCGTAGAGATAGAGTCGATGGTCAACAACACTTGTGAGGATCACCGATTGCGAGTCTGCATGCCTACTGGTTTGAACACTAAGAAAGTCTGGTGCGGAGGTGCGTATGACATACTTTCACGGCCAACAAGTTGGGCTCATGAAGAAGATTGGGAACAGCCCACTGTGCCAACACAGCATTTCAGTCAGTTTGTGGCGATGCAAGATAGACTTGGTGGCTTAGCAGTGATAGTGCCTGGTTCAAATGAATATGAAACCGCAAAGACAGATGGCAAGGATGGACTTGACTTGAGAATCACGATGTTGCGTGCTACTGGCTGGCTCAGTCGAGACGGATTTGCTAGCCGACGAAATCGTGCTGGCCCATGCTATCCTGCTCCAGGCGCACAATGCAAAGGGCAGTCGTGGATGCGCTGGGGTGTCATGCCTTACGAAGGACTCTGGGCGCAAGCTGGTGTACATGAAGAAGCAGAGAAATTTGCTGCAAACGCTACTTTGCTACCTGCTCATGGCAAACCACAGTTGAATGGTTTCTTTGATGACCCACTATCAAAGGGAATCCGTGGTCGCTCAGCGGCCCCTATTCGGTTTGTTGGTGATGGCCCGCGGCCATTGCTTTCCGCTTGTAAGCCTGCAGAAGATGGCGATGGCACAGTAGTTAGAATACATAATCCCACAAAATACGATTGGACAGGTCGAATTGAGACTGATTTGCCATTGTTTGAATGCCACCATTGTGACCTGATGGAAATTTCAGGAAACGAAGTGAACATCGTTGAACAAGGTTGGGAAATTACAATTCCAGCAAAGAAAATCATGACCTTCCGCTTCAAGTGAGGTCATTGAATGGAATCTAGTGAATTATGGCGCTATTTCTCACCAGATTATGTGACTGCTCGTCAGCGTTTTCTTGATGCTTGTGAAAAAACAAGTGCTGAATTAACCACTCTAACCCTTTCTGTAAAAGGGCCTTCTGACGAGAATCTTTCAATCGATATTGCGTATATTGGCCCAGATAATCCTACAAGATTATTGATTCATACAAGTGGTGTGCATGGTGTTGAGGGATTCCCTGGAAGTGCTGTACAGATTCGTTTGCTTGAACGAATAAGTAATGGTGATATTGCTTTAGATGAGGATTGTGGTTTGATTGTTGCACATGCAATCAATCCATACGGTTTTGCTTGGTTACGAAGAGTAAACGAGGATAATGCCGACCTTAACCGCAATTTCCTTCCCCCTAATGAAGCGTATGTAGGGGAGCCAGAACGATTCCATGAATTAGATGGTTTACTCAATCCAAGGTCATACAAATCATTGTTTGATATGTTTTCACTCAAGGCGGGTTGGGTGATGTTTAGTATGGGTTTTAATGTTGCAAAACAAGTCATTGCTGAGGGTCAATATGAGAGACCAAAAGCGATGCAATACGGTGGCCACCAGATGTATGAAGGTCCAAAACTTTGGTTAGGATATTTGTCCAAAGTTCTACCAAATGTTAAGCGAGCAGTGTGGCTCGATTTCCATACTGGATTAGGGCCATTTGGCGAGGATTCATTGTTGGTTTCTAATGAATTAGGTGATGAGGCATTCTCATCTCTTACAAATCGTTACGGCTCAGCAATACAACCATTAGATCCTGAGGCTGGTGTTGCATACCGAATTCGTGGCGGCATGCTTGAGGGTGTATCTGCGCGTTTTCCTGAAATAGATTGGACATTGATAACTCAAGAGTTTGGCACATACAAACCTGTCAAGATTTTAAAGACGCTTAGGGCAGAAAATCGAATGACCCATTGGTCAAACATAGAGAAGCGAAAAAAGGTCAATTCTGCTGAGCGTAGGAAATTAGTTGAAGTCTTTAATCCAAATTCAGACAAATGGCGTGAGATGATAATGAATAGAGGCTTAGCGCTGTTTGATTCCGCTCTTTCTGATATCTAATTGTGCTCATTACAAAGCGTCGGGTTGATGGGTGAAGACGCATCCGATGTCGCATGGCGCGTAAAGTAGTGGCACGAGCGCCGGTTCGACTTGACTTTGCAGGAGGGTGGACAGATGTCTCCCCATACACTCACGATATTGGCGGTGAAGTGGTCAACCTTGCCATCAACAAATATGCTACAGCCACCTTAGAAGTTGATGATGATGGCATACTCTCAGTCTCTTACACATGCGAGGTGCCTGTTGGTTCTGGTTTAGGAACAACCGGCGCAATCAATGTTGCACTAATGGGTGCAATCAAGGCGCTTGAAATTGATGATGATGGCCGATCAGTGTTAGCAGAACAAGCATTTCAGTTTGAATCATTATTGGGCAATAAAGGTGGGCGCCAAGACCAATGGGCGGCTAGCCACGGTGGTTGGAATCATCTAATGTTCATGCAAGATTCAGTTGAGGAGATGCCACTTTCTCCTATCAGTTCATCAACAAAATGGTTACAGCGTCAGTTGATTGTAGTTAATTCTAATATCACCCATGTTTCAGGCGATTTGCACAAAAAAATATGGGAGAGATATGATGCAGGCGACGAGGAAGTCAAAGAGGGATTGATGGCAATACGTCTTGCGGCTAGAGGCATGGCAAAGGCAGTACAACAGGACCGAAGAGATGAGTTAATTCATGCATTAAATGAGGTGTGCCGTGGGGTCGACCTACTTGACAAAGGTCTCCATGAACCATTCCTAGGTGTACTTGACCCACTTCTTTCTTCAAAGGATGTACTAGCATGGAAAGCGCTTGGTGCAGGAGGTGGCGGTTGTGCTATGTTGTTGTGTAATTTAGGGCGCCGTGATGCAGTAGAAGCTGCTTGTGAGGCGGCCGGGTGGACTCTTGTTGATTGGGCGCCAGATATGGATGGGCTTACCATCACTTCCAGTTGAGCCCGTCTATTTTTGCTGGCAGAGTTGATATCGCCGGTTCAAGAGCAGTAACAATTTCTTTTGCCCAATCTGCAACTAATTGAGAGTTGTTGAGTGGGTCGTTTTGGTCTATCTGTCTAGCAACCAATAGTGGCCACCTTCCCATTGATGGTGGCCAAAGTTGGACATCTCCGGGCAATGTGTCTATCTGGTGAGGCAATGCTTGGTGAGCCCAAGTGCCTTCACTGGCGAGTTTGCTTAATGCTCCGCGCTGATCGTTGCACAGAGCGACAGTTCGCAAAGCGTCTAATCGATTTGGCTCTGCTTCATCAGGCCGGTCTAATTCACCCGGTGGTGCGCGTTCAAACAAGATGAATCCATGTTTTTGCTCCGGCTTATCAGGGTGCCAGCCAAGTCCAGCAAATACCGTGAACAGGCTCTGCCATTCATCGGGTGCACGAATATACCATCCCATTCTGTCCGACTTGTTATCTACTTCCAAGTGCCAAGTCCAATCGGGAAGAAGCGGGCTTAAGGAGTTGCGAATTTGACCTAGGATAAGCCGTTCTTGTAGCACTGATTTTGAAGATGGTATTGCCTTTGGCGGGCCGATTTTAACGGCGACAAAAGCGCTTAGAATCAGACCTAGGTCTTTGGGAGAAATTGACCAACGGTGTTCACCTAATCTTTCTGGCCCCTCATTCACCTTTTGTGGCTCAGTGGTCCAGCGATGGATACTCTTCTCGCCATCAGCACCAGCACCTAATCGGAAACTAATCCGCTCATCTGCAATTATCAAAGCACCATCTTGTGCAGTGAATTTCAAATCTCCTTGGGGATTTGGTGAGTGGCTTCCTGGATAGGGATGGTCGTCAAAGTCAAGTTCTTGCCAAAGGCGGGCGAACAAGGCTTTCTCCATGGGTGGGCGAAAGGTCGCTTACTGATTACAATGCCTAATCTAAACATGTTAGAGGAGCGAGTGGGTTTTGCTGTAGGTTGTCTAAAATTACTTGTTTAGCATCTTCTCTGAGAATAGGGATTGGACTTAGGTCTGCAGTATCGAGCAATTCATTCCAGATTGCTTCTGAAAGAGTAGCAAAGTTTGCGGCCCAGCGGTAGGAATTGAGGATAAATCCAGCTTTTGGATGATTACTGAGTTGGCCGCCTGCAAACAGCCCTTCTGCGCGAACAAGTTGGGTGCGAGCAATTATCGAAGTGAAAGCACGTTCTGCTCGAAGGTTATCACCCATGTTCGCTTTTGTGACTACATTTGTGATGTGAGCGCATGCTCCTGGGACAAAAGTATCATCGCGGAACCAATTGTGTGAAGGCATCCAGATTTGCTTACTCAAATCTTGAAAGGTCGGCAAGTATCTCAGGTGTAGTACAAGGTCACTGCTCATTTTGATGAGGACTGCTAGTGAGAAACGTGCTCCATCATCTGTGAATCCCGATTGTTGCAAGAATTCATCTAGAATTTCATCAGGGTCAGCCTGAGGGTTATCAGTTAGGGCGATTATTGCAAAAGCATTCATCTCTGACCAAAAGTCATCTTCAGCATGGTCAATTGACCACCCGCCACCACGAGGGATGATGTAGGAACCGGCCCAATTTGGTGGAGTTGAGTTGGCTAGACCTGCGTATTCTGGTTCATCAATTTCTGAGAATCCTTGAGCCAGTGAGTGACCAAGCCAATTGGGTACAAGCCCAAGAAATTCATATTCCCGTTCACATTGGAATTCGATAAGACGTGGCGGCCCATCAAGTTCAATGGAATCGTTCCAAGGTTGATGTCTCCAGTAGTCCGTTGCAGTATGCTTAACTGATACTACTAATCTCGTATTATCATTCCAACTGATTAAAGCAGCAGATTGTTGCTCAGAATCTGCATGGAATCCATCTTCACCTAAATCCCACATTCTGATGATGCAATACATTCCTAAATGCTCACATACAGCCTCTTCAAGTTCTTTGATGATGCGTTGCAATGCCCCGATTTTACCTAGTCTATGGCATAGTTCGCATTGGCATGAAAAAGGATTCTCCCGACGTGCCCATGAATCACAATCAAATGATTCACCAAAACGAAATATTATCCCCTTTAAGTCTGGGAAACGAGAAAAAAATGAGGACAAATTAGTTTGATTTTGACGCCAAGTTTCATCATCATGCGGGCAGCCAATCGTAGCCCCCTCCTCTTTTTTTAGTGTGAAGAGGTCTTCCATAACCCAAGCGTCAAGGTTTGCATCTAATGCTGCATTAATGCGATTGTCAAGTTGACTAAGTCTTGCGGAAATTTGTGAAGATGGAGCGCCTTCCATTGTTAACGAAAGGCAGCCAAAGAGTTGGTCTCCAACTACTAGATCGGTAAATCCCCGCTCGGCTAGGAATGCCGGTTCTCGCCAAGGTGTCGCAATTTCAGATTGGTTTGGTGGGTCGTGAACATATGCAATCTTCATACGTTCGCTATTTGGTGCATTGACCTTGTCAGCACTCACATCACCACCTCCACATCTGCATAAAATGTCCAACCCATTTCAGAAAAAGCAACTGCTGCATTCTCTAGGAAATCATTGTCTGTGATGATGCCTACAATTGAGCCGCCTGAGCCGCATTGTTTTGCACAGGATCCCATTGAACGGGCTAATTTCACAGCATCTAGAGTCTCGCCAAGAGCGACATCACCAAACAGTTCTCGGCGTAAATCAAAATTAGTATCAATAAGAGATGCTAGAGCAATTTCATCGTTAGAGAGAATTGCATCCCTTCCATTGTTGGCGCATTCAGCAAGGTGATGAATAATATCAACCATTTCTGGGTCCTTTTCTTGCCAGCGTTTTGCAATATTTGAGTGTGTTTCTCCAGAATCTTTGCCACTTGTTGCATGTGCTACCCATAATCGTGGTAGGTGTGCAGAATCGAGTTCAGTGTAGTCACCAAAACCACGTGCCTCCATCAGTTTTTCATCAAAATCCATGTATAGCATGCAGCCGTAAGCTTGCGGTAGTCTATCTTGCAGTCCAGCGACCATTCCAAGTTCTTCACTCTCTATTTTGAGAATTAGTTCGGCTAATTCTCTAGGTGTCAATGAGTCAAGAGGTATGTCGTGATAAGCCATCAAAGTGAGCATGAATGCGGTCTCTATTGCAGATGAACCAGATAGGCCTACTTGTCTTGGGATGGTGGTTTCAATCTCCGCTTTGAATGGCGAGGCTGTGAGGCCAAAGCGCTTTTCAAAAACAGTGATAGTTGGTCCCATAATTCGTCTCAATCCAGAGTTGTCTGGTAACTTATGTGGCTCATCTGTAGAGTCATTTGGCGAGATTACAACGGTTGCTTGCCAATTGTAAACTGGAAGTGAGATACACGCCCCAAAGTAGCCATCAGATGGATTTCCTAGCAGGCCGATTCGAGCAGGAATCGAGCAGGTGATTTGGTTGGCCACGTTATGTGGCCTGTGGTCACTACAAATGAATTAATGCACGAATAGGATAATTCGGTCAAGGCAGGGGTAAAGCCATGAACAGAATACTTAGCCCGATTTTTTGATGTGGGGTGTAATTCCTGCCGCTGGCCGCGGCAGCCGTGTTGCCGATGACCACGTCAACGGTTGTAAAGAACTGATTTCGATTAATGGCCGCACTATGCTGCAGCGTACAATTGATGAATTACGCGCAGCCGAATTAGAAGGCATTGTGATTGTCACCTCACCTGAAAAGCCTGCGATTCAATCAACATTAGAAGAATCCGGAGAAGTAGCCCGTGGCGACATCATCTTTGTCGAACAATCTAAGCCAAACGGATTGGTTGATGCCCTTGAAAAAGCGATTCCTGTTTGTGGCGAAGAAATGTTGGTTGCAACCCCTGACAATCTCTACATTAGGCACCCATGTCCAGCGTTTGAATTGATGAATGTCTATCGTTCATCTGGTCGTTCCGTAGTAGGTGTCGTACCGGTCGTAGGCGACTGGGGAGAAATGCTGAAGGATACAGGTCGAGTTGATTCATTGAATAGGGTGAGAAGTTCCAAATATCGAGTATTAAGTGGTATTCTTGAGAAAAGAAAAAACAAACCTTTCCCTATTACAGATCCACCCCGCTGGCGTTGCACAGGAAGAATGGTTCTTACATCTGAATTTTGGCGGCAAACGGGTTACGATGACGTGGAGAAATTAGGTTCTCTAGCTAGCCAAGGTCGCCTGTTTGCAGCAGAGTTAGATGCTGATTATGTTGATGTTGGCATTCCAACAGGTTTGACATATGCTCGAGAGTACTATGGTGAATGATTTCCTAATCTAGGACGATTAGTTCACCAGGTTCGGCGATTAGATAAGGTAATTTAATATCTCTTAATTCGATTTCATCAACAAAAATTTGTGGGTCAACCGTGTTCCCGGGGTCCATCCCATAGTGCATTGGAATCGTCAACCCAATGTCTAGGATTGTTGCTAGGTCAACTGCTTCATCATGGCGTAGGTTATCATTGCCGTTAATGCAGAGAAAAGCAACATCAATTGGGCTCTTTCCGCCACCTTCTACACATAGGAGTCTAGCGGCTCTTTCCAAATTTGCAGTCCATCCTGGATATGGTCGTGAATCCCCCATATGGTAGATTGTTGTCCCATCGCAACGAATCATGTAGCCTAGATACATGTGGGCATTTCTATCATCAGCATCTAATTCTTCATGTGCAGATGGTATGGCAAAAAATGAGATGCCACCAGTTAATTGCCCAGAATCATTGCCATGCATTGAGTGAATTCGTCCTCGCGAAATCCCCATTTCCAGAAGCATTTTGCGGCTTCTTAACGGGACAATAAATTTCGCTGCTGGAAATTGTTTGGCTAATCTTGGTAGAGTTGTAGGGCAGATATGGTCATCATGCCAATGTGTGCAAAATATGTAATCTATGTGTGGATATTCATCAGGTGCAAGTGGAAATTCTCCAAGCAACTTACCCCATTGGTCTCCAGCATCCAAATCTCTCCACCACGGGTCAATGAGAATAGTGCATTTTCTGAATTTTACCAACCAAGATGCTTGAGTAAGCCAGCAGATTGCCACTTCGTTCCTTTCTATGGTGGTCTCGTTGATTTGTTCTCGCAGTTCCTCACCCGCTAAAACGGGGATGGTCCTGCTTTCTGGTACCACCCAATCTCCTCCCATCATGTTACTCGCCAACCACCTCATAGATGAGTGATTCCCCGTATGTCTTGATTCTCCACTCAATCAAGGGCGCCAAGGTAGGTAAAGCCTCAAGGTGAATGCGTTATGTGTCGGCTTCAATGGCGGAGCGTGGCAGGTCAGCAATGTTGCTCGTTGTGCTGTTTTCTCTTTCAGTAATATCCGCTGCGACACTTGCAGCCCCCACTTCTGATGAAGGTGATTTTGATGGTGTGGATGATGCTCAGCCAGACGCTTGGCCTGAGGGTAGTGCGGCCTACGATAACATGGTTTCAATGGCTCAATTTGGTTATAGAAAAATTGACACAACTGCCAATGAAAATGCTCGTAATTGGATTGCCGAGGAACTTGAAGGTATGGGTTACGAAGTAGAGCGGCAAAATTTCACCACCGATGAATGTAACAATTGTCAGAACATCGTTGTCACAATCAATGGGACATTGGAAGATGATTGGTATGTTGTAGGTGCTCATCATGATGCGATTTGCTACTCGCCGCCCCCAATACTTGGAACAACATATCTTGGTTGCACTAGCCAAGGCGCGTACGACGATGGGACCGGAAGCGGCTCGCTATTGGAATTAGCTAGGACATTTTCAGAATGGAATGGTACACCTACTCACACTTGGAAGTTAGGTTGGTGGGATTACGAAGAGTGGCAGGGATCTGGTTCATCTGAAGGTGGTGGAAAAGGTAGTCTGCACTTCGTAGAAGAACAGATTCCTAACGGCACCAATGTGACATACGTCAATTTGGATATGTTTGCCCTAAACTGGCCTGTTCCAACACCTGCCGCAAGTCAAGCGACAGGTTGTGATGAGGATTACTGGACGCTCTATCAGTTCACTTCACCAGTTGATGATTGGTCGTATTATGAAAATGAGGGTCTTGAAGTCACAGAGGAAATGCAGTCTAATGCAGAGTGGTTCCAGAAGTATCTCAAAGAGATAAATGATAATCTAAGCCATCCTGAACCATGGGTCAGTGTAATTGACGACACAAAAGGAAATTCAGATCATTATAATTTCATCATGGCAGGTCATACTGCTACTTGGATTAGAGGCCAGCATCAGTATATTTTCGAAGAGGGTGATACTTGTGAGCAGACACCTAAGCACGCTCAAACAGATTCAGTCACTACAATCAATACGTTAGCCGGAGGGCGGCCAAATGTTGAGTCTGGGCTTCAAACTGGACTTGATATCGTAGCCACACATGCGTTATGGGATTGGGATTTTAACGCCACAAATCAAATCGATGATGAACTAGATGCTCAGGGTGCTTCGTCAGGTGGCTTTTCACTTGGTTCAATATTCCTAATATTGTTAGCAATTGCTCTAGCCCTTTTCGTCTTCATTTCTCTTGCTCCATCAACATCTCGGGAGGAAGAAGATAGCCCAATTTCACGGCATGATATTGGGGAGGACGACCGGTTTAGGGACCTTTGGTTCGTTCTTTTCTATCTCGGTTTTTCCATGCCTTTCGCTTTCCTTGGGTATTGGGGTCGCACACTTGGTATGGCAGAATTTGGTTTGGACAAATACACCGTTGCTGCTATGTTTATGGTTGTTCAAATTCCGTTTTTCATGCGGCCACTTTGGGCCCAACCTGTTGACCGAATGCAGACTTTGCCGTGGGGGCGCCGACGCAGTTGGATGCTTTATGGGACGCTTGGACATCTTGTTCTATTGATGCCTCTAGTATTGATTGATGTGGGTAGTCAGCCATGGCTTTGGATTGCAGTACTCATCTTTGCTTTGGTACCGCGACTGTTTGCAGAACAAGCGGTATCTGCAATGATGGCTGAAAGTGTACCGCAATTGGGCAGAGCCAATTCTATGATCAACTTGGCATATAGAGGCGGTGGCCATCTCGTTATCCTGCTGATGGGTTGGTGGATTGGTGGCGGTGGTGCATCACCATTCATCTCTGATGGTATTACCAATTTCGCATCAATTCAGGTAGTGACATTCCTGATGTTGCTCCTAGTAATGGCTTCAGGAATAGGTATCACGCTGATGATGAAAGAGGGCAAGCCGCTACCAAAAGCAGAACAGGCAAGTCCATTCCCTGATGGGACCCCAATGGTATCAAAGGTTCTAGCAGCGATGCAGACTAAGACGGCTTGGTTAGTTCTCCTAGGTTGTCTGCTGTTGCCGCTTGGTGATGGGTTTGAGGCATGGTTCTCCGCATATCTAGTAGAAGTTCAAGAAATGGATGGTGCACAGATTACTCGTTGGTGGAACTTGTTTGCAATCATCAACTACCTCGGTTTGGCGGGTCCGTGGATTTCAGATTTATATGGCCGGAAACGAATGCTAAGGCTCTATGCGCTTGGCTCCGTAATTTGTTATCTAGCGTTGGGCGCCTCAATGATGATTGGATTACCGGGCATTGTCACCTTAGCCATCTGGATTCCTACACTTGTGCTTACTGATTGGATGATGTTTACTTTCATCACCACATGGGCAGACATTGCTGACCCAAGACTTGGAGGGACTCATATGTCTGTATTCCAAACAGCACAGGCACTCTCTGCAACCTTTGTCATGGTTGGAATAGGAGGGTTAGTCCTATTCGCAACTAGTGATGCATACTGGTTACTCTTCATGCTTGCAGCGTTAGGTCCTGCTTTGGGTTGGCTGATTTTCAGCAACTTGAAGTTGGGTGAAGATGAGTTAGGAAGTGACCCTTGGGAACCTCGTTGGATTAAATAGATTCGATCAACTTTCTTTTCTTCTTCGAAATCTCTCATTATAGATGCTGAACTAGAGACTTAGTTAGATAACCAACATTTCCATTCATCGGCCATATCTGCCCAATCTTGAATGCTGTTTGGTCCATGCACTGACTTACCAAAGTTGTGAGCCAGAACAGGAATAGTAAATCCAGAGATTGTAACTTCACCAGTGTGCATACCCCAATTATTGGATGATGTAAATGGCTTATCTGCGAAGATTGCTTCAAACGCAATACGAGTGGGTTTACCATTGAGTTGAATTCGGGATGGGCGAGTGAGTAGCACTACTTCTTCAATGATTTTCCGATATGAGTTAAGTGACTCAAGGTTACTAAACGCATCTCGGAGCTGTTCATTGTCAATGTCGTCGGTATTATCGGAAAACCATGGGAGGCAGTCCATACATAGTACATGTTCCGACCAAACGTCCTCAACATCGTACCAGTTTTCACGGAAGCGGTTTGCAAGGTAAGTGAAATGTTTCCCGTAAGCCATACCTGAATTGAAGTAATCAGTTCGTAATTTCAGATAGTTTGTGAAAGCGCCCTCATCACCCGCGTGGAACTTGTCAACGAGTTGGATAGCCTCACGGAATTCTTTCTCATACTGATTTGTTCCAGGTTCATGCCATTTCGGATTTATACTGAATAGCAATGTACAGTTCCCTTGTTTTTTGCTCCAAGGATCGCCGGTGAAAGGGATTGGAGGCATTTCAGGGCGTAGATTTGCACTATTGCTTCTATTTTTTCTTATGAGTTGATTTAGTTCATTTACATCCGCAACGTAATCTCTGCTCATGAAGTCATAAACTGCTTTCTTTAGGGCATCTGTCATTCTATCACCACTCAGCATGAGAACCATCAGAATGTTGCCAAAGAGTTGGTGGATGAGGATTCCAAGCATCCATGTGTTCCTCTATGAGGTCTTCTTGGATTTCAATTCCAAGACCTGGTTTTGTAGGGATGTTAACCATGCCACCTTCTACTTCAAATGGTGTTGCAAGCAGATTGAATGCCCATGTTGCTCCACCGCCTGGTGTACCTCCACCAGCAGCCCCTCCTAATGACTGGAATTCTTGGAAGGCGTGAGCAGGGCTTGCTGCTGCTACTTGCAATGAGGCAGCAAATTGAACGGGTCCGTATGGGCAATGAGGTGCTAGAGAAACTTGAGCAGTTTCACACATAGATCCAATTTCAACCCCTGCGCGAATTCCTCCGACAAGTGAAAGGTCGGGTTGAATGACTGCTGCCACAGGTGAAGGGAATAGATGGTCTCCAAATTGTCGCTTGGTCAGTAGCCGTTCGCCAGTTGCCAATGGAATGCGTTGCTCAAGATGCAATTGTTGCAAATCTCTCAGGTGTTGAATGCTTCCATCTGGTAGGCACGGCTCTTCAACGAATGCAAGGTCAAATGGTTCTAGCAGAGGTAGCAATCTTCTGCTAGCTGCTGGAGTTAATCTGCCGTGCAAGTCAATTGCCAATTTTGCGTCTCCAATAGATTCTCTAACAGCCAACACAGTGTCAAGTATCCCTTGTAATTCTGCATCGGATGGAGTTGTAGTGGTTGGTCCCGCAGGGCTCACCTTTGCCATTGTTAATCCTTCACTAATCGCTGCTTTTCCTGATGCAGCAAATTCTTCTGGATTTCTCCCCCATAAGTTGCGATATACCGTTACTTTGTCTCTTACAGGGCCACCTATTAGTTGATGGATAGGGGTGCCAAACTGTTTACCTTGCAGGTCCCATAGTGCCATTTCTAGAGCGCTAATTGCAGTATTAAGCACTGGGCCATCACGCCAGAACCTACCTTTGTGCATCTCTTGTTTAATTCTTTCAATACCTGTGATTTCGCGTCCATTAATACGCTCGCACATTGCTTTGAGCGCCGGTTCAACCTCTTCATGCAGGTCTCCAATGGCTTCACCCCAACCAACTTCACCATCATTGCTCTCCAATCTCAATAAAAGCCATCTCGGAGGGCAGCGGACGACACGTGCTGAACGAATATTCATCTCATCACACCCCTTCTTGCTAATATTTCACTACTTAGAAAGCCCGCTTCTTCAATTGTAAGTCGTCCACCAAGTCCACAAGCGAAAGCTCCAGCATCTAGCCAAGAAATCACATCTTCTGGTTTTACTCCACCTGTTGGTAAAGTGTGTACTTGCCGCAACGGCCTAGGTAGGTTTGCCAACATCTCAGGTGACCAATTTGTAGCAGCGGGATAGAGTTTGACAATCATAGCGCCAGCAGTATGCGCTTCCCATAATTCGTTAGGTGTTGCTACACCTGGTACTGCTAGAATATCCAACTCGTGCGCAAGTTGAATAAATCCGTCGGGATTTACTGGTGAAAGGGCAAATTCCGCCCCCCATTCTACAACAGAGGGTAGGGCTGTAGGCGGATGCATTACTGTACCGACGCCTAACATTACTTCATCACCCAACTGCTCTTTCAGTGTTGCAAATACTCTAGCAGCATCATTGCTATCCAATGTTACTTCCAAGACTCGAACACCAACTTCTGCCAATTTCAGACCACGCTCAATCAAGGCGTCAGGGTCATCACCGCGTAGTATTCCAATGAATCCGGCGCGGGCGATTCGCTCAAGATTCCACTCTAGTGACAAGACTTCACCCATCCTGCAAGAGGACAACCGGCCCTTCAATTGATTCCCATCTTGATAGTTCATCACGAGTGACATTTCCAAGGTCACCAAAGGTGCGTTGTGTCAATGCGGCAAGCAGGTCGCCACGGTGGCAACAATCTTCTAGAACAATCCCTTCAAGTAGGCCATCAATAAATCCTGCAAGCCAAGCATCACCGCCTCCGAGATGTTCTACCGGTTGGTGAAATACGGCCGTATTTTCACTGCTTGATAAGCCGTGTGAATGTGCTACCGCACTCCATCTTGATTGCCCGTTATCCTTTGCATTTTTCCATGTGCAGGCGAGATAAGGAATATTCCATCGACGTCGCATTTCTATTAAGTCATCTAAACTATCATTGCCCATTACCAAAGCAAGAGTTTGTGGAGAAACAACGAGTAAATTGACCATTCTCAATCGTGGTTCAACATGATCCCACAATTCTTGGAATGTACCTAGAGCAGGCCGATAATTCAAGTCTAGGGCAATCAGAGTACCATCAAGTTCTGCAAAGGTCATCGCTGCAGCCCAGTTGGCTCTCGCCCCGTCGCTTAGCATCGGTGTAATGCCGCTGATAACTAGCCAACGACTAGATGAGAGTAGTTGGCGCCAATTAATTTCACCAGCGTCTAGGTTAGCGAATGCAGAATCTGAGCGGTCGTAAGTAACGGTTTTGGCAGATGAATCAATAGAATAATGACCTACTTGATGTGATGATTTGTAGATGTCAAGAGTGACCGAGCGTTCAACTAACGGTGTAGTGACGAGTTTAGCCTCTTCATCGTCTGGCAGGCTACTAACCCAAGTCGTTTTTCTTCCTAGGAGAGATAGAGCCGCAGCAACATTGTATTCTGACCCACCAGGGGTTGAACACGACTCTCCAATTTGGTTTTGAGAATGGCGGATCATCGCTTCACCAAAGCAGACGACAAGACCAGATTGTTCGCTCACACCTACCCCACTCGTAGATATGGCCTAACATTTGTGCAGGCATAAGTTCAATGGTAGCCCGCCTATTCGCTCATTCAATGGCAGAAGAGCAGGACCCAGGTAAGGCTCTCATGAATATTGGTTTTTTTGTGACTATCATACCTATCATTACTGAAATGTTTGTAGAATTGTGGCCACTATTTATTGTTGGGCCGGTTTTATTTCTTATTGGAGTGATAATCAAAGTTTCTCAATCTAATGCCTCTTTTTCTCAAGCAGTTGTGACAGGGATTGCCCCCCACCTTCCAAGTTCAAAAGGTATTGATTTTATTGAAAAAGTGGCTAATATCGCAGATAATCCCGACACATACCAGATGAAAGTCAAGGCGCGTCCTGCAGGTACACACTATTCAATGGGTGGCGTTTCACCTAATGAATATGCAAAAGATATACAATCATTCAACAGCAGTTCAAACAGAAGTGATTTTGCTCGTGACCCATATAATGAATATGAAAGTCACGAACATAAAAGAGTCTTGCCATTGGAAATGGCTAACCCTGTATCAACATGGTATGACCCGGAAGATGAGTGGGGAAACCCAGTAAAGTATTGGTAAAACGTTCCTTTTCTTGTTCCGTCGGCTTGAAGCGTAGTGGGTGGGTCGGACAACTTGAGGCGAGACGATGTCTATTGCTGGAAAGGCGAGAAAAATCACTACACACACCCTTCAGGAGATGAAGGCTGCTGGTGAAAAAATTACTATGTTAACAGCCTATGACTATTCATTGGCAAAACTTGTAGATAATGGTGGTGTGGATGTTGTATTGGTTGGCGATTCCGCCTCAAACGTGATGGCAGGAAATGATACTACTGTGCCAATGACACTTGACCATATGATTTACCATGCACAATGCGTTGTTAGAGCAGTAGACCGTTCACTCATTGTAGTTGACATGCCATTTGGCACATATCAGGGTAATTCAAAATGTGCACTTGATAGTGCCATCCGCATTATGAAAGAGAGCGGAGGTCATGCTGTAAAACTAGAGGGTGGTTCAGAAATTGTAGATTCTGTAAAGCGAATACTCACCGCAGGTATTCCTGTAATGGGCCATCTAGGTCTAACTCCTCAATCAATTTACAAATTTGGGACCTACAGTGTTCGCGCCCGCGAGGATGAAGAAGCTGACAAACTGATTGAAGATGCCAAGTTGTTGGAGGCGTCTGGTTGTTTTGCAATTGTACTTGAAAAAATCCCTGCTGAATTAGCCGTTAAAGTGACTCAAGCAATCAGTATCCCTACAATTGGAATCGGTGCAGGTGATGGCGTTGATGGGCAAGTTCTCGTACTCCATGATATGCTTGGTATTACAATGGACTTCAGCCCTAGGTTCCTTCGTCGATACCTCAATCTTTCAGAGCAGATTGAAGGTGCAATCAACCAATATGTTGACGATGTAAGAAGTGGGGATTTCCCCAATGATAATGAACAATATTAATCGTCAATTGCTCATTTTATTCTTTCCCAACCTACATGTCTGAATTCCCATAATGAGGGTTTTCCATCTGTGTCAAAGTACCATCCTGATTCACCACTTTTTGTCCCTGGTAACGGATTCAAAATGTCACCTTGTTCTGTGCGTGGGCCAAGTCCCGGCTGGACGGTTGGTTTGGCATCAGCATCCCATTCAGAATCCCATGCGCCCCACTCATCGGTTGCAGTATTTTCATTCTCTTCTTCAGATTCAACTTCCACAGATTCATTTTCTACCTGCTCAGTTTCTTCTTGTTCTAGTGCCTCTTCCTCTTCAATAACCACTTGCTCTACTGGTTCAGGTTCATTTTCTGTTGATTCAGTAACATCTGTTTGAGTTGATTCAGCCACATTAGTTTCTTCATTGGGGGTTGAAAATAATGAGAGAGCACTACCAAGCGATGAACTATCTTCAGTTTTCTCTTCTTCTTGAGATACTGCTGGGCCAAGAGTATTCAATGCATCTGAGGTAGATGGTTGAGGGGGCGGGGCAGTTGCCACATTAGTTGCAGGTTGTTGTTCCCAACCATATCCTTCTGTGTTTTGTCCTTTAGGATCGCCCCAGCCATATTCCTCTTTTGAACGAACAAACACACCTGGCATTGGTGCTGATGATGATGAGTTAGCGGCAATGCCCGTGCCAAACATGAATGCAGGTGGCGGCATTAGAGGGGCTTTGCCTGGTTGGTTTCCAAGCATCGCCGGTGGCGGGGGCATAAATCCGCTAGGTGTTGGTGGCATGCCTAGCATAGGTGGGGGAGGTGGTTGCATCTGTACCATTGGAGCAACTACAGGGTTAGTAGCAACATCTTCTTCATTCTCATAGTCTTCCTCTTCTTTTGCTAGACGTTTAACGCGTAGGTAAACGACGATTAATACAACGGATATTAATAGAGCAATTAAGACAGCACCGCCAGCAATTACTTGTGTACTGCTACCAAACTGTCCTCCAAGTAAAGTGGGCTGAATATCAATGAATCCTGTGCCTTCTGAGCCTTCGTATGTTGCGGTTAGAATGTGTTGTTCACCATCGTTGTCTAAAAATAGACGCCATCCTAATTCTGAATCACATTCAGTACGTCCAGCCGATGAAGTTAGAGTAATATCGCAAAGAGGAATTGCAATACCGTTGCCGCTGATGTCAAATCCGCGAACAGTGAAAAGAACGGATTTTCCTTGGACCCCACTATCGCTAATAGTCACCTCTAGATGGTCTAACATCCCTGGCGTGACATATACTAGAATAGTATATTCATCACTATCTGTGAATGCGTGAAGTTGTGTCCAGTTTACTCCTGCAGAGTGGTAAATGTAATCTCCAGTACCTCCACTTTCTTCAATGGCTCCAAAGTCTTCATCAATTTGCCATGTCGGATTGAATGGATGCCAATCACCCATCATATCTAGCCCTTCGACATGCAAAGGCAGGTCACCTCCCGTAGTGACAGTGAGATACCAATCTCCGTCACTTGTCGTGACATTAAGGTCAATTGGTTCAGACCAACTGACTTGAACTCTGATAGATGAAGGGCGGCCTCCTGAATCGGCCATAATGTTATGTTGACCTTCTGTTGAGGGAGTAAATGTATGATTGATTAAATCAATTGATTCAATGCCGGATGGCCCTTCAACTGACCAATTAAATGTTGCATCTGAAATGATGTTGCCATCCAAATCCGTTGCAACAGGATTCATTTCAAGAATATCACCAGTTAGCAAATTTGAATCATGTCCTTCTATTTGAACAAGTGAAATCTTTCCAACTCGGACATCAATTGTGATTTCTTTCCACATATTGATATTGCCATTTTCAGAACCATTGTATTCCCCTCTCAGAGTCCAGTTACCTACAAGGTTACCAGAAAAAGTTGAGTGGCTACCATTTCCTGAGAGCCAAGATGTTGCTTGTGGAGCAAGCATTGACCAGTTTCCTGAAACATCAATAAGATTGCCACGGATATCACTAACTGCCATTGATAATTCAAGAGTTTCATCTGACGTAATTATTGTTCTATCAACATTGATGACAAGCTCATCGCCCATACCTCTGCTGACATTTACTTGCCAAGATGATGTGAACCCAGAAGCGGTAACCGATATGGTTTGATTTCCAACAGGTCCAGGTGTCCAAATTGCTGGTTGTCCAGGTTGTACATTGAGAGATGACCCTTCAGGAATGATCCATTCAGAACTTGGCACAAACATGGTTCCAGAGTTGCTGTGTAAATCAAATTCAGTAACAGTTAATTCGACGATTTCATCTGCTGTTAAGTTGATTTTATTTCCTGTCAATTCAATGCTCTGTGTAGTCCCCATTGTGACAACCACTTCTACGGATTCGGTGATGTCTCCTGCGCATGCTGAAACAGTATGAGTCCCAATTGATGTTGGGTAGTAAATTGCCTCCGCACCCCCTTGCGGGTTAATGCTACCATCACTCACGCTCCAATCAGGGGATCCTCCAAGTGTATCTCCGTTAGAATTTTTGAGAGTTGCAACAAAAGTGCGACTTTGGTCAGCAGGTAGAGTTACTGGACCTGGTGGTAATATCGTAATAGATGCAGTTTCAGAAGGACCTCCGCAAGCCCTTCCTGAAGTATTGTTCCCGATATTTTCATCACCTATACTAACCTCTAGAATAAAGGGGCTAACAGTAGAAACAAGCAATAAGAGTGAAAGTAAAATTGTAGAAATAAGTGTCCGCCTCATTATTTCACCTCACTATTTCTTGTTGTATTATCCTGTCCTATGCCATGTCCCATCTAATTCAATATCCCATCGCGATGGATTTCCATCTCCATCAAGATACCAACCTGCTTCACCTTGAGTTGTTCCAGGCATTGCTTTCATTATCCCTTTTTGACGCACATCTTTTACAACTGATTGTTCAACAGGTGGTGTAGTTTCAGTTTGTTCAACTTCAATAGTTTCAATTACTTCTTCAACTGGTGGTGGTTGAATTTCAACGACTTCTTCACTGACAACCTGAGGTTCAATAGGAATTGTTTCTGTTGTTGGTTCTTGTGAAGAAGGATTTCGCACACTCTCTTCGTATACAGATTCGTAGTTGGCTATTTGCTCGTCACTCCAGCCTTGAGAGCGCCCCCATGCCCAAACTTGCTCAGTAGTCCAATGTTCTCCAGTAGTTTGCTCATCAGAGGTGCTGTTTGTCCAAGTTTCTAATTCGGGTTGGCTAGTTGGTTGAGGTGCGGTTTCCAGTTGTTGAAATGCAGTTTGAGCCATTACAGGTTCAGCCACTTGCTGTTTTTCATACGCCATCTGTACCGCGCTTTCAGCAGATTGTTGCGCTTGTTGGTAGCCTGCCCAGTTGGCGTGTCCCATTGCTGGTTGCATTTGTTGGAAGGCTTGCCGCGCAGCCATTCTCGCCTTCTTTGATGGCTTGTAACCGGCCATCAGGTCAACATTTGCCTTTGATGGTTCATTTTCATGTTCACCGAAATGGTGGTCAAGTGCATCTTGCTCCACGCGACTGCGTCTTCTTAGCATGGCGATAAGAAGGGTGAACAACATCAAAACAGCTGCAATCCCAACCCACAAGGTGGTAGCAAGATTAGAATCTCCAAAGGCGCGGAGTGGGTCTGCTGAAACATCGACATAAGCCTCTCCATGAGCACTGTCATAATTGACATCAATCCTCTGTTGGTTCCCCGAATTGTCAACGGATAGTTGCCAGAAATCTCCTGTTGAATAGCCAAAATCTCCAACAGTGCTTGAAATCATCACATCATCTGGATTGATTTGGATCTTGTTTTTGCCATAATCGTAGGCGATAATCTCAACATCAATGATTTCACCAGTTTTGACATTTTGTTTGTTTATTTTTACTTCAAGGCTAGTAACTTCCCCATTTTGAACAATAATTGTTACTTCACCATCCGCTAGACCAGAATAAAACTCTAAGTTGTAACTGCCGGCTTTTATCCCTCTGACGAGGTATTCACCTGCTCTTGTTCCATTGGTTAAATCTACGCTATTGTGAGGTAATGTCCAAGAAACATCGGTTCCGAAGTCGTTACCATCTAGGTCAGTAGCATTGATTTGAATCGTCGTGATATTTCCACTTTTTACAACAACTCCATTAGTTTGTAATGACCTTATTGTATGGGCAATTCCAGGTTCTACATCAATTCCAAGTGAAGCAAAAACGCCTGCTGCTTCAACCTCAATTTCATGGTGACCAGAACTAACCGGATACCATATTCCAGAGTTTGAACGAATTTCTCCACTTCTATCACTTTCAATACCGTTGTGCGAAAACGTCCAATTAAGTTGAATCTCTCCGAGTTGATTACCATCTTCATCAAAGAATCGAGGCGAGAAGTCGTGCCAACTATCTGCAGAAACTTGCAAACCGTCACCTTCTAGAAGGATTTGTGCAAGAGTTCCCGGAATTACTTCTAAAACGAGGAAAGTCGAAAAACTGTCATTGCCAACGACATATTCTGCTCGTATTGTCCAATTTCCAGACACGACGCCATCAAATTGTGCGCCATTAGCAGTGTATGAAAGCCAAGGCGCCGCCTCAGGCTCCATCATTACCCAATTGCCGTTTACTTGCCAGCGATTACCCTTAGAATCTTCGGCATCCATCGTTAGTGCTAAGTTTTCATCAGCATTTATCATTTCAGAAGATGAAGCAATAAGAATGTGGTCAACTGCTCCATGAACTACTGTAATTGTGGCATTTGCCCATTCGTCTTCAACATGCACTCCAACTTTCCATTCACCTTCTCTTCTTGGAAGCCATTCCACGCCTTCTGGTGTCATTCGGAAATTCCCATCTTCAGCAGTCCAGTTTGAAAGGGGAATTCGCACAGGGACTTCATTACCAAGGACATCTAACCAATTCACGATTAGAAGTACAGCTTCATCAGCAGGCTGGGAACCATTTGGGGCGACTAATGCGATTGATGCGAGTGTGCCTGGGGTGACTTCAACAAAAGTATGGCCACTTGCCCCGCTAGTGCTTGTTGCATTAATTCTCCACGTCCCTACATTTGCCCCAGTATAGATGCCCACACCATCAACGTGGCCATTTTCAGCAACCCAACTGATACTGCCTGCTGCAGTATTTGGTAGCACATTTCCCAGCCTGTCGGTTACGGTGAAAAGTAGTGGTACTTGTTCCCCTGAAGCAACTGAAAGGTTAGACTCAATTGTGATGTTTGTGGCAGTTCCTGCTGAAACAACAATATCTGCCGTTGCTACCAATGTTTGCCAAATGACTGTAACTTGGTCAGAACCCACTGCAGTCGGCTGATAGAATCCTGTTTCGTTAATGAGGCCATAATCTGCATACCAAGTTAATGTAGAATCGGTGACATCATTCCCATTTGCGTCAACAAAAGTGTAGTTGAATTCAAATGATTCATCAATTGTCATCTCTACATTTTTTGCTTCTAGATCCAAATTGATTGGTGTACCTGGTGTGACTTGAAGATTCAGCGTTCCAGTTTTGCCACTTATTGTAGCACCAATTTGGTCAATGCCTGATTGGCTTGGTGTGTAAATACCTCCAGAGTCAATAGCGCCTACATTTGCAGTCCATGAGGTGGTTCCTGATGCTACTACACCGGCTCCCGTTCGTGCTTGTGCTTGCAAGGTTAATTGATTATCAGCATCAATTCTGTGTGGTGCTTTTGGAAATACATCAACCCATTCAACGTTTCCTGAAAGTGCTGTAGTGCCCCAAGTGTATGTGACATTGAAGTGTGGCCTTTCTGAGGCGAAGACATATTCGCTAGAGTGGAAAGTAGCCCAATCTTCACCCCATGCAGGTCCAGTGAGAAGTATGGATGCTGAGGAATCATATCCGGTGCGATATCGTTCATATGCCACTTCAATTGCTGTTGTAATATCAATTTCAGTCCAGCCAGGGGTGGTGGCTATGGTCACTTCATCCATCATTTTTCCTGAGTCTTGATTGCCTAATGCTCCACCTACTGACCAATCGTTCCAGTCTGTTTGGCTAGCATCCCATGTTTCATCATAGCAAATCCAACTTCGAAGTGTTGGTTGCCCACTTGTCTGTTTGGCATAGAGTGCAAGTGTTGCAGATTGAATGGTGACATTATGAGGAATATTCGTTTGTGATAAATCAATTCCAAACAGTGAATTCCATCTGCTACTAGAATTTGCAGAGAAGCCTGCTTTCAATTCTGTATCACTCCCATGGTTGCTGTCAGGTTGGGCCGCACCCAACCAAGTATCTTGGATTCCAGATAAATCGTTACTATCTGCCCAAAACGAAGAGGCGATCGTTCCATTGCCGAAATTTGTGGTGCTTTCATCAGATGGACTTGGTGTGTTTTCTGCGTGTGAAAATGCCACTTCACTAGTTAAATCGTTGTTTTGAGAAAAAATTGCCCATGGCATAGCCAAGAGAATTGCGGCGAATAACGGAATCCAAGGGATACGAGACATGGCGTCGCCTCACCCGTGAGATGCCGCTTCATTCATCAAACATCCCCCGATTTGATGCGGAGGTGTCTCCTATAGGAGACACCTTGTTTGGCAAATATTGTGAGGTGGTTCAGTACTTATTCTTCCCAAACTTCCCAGTCATCCATGTCAACAGATCGGTAATACCAGACTCCTTGGTCATCTTCCCACCACTCGGTGCCGTCCTCGTCAACAGAGATGTCCTGTTCACCTTCTTCACTTCCTGAATCTGTATGTGTTTCTTCTTCCCCACCATATCCGCTGTCAGTAACAGGTTCGTCGTATCCACCTTCATAGAAGGCATCGCCGTCATCATAGCCACCTTCCACATCATCGTATAGTTCGTCGTATTCATCCTCGTCGTCATACCCTGCTTTGCGAAGTAGAACAACAAGGGTTGCAATAACTCCCATTAAGGCTAGAACAAGTAGACCTGCTCCAATGTAGTATAGAGTTCCCCCTTCTTCAAAGAATCCAAGAACGGTTTGTTCAACCA
Source organism: Methanobacteriota archaeon (assembly GCA_018650285.1). GTDB lineage: Archaea > Thermoplasmatota > Poseidoniia > Poseidoniales > Thalassarchaeaceae > MGIIb-Q1. The sequence goes on from JABIGF010000020.1 coordinate 40,987, forward strand.
TGACTTTCTCTGAATCATACTTTTCTTCGGCTACAACAGTTACTTCTGATTCACCTGCATCAAGCATGTAAATCTGCCACTGTGAGTTAGTTTTCTTGGTGACGATATGTTGTTCTCCACCATGATAAACAACTGCTGAATCTGGGACATCAATTTCATTGCCAAAGGCATCAAAAGCATCGACGTCAATAGTAATCGTTGATTGTTGAGCAACGGTCAAACTTGGACTAATAGTCATTTCAAGTGTTTCTAGAGTTGAAGGGGTTACTGAAACACCCCAAATGCCAGTCAGGTCAGCATAGGTGTATTCTAGTGAGAAGCTTCCAACTGTGGTACCGTGCCAAGAGTATACTCCCATTTCCGCTTCATCGGTAAAGTCGCTTGCCGGACTGCCATCCCATGCTACATCAATCGCGAAGACATTACCATCAGAATCAGCGGCAGTAATTTCAATTGAAATGGATGCTCCAGCCACTAATGTATTTGCAGATTCTACATGATAGAGAACTGCTGCAACACCATGCGATACAGTGACTTCCACGGTCGTCTGATATGATCCCGAGATTGCACAAATAATCCATGTCCCTTCTTCTGCAGCTTCCCACTCATGCCCATTTGCTTGAAGAGTTGTGGTCAATTCATTACCCCAATCAATACAAGCAGGAGGTTGTGCGGTTGGGCTTGTTGCATCCCAAATGAACCAGCGCAACATGTCGGTAGTAAGGAAGTTTGAATTTTGGTCACGAGTAATTGGATTCAGAGCCAATGAATCATCAGCAGTTAATTGGCTACCATGGCCAGTAAGAATAATGCTTGCCAAGGGTCCAGGTTCAACAGTAAAGGAAATTGAATCAGTCATTGCAGTTGTTTCCTGATGGATGTAAGTTGCAGTGATGGTCCAAGTACCAACTGTGACGGCTTCAAAGTCAGCGTATGCGGAAGATGGAATTAGCCAATTTTGGTCAGCCATAGGCTCATTAATTACCCATGTTTCAATTGCTCCAATCCATTCGTTTCCATATTGGTCGTAATTGTATGCATCAATTGTACCACTATCGCCAGATGTCAACGTATCTCCACTAGTTGTTCTAATGTCAACTCCAACTGCTTCACCATGTGTTACAGAAATAATAATTCGAGTAGTTAATCCCTCAAGTGTTGCGTCAATTGATTGAGTTGCAGCAGCCCAAGGAGTCCAGCGAACCGGTGATTCTTCGAAGAGTGTACCATTTGATATGACCCAAGCAGATGCAGGTAGAGTGATATTTAGTCGATTTCCTCTGATATCAATTCTTACAGTTTCTATTGTTATTTCATCATCTGCTGTGAGAGCGTTTGCTGTTGCATTCACTTCTAGTTGGTAAATCGCACCGTGGGTTGTTTCTACATTTTGTGAAACACTCAATCCATATCCAGTATTGAGAGTAACATTCCAGAATCCAACTTTGTCAGCAGTGTACCCGCCAACTTGAGTGATGTTTCCATCCTCAACAGTCCAGTTAACTGACAATAGGCGAATCGGTGTGACTGGATTGTCATGGGCGTCGTATGCAGTCCAGTTAAAGTCGCGAGTTTCTCCGGCAGGAATGGATGAATATCCGCTCATTACGATATAATCTGGTACACCTTCAGTAACGGTGATCTGCAGAGATAATGATCCGCCACTCCATGATACATTGACCCACTGTATCCCCGTATTCCAAGGCATGTAAGTAATTGCACCTACAGGAGTAGTGTGCGAGTTTCCTTGAAGAATTGAGCCATTTGTTATTGCGAACGAAAGGGCAACACCAGGGACCAAATTGTTGTTATCATCAAGAACTTCGAACCATAGTGAAACAGTTTCGTCACTAGTTATCTCAGACACTGCTGGGCCACCAATGAGTTGTTGTGGCAATCCAGGTTGAACTATGATAACGTGTGAAACAATGACTCTTCCAAAGCGGGCTTGAATAGTCACATTTCCTGTTTGGTCTGGTGTGAAAAGACCATTGCTGTCAATTACTCCATTGGATGTAGTCCATTCAACGGTGCCACTGATTGTGGTGTTGTCAACATCTTGGAGAGTCGCAGTCATCTGAACGGCGGTGTCTGCGGTAGTGGTTGCAGCCCCAGTTAAAGAGATATCAAATACGCTAGTGTAATTGAATACCAAAGTTGGGCGGTGAACAGTATTTGTTGATTCGCTACTAGCAAAAGTTGCTGTGAATTGAGCAGTTACAGTAGGTACAGGTTCAGCACTTCCAATCAAGGCGATTGAAAATGTGCCATTTACATTTGCAGCTAGTGCACCACTAATATCAAAGTAAACCCAACCTGAAGTGGTTGAAGAAACCCTTGCAGTACCAAGAGCGATTGTACTAATGTCACTTCCAGCGCCCATTCCTGCAGTCGCCCAGTTGTTTCCTAACGACGCCTGTTGCCAATTCGCTTGATCTTCTGCAAAGTTTCCATTGAGAAGCGCATATGCAGTGATGTCAATCCATGTTGAAGTTGGTGAATCGGTTGAATCCACCCAGACTGCAAGGCGGCCTGAGTGTGCTCTTGAATCACCAGTTAGCGGAATTTGACTCAAATCAATTTGGATGATTGCGCTACACATTTCGCTACTTGAAGGTCCACCTGTGCACCCTTCACCCACTTTTAGTGAATCGGTTTGGTAGTTAGTTGACGGATTTCCTTCGCTGATGTAGGTGTCACCTACTAGTGGGTGATTAAATTCTTCAACATCATTTCCTTCTTGGAAAGTTGCTGTCCAAATATTATTGCCAAGTGATTGAGTATTTGGATTGCCAATAGCAAATGCCCAAGTAGATGAGCGCGGCCCTAGGATAGAGCCATTGATTCCCTGAATATTCCAATAGTATACTCCGCCTTCTTCTAAATCCCAACCAGGGGTGAAACTAGCAGTTCCTGCAGTGTTGTTGAACGTTCCTTGGCTGCTTGTTGTATTCCATGAATTGAACATGTTTGATATGGTTGAATTCCACATTCTGACAATGTAACCAGAGGTGTCACCGGCATCATTCCATGATAGGCTAGGCCTTACTGGCGCATCAAGGAGGAAGTCATCATATTGCGAAATAGAATAGATGACTTGTTGGTCAGTAGGCCAAGATAGAACTGGTGTGACCGGTGGCGTGGTGCCATTTTGATTGTCAACATAACCTATGACTAATTGTGGGCGATAGGAAGCACTTCCGGTTTCTGAGGAAGCAAATTGTAGGTATCCTGTGTAATTTGTAGCTCTAATTGCCATTGAAATAGTCCCATTGTAGCCAGCGGCTTGAACGATACTAGTGACATCCCAATCATACCATGTGCCACCAAATCCACTATTCGATTGACTCAGGGTTGATGCTGCAGTTGAGTTACAATTTGTTGATAATGAAAAGGTACTCCATGTACTTGTTTCTGAAAATGAGTTACATTCGTGGATAGCAACAGTAGCACTTCCAGATACAGAATATCCGGCGCGGTACATTCGTAGCGATACAGTGGTGGCCAGCATTGTTTGTGGGAATGGTAATTCACCGAGGTCAAATTGAATCAATGCTACAGATTCTTGTCCTGATTGGAATGGTGAATTTCCAACAGCCAAAGTTGTGTTTGTTGATTGTGGGGTGGTAGTTCCAGCATTTGGCGTAGAATCAATCCATGTGTCAGGGATAGTGGGGAGCATTCCACTTGTACTGAATACTGAGCCGCGATACATTGTCACTGTGTGGTTACCAAGTCCATCGTCACTGCCCTGATCAGCAGGTACACGGAATTCTCCACCATCTGTCCAATTTCCTAATGAGTCGCCAATAGCGGGACGTATTCTCCAATAGAGCCATGCATCAGGCCATCCTGACCATCCGGGTGGCAAATCTTGGGTGTCAATTGCGTAGGATAATGGGTTGGTGGTAAATGTTCCATCGTAAGTCATTGAATCACTTGAGTCAAGTGAATTTGTTGTGCTTGGCATGTATCGTGCATCTGAACTGAGTTGAATCTGCCACGAGGTAACATTTGATGGAGATGGGTGTGACCACTGAACAACTACTGGATTTCGTCCAGTAGGTCTGGCTTCTCCTGGTTGCCACAGAGTCGAGGTACTTCCTGGTACAGGGTTAGTTGCATCAGAAGGAATCCATTGAGTCCCAATGCGGTGAGTGATATTGAGAACTGGTCTCAGTTGAATATTTGAAAATTCAGAACTGTGGAATTGTTTTACGATAGTGCCAGAGGTACTACTACCTTGAAGGGCGATTAGTACCGTATCGTCTCCACGAGAGCGGGCAGCTTGCATTAATTGGGTGATATTCCAACCATACCAACCTGTTCCCATTACTGTGATTGAGTCAACAACTCCGCCGACAGCAGGATTTGGCCAAGATGAATTGGTGTATCGTTGATTGTGGGTTGCTTGCATTTCATCAAAATCTGAAAGAAGTTGATGAGCAGTCACCACAACAGAATTTCCAGTGCCAGTTGCACAGTTGCTGCAATAGAGTTCTAGGTCGGCACTGATAACTTCCCATGGATTAGGTACAGGTAGGGATGAAATATTGATTCTAATTACACTCCAAGAGTAATAACTGCTCGAAAATGTGGATGGACTTCTTCCTACAGACATCAATGCATTGTTTCCTCTATTGGTAGTTGACTGATAAGAATCAAGATAAGTATCAGCGAATGATACTGGTAATGCTTGACTAGTTAATGCTCCTCCTTCATTAACTCGCAAACGCGCATCTGTAGAATTCAATTCATAACCTAGGGCATTAGGGACATTAAACGTGAAAGAACTGCTTCTTTCGCCGTAAATATCATCCTTGATTGTTTGAACAAACCATCGTTGTTCTGCATCATAAGTGAAGTTTGATGGTGGTGTCCAAGTTTGGTATTGGAAATTTCCAATATTAAATCCGGTATCATATCTGCTATCGAAGATTTGGTACCCATCACGAACATCACTGGTGTCATTGTAGATGAAAAGTCGCCAGTCATCTGCATATGATGAACTGTTTGGCTGAGTCCATTTGAGAATTGGGGCGGGATCGCTTCCAAGGGCATGACTAGAGTTGTCCCAAGTGATTTCACCGTTATTTGGCCAAGCAAGAGTAGGAGTGACGCTTGCCGCAGTTCCGGTGCCATTACGATACCATAATTTCAATACCGGTCTACTTGAAGACCATGTGTAATCTGACCCATAGAACATTGCTTCTGAGTAAGCATTGGTATCTGAGCGTAGTGTCATGTTGACATTTGTGTCTCCATCAGTAATTGTGTTGTGGACGATTTCTGTAACATTTAGGTTAAACCATGCTGATGCAGTTGGGCTGCCTATATCAGAGATTGGCCCGATATCGCCGCTGCCAATTCCTCCCTGCTGAGACCATAATGATGTTGAATTGTTGCTATTATCTCCATTCCATGAGAGGCCATTTGCACTTCCATTCCAGTTACGCATAGTTCGGTGAACTGAAATTCGTGGTGCATCGCCAGATATTGTAGTGTTGACTGAAAATGCCCACAATCCTAATTCAGCACCCACAATTCTTGAGTTACTTGGTTGTGGTAATTCACTGAGTGGGAATGAGAGCATTGCAGTCTTAGGGCATTCTCCCGATTCGCACCCTACTACCAAAGTGTTTGATGTGGAATGTGTTTGATTTCTGTTTGCCCCACTAGTAATCCAAGTATCTGGGACACTTGGAATTGATTGGGCGGCAACTGCAGCACCCGGCCTGATGATGATGTAGGAATTATTTGCATCAATTGAGCCACTCTCAATGTTAGGTACCACGAAGTTTGCTGACATGCTCCAATTTCCAAGTTGGTTGGTTTGTGATGAGCCTCTAACTCTCCAATACCAAACTTGGCTTGTTGTCAAATTTGATGCAGGAGTGTATGTGCGATTTGTGGCATCAAAGTCATTTATTTGTACCCATGAGCGAGCAATAGACAAATTGTTGCTATCAAATGTAGGTGCTGTATCTAATTCAACGACCCAACCATTTGCTGGAATAGAACCTGTGTGATTCCAAGTAAGTGTTGGTCGCTCTTCAGGGGCGATAAGCATCCCAGTGGTAACTGACCAAACACCATTGATTGGAGATGTGAGTGTTGGTGGGTCTGGTACAGCCATTGAACCTGGTCGATAAGTGATGACGAGTTCAGGGTAATCGGCTGCCGAACCGGCGTTTTCTTTGTCATACATTGCTGCTTGCCCCGAGCCTATGCCCATGACGACGAAATCTGATGGGACATTCCAACGCATAGAATTCTGAACCGCTGTTGTCACATTCCATGTAATCCAATTTGAGGAACTTGAGATTGTTTCTGAATCTAGAAGTTGCCCTCGATCATTTCCACCGGCGCCAAAAATAGACCAGTTCCCATTAGCATTGTAATTCTCCCATGTTGCTTCATCTTCTTTCCACAAATGGTTGTTAAGTCCATACGCTGAAGCATCTACAGTACCTGTTACGAATGAAGTCTTCATTCTCAATTCAGCATCTACTACAGCAAGTCCTGATGGCAGATTATGGCTTTGTGTATTGCATCCAAATAATGTATATTGACTGCTAGTAATAGAAAGTTCACCTTGGTCATTATTGCTATTTGGTCCTAGACTGTCGATGTAAGTATCACCACAATAAGGCTCATCTATTGTATTTGATGCATTACTGTGACGTAGTCTGAATTCCCATGTGTTGTTGGAAACCCATGTTGAGTTTATCGATGAGACGAAGAAGCCACGAGTGGAATCAAAATCTCCCCAGTCGCCATCATCAACCCATCTTACTCTCCAGTAGTAATCTTCTCCGTAATCAACGCCCCATGTTGAAGGGACATCAAAAGTTCCAGTGCTTTTGTTTATTCCACTATTCGAGTCACGACTATCTATGCGGTAAAGCGGCCCTTCTGTGAAATCCTTGTTACCAGCAAACTCAATCCGGACATCATCTGTTGTGTGGCCAGTAGATGACCAATTCAGTGTAGGCGTCAAATCTGCAGTCAAATTGTTGTTATTGACAATAGACCAAACACCCTGTCCATCTAGAGGTGATTGAACAGTTACTGTATCAGTTGGTCCTTGACCATCTCCCCATGCATAGGTGATGACCATTTTTGGACGATAGGTCATAGCTGGCTCTTCACTACCTGCAAATCGTGCCCATTCATTGTTGGCACCCGCTGATTGAAGAAGATAAGAAATTCCATCATCAGTATTTCCTTGGTATACGCCACGGAGATATTCTTGAACGGAGGAGGTCACATCAAAGGAGAAAGTAGGTCCACTCTTGTTTCCATTCTGAACATCTAGAGAGTGCCCCATGCCTTTCAAAAGTTGCCCTGCATCCCAATTTTGGTTTGCTGTTGCATTGTTCCATGTGGCATCATCTTCACTCCAATTTGTTTGTTCATATTGGTGAATACTAATCCACGCATCACCTTGTCTATCGGTTCTGCGTAAATTCATGTAAGCACTTAGGATTGTAGCATTTGAATGAAGTCCTGTCTGGTCTAGGTCAACATGAAGCATTACCGCCATGTCATCGCGAGATGTGTTGTTAGAATTTCCAACCCACATGTTATCGGTGGCGCCACCTGCAAGATTTGGGCTTCCAGAGAGTAACCATGCATCATGTATGGTTCCACTATCAACTGCTAATGAGTCACGATACAACTCAAAAGTTGCAGTGCTGTTTCCATTATTTGTTGCATTGATGAATGGGACGATGAAATGACCCATTTGCCAGTCTGAGAGTTGGTTTGTCTTTGAGGCTCTGATTCGCCAATAGGCTGGCATTCCCATATCAAGACTTGAACCGCTCGGGATGGTGTAGGTCCCGTTTGCTCCAGACATGGAGAATCCGCTTGTGCTCCAAGAGGTGAAATGCCAGTCCTCATCATCGAAATCGCGGAAGTTAGACGATTTTGAAATTTGAATTTCAACACCTGTGCCATTTAGGCCAGTCCAACCAAGAGTAGGTGTTGTATCAGCAGTAAGGAGGAAAGCACCGGTTTGAGGTGCAGAACCATCAGCCGGTGAATCTTTGACAATTGCAGAACCACTTGCTGGTGGAGCAATGGCGTAAACAAAGGTTACAGATGGCCTTTTTGCTGTAGTAGGGTGCTCGCTACTAGCGATAGTTATCATTCCCATACCTAAAATGGAGACAATAAAATCCATCTCGGTGTTATTGCTTGCTAATGCTTGTTGAGCGATTGAAGTGACATTAAGTGATATTGATGAGCTACCTGCTGCGAAACTACTGCTGCGTGGTTCCCATTGGCCGCTGTCATTCGCCCCGTATGCTCCAGGAAGTTGCCACGTCGTATTGTTGGTCTTGTTGAACCAAGTTGCATTTCCTTCGTCATAGTTCGTTTCAAGTGGTGCAGCATATGCATAAAGTGAGCCTTGACCCATTCCTGAGGTGCGATAAATTGTCAAAGTAGCGCTTTCAATTGAACCAGATGAGGTAACTGGTCCATTTGGGCTAGTGATAGGGAAAGTGAGGATTACTTTGCTATCCATGCCGCTGATATTTGTCAGATTAAGATTCGCATCATTTCCATGAGTGGAATTAGGACTCGACATATTGAGTGCTGTATCGGCACTTGCAGTTGCTGATCCAGTTGCCCAAGCAGGCCCCTTTTTCTGTTCTAATTCAGGTCCATCAAGCATCCCTGCCCATGGAACTGCTAACATCGTCAAAACTAGTATTATTGCTGTAATCGTTTTGTTGTTCATTTGCCTCATCCTCATGACAATCCTTGACGGGGAAGCGGTGTTAGCCTTAACCGCTTTCGGCGTCGGGACTATGCTACGCATAGGTCCCGTTCAAAGATGATTGATTCAAAACCCCTCAGTCACAATGGTTATCGGCGGCCGGTTAAAGGCGGTATCCGGACGGGGTCTCATGGCTAAGATGTGGGTTGAAAAACATCGCCCTCAAACGGTCAATGATATCCGTGGCCAGCCTGCTGTAATCGGTAGACTGAAAGCCTACGCGGAGCAAGGAACTTTTCCTCACTTACTTTTCGCAGGCCCACCTGGGACAGGAAAGACAACTGCTGCAATTGCGTTGACGCGGGACGTTTTCAAAGACGCATTTAATGACAACATTTTGGAGATGAATGCCAGCGATGAGCGTGGTTTAGACAGTATTCGTAACAAAGTCAAGCATTTCGCCAAGACCGCGGCGCTAAGTGGGGCGACATTTAAGGTTATTTTCCTCGATGAAGCAGACGCTTTGACGTCTGATGCACAGGGTGCTTTGAGGCGAATCATGGAGCAGTATTCTGAGACCTGCCGATTCATACTTTCTTGTAATTATTCAAGCAAGGTAATTGAGCCAATTCAATCACGTTGTGCGGTATTCAGATTCAGGCCATTAGCGAATGATCAAATCGCCCTCCAAATCACCGATATTGCGAAATCAGAAGGGGTGAAGTTGGATGATGATGCAAAGGATGCAATTATCCATGTTAGCCTAGGTGATTTGCGTAAAGCAATTACCGCTTTACAGGTGGCCGCTTCACTTGACAAACATGTGACACGCGCTCTAATTTACGAGACGACAGCAACAGCTCCGCCTGAACAATTACATGCATTTCTTCTCGCTTGTAAAAGGGATGGGTTCCATCCCGCTAGAAGGAGATTGCAGACTATTTTAGACAAATATGGACTGGCTGGGACGGATTTTATCAATCAGTTGCACCGTGCAATGTTTGATGCTGAATTCTTAGAAGAAAGTCACAAATTAGAATTGACTGAGGCGCTTGCTCATGTTGATTTTAGATTGGTTGAAGGTGGCGGTGAAGCACTACAATTGGATGCAATGTGCTCTAAGATTTGCCGACTATTAGCCGATTGAGAACATAGAATGGTTCACTTTCATTTTCATTTCTCTCCCCCACAGAAAATGGGGTCTACTAAGATTCATTGACCCAATATATGGGACAAGACAACAGCCACTATTGGTTTGGAGATTTAATCGCATATACGGTTGCAGCACCGTTAGTAAGGAGATGGCGAGATATAAAAATTGCAGAAAGGACAAAAATTGAAAGGTTTAGGTGTAAAATAGCACCTATCCTTATTGAAGTAAAAACACTTCATAATGACTTGTTACTGCCTGCTTGGTGTTGATTTAGACAACATTCAGGCCATATTCAATTACACGAGTGTTTACCCATGGGTCTCCTTGTTCAACAAGAGTGACAACTATGTGATAATCACCTGCTTGTAAATTGCCAAGATTTATTGCAACACATACATCATAATCATGTGTGGTGATTTTATTTTGTTGAGATGCTCTCAGTCCATCCCACATTTCTTCACATTGAGCATTGTCTTTTACAGTCCCATTAGCCATCTCAATGGCACTCTCGTTTGGTGCATTTAATTTTGATGTCACACTAATTTCTGCCACATTTGGGTCTGTATTATCATTAACTGAGAATAGCATCCATGCCTCTCCTGTACTACCGTTCAAGTCTAATGTAAATGCTCCTTTTGAACTAGTCAAATTGTCGTTATCAATCAACACATCTTCTCCATCAACTATGATGACAGTCATTTTTCCAGCAATGTCTGGTGCCCCGATATCGCCAATTGGGGGGTTAATCAAAATAAATGAAAGAGCCAACCAAGTGAAGATATACAGCATTCCCCCGCGGAACCAATTACCAAAAGTATAGCGAGATTTGTAGGGTTCGGGCACAATTACCTTATGCAGAGATGGTATTATCCACACTAGGGTTACAGGTAGGAACCAAAGTACTGATTTTGGCCCTTCCATGCCTGGCATCATTACATATCTCATGAGAAGAGCAATGGCGGTACCGAATGCTAAGACAAGCCACATTGAGATGGCGTCAGCCTTTTCTTTTTCGACATGGTCTTTTGGGTCAAAGTTTTCAATCCCAAGTTTCCCTCCTGGGCGACTCTTTTTATCGCCTTTTTCACGTTGCTTTCGCCGCTTTTCAGCCCGCGCCGCTTGCATCGCCGTGTTTAGGTCAACCATCTGCTTCGCCCTCGCCGAGGGCATGCCGCCTATCATTAGTTCGCTCTAGTGAAGATGGCTTGGGCTACTGTTATTCTCAATTGATTGCCCGAATCGTTCAAAGAGGGTCTGCCGGTCGGCGAGTTCATTGCCGGGGTGGCGTAGTTGGTGGCGCGTCGGACTCATAGGGTAGCCAGAAATGGCAGAACGGTGAGCGCTATACTCCCCTGAGGTGTCTGAGACATCCGAAGGTCGCGGGTTCGAGCCCCGCTCCCGGCACCATTAATTCTATCACAATATAGGGGTTTTATTTCAAATTCCATGCGTCGGTTTGATGGACTATATCGGCACCGGATGGAATATGGTTGAGTCAAGCGAGGTCCCAAATGTTGGTTCTCGCGTGAAACTTATTGTCAATACATGGAACGGCTCAAGTGAGGTCGAGGGTGTTCTTCTTGCACCTACTACACAGGAACATATTACAGTGAAATTAGTGAATGGATACAATGCAACCCACTCTATTTCTTCAATAGAATCAATTGAAAATTTAGGTGAACTTCCCAATATTGTAGGAGATTCTACAGTGGTTGTGGTTGATCATTCACTCCCAATTGTTCACATTCTTCACACAGGAGGCACAATCGCTTCAAAGGTAGATTATACGACTGGGGCTGTGTCGGCTAGGTTTGAGCCAGAAGAATTACTTGCTGCTGTGCCTGAATTAGCATCAATAGCTCAAATCGAAACGAAAAAACTCGGGAATATGTGGTCTGATGACATTCGGCCACAGCATTGGAATCGTATGGCTGAGGCCGCATCGTCTTCTTTTGAAGAGGGTGCTGTTGGAGTAGTAATTACTCATGGGACAGATACGATGCACATATCTTCTGCCGCTTTGGCATTTGCATTTTCAGGTTCAGGCGGCCGCCCTGCAGGACGAATCGCATTCACTGGTTCTCAGCGTTCTTCAGACCGTGGTTCATCAGATGGTGCTGAAAATTTGATTGCAGCAGTTCACTGGGCGGCTTATGGGCCCACGCCAACAGGTGTACGTGATTCAACTGTTATTGTCATGCATGATTCAGCAGATGATGGCGTGATTTCAGTTAATTTCGGTGGTGCTGTCAGAAAAAACCACTCTTCAAAGCGGGAAGCATTTTCTTCAGTTAATCAAACACCAATAGCCACAATTTCTTCAAATCGTAATGAGATTTCAATGTCTATTTCTAGCGATTACGGCTCTTCAGATGCAATTGCAGCCCGACCTATTAGTAAACCAGTTCCATTTGATTGTGATGTTAAAATCTTACAATTAATTGCTGGACCACATCTACAGGCTGACCAAATTGTTCACGCTGCAAAGAATGGTTACGGTGGTATTTTGTTTTGGGGCACTGGATTAGGGCACCTTCCTATTGATGACCCAGGTGATGCTCCAGAAAATACAGAGGTAAAGGAAGCGTTGTCAAAATATGTTGCTGATGGTGGCGTGGCTGTTATCACAACACAGTGTTTAGCAGGGCCAGTCCATCTTGATGTTTATTCAAAGGGGCGTGACCAGCAGGATTTGGGTGTTCTTGGGCATGGTACTAATTTCATACCAGAGGTTGCTATGGTAAAATTACACTACTTATTGAGCCGAGAAATGTCTAGTGAAAAAGTTGCTCTTGCATGGTCTGAAAACTTAGTCGGAGAAAACCCGTCAAGTATTTAATTTTTCAATTGAAAAATTAATTTTCCAATTGCTCTTTTTTATTTATTGACAACCGCTACGGTGATTCACCGTCACGCTACGGAGGGTAGTTGATGGCAGCAGTACCTCCGCCGCCAAGCGACTCCACAGAGGAGTTACTGTTGCGTCGAAAAAGGTCACTTGCTGGTGGCGGCCAAGCAAAAGTGGATCAACTTAGAGCAAGTGGTAGAAGAACAGCACGAGAACGGGTTGACACCCTTCTTGATGAAGGCTCATTTGTAGAAATAGATAGTTTTGTCACTCATCGAAATGAAGAGTTCAATCTACACATGCATCCCATTGAAGGGGATGGTGTTGTTTGCGGTCATGGCACTGTTGATGGACGTCGAATATTTTGTTTCGCCCAAGACTTTTCTGTTTTTGGCGGCTCAATGGGTGAAATGCACGCTTTGAAAATTGCTAAAGTTGCCGAAATGGCCGAACGTGCAAGAATCCCACTCGTTGGCATTTGGGATGGCGGGGGTCAACGCGCCCACGATGGAGTACATTCATTGGCTGGGACAGGGGAACTTCTAGACCGCCTTGTTGCTTGTAGTGGAAGGATACCAATGTTCAGTCTCGTACTAGGTTCGGTTGTCGGCGCTTCTGCATTAGCGGCAGGTTTAGCTGATTTCGTCATACTAGGGCATGAATATGGGCAACTATTCCTTTCTAGTCCCCTTGAAACAGAGGAGACAGTCTCTGGTGAGATGACTCCTCATGAACTTGGAGGCGCTGAACTTCATGCAAGCCGTTCTGGAATCGCTTGCTTGATTGCAGAAGACGAAGACGATGCCACCGACATTGTCTCAGAATTACTTTCATTTTTGCCTGACCACTGTTTAGCAGAACCACCAATCTCGGAGAGTGAAGATGAACCGCTTCGCATCTGTGAGTCATTAGAACAAGTAATTCCAGATGATGCTAATCACCCTTATGATATCCGTAAAGTAATTCTTGAAATTTCTGATGACAATCACTTTCTTGAGTTATTTGAATCGTATGCTGACAACATTATTGTTGGTTTTTCTCGTCTAGATGGGGCTACAATTGGAATCATTGCAAACCAACCCAAAGTATTGGCTGGTTGTCTAGATATTGATGCTAGTATCAAGGCGGCTCGTTTCATTCGAACTTGTGATTGTTTCAACATCCCTCTTCTCACTTTAGTGGATGTGCCTGGGTTCTTGCCTGGTACTGTGCAAGAGTGGGGTGGAATAATTCGCCACGGGGCAAAATTACTCTATGCATATGCAGAAGCGACCGTTCCCAAAATGACAGTTGTGACCAGAAAGGCTTACGGCGGTGCTTATTTGGCGATGTCGTGCAAACATTTGCGCTCTGATTTCAATGTGGCTTGGCCGACAGGAGAGTTGGCAGTGATGGGTGCAGAGGGTGCTGTCAATATCATTCACCGCCGCGAATTGAAAAGTGCAGAAGACCCCGAAAACACTTACCTTGAGTTGGTTTCAGATTACAAAGAAAAGTTTGGCGACCCCTATGTGGCGGCTAGAAACGGTTGGTTAGATGATGTCATCGAACCGGCTGAAACTAGAATCCGTCTCGTCAGGGCTTTACGCCTATTGAGAAACAAGAGAGAATGGACTCCGCCCAAAAAACATGGAAATATTCCACTTTAATGTCGGATGGGATTATTCTGGTCGACGTAACATTGTCACGATAACTGCGGCGCCGCTAATTAGGAGAATAATTCCTCCAATGATGAATGCCAATCCACCTAATCCACTTTGTGAATCAATAATTGCAGCCCCATCACCATTTGGATTTGCTTTTTTCACCCAGTAGGTGCTAATTTCACTAGTAGAGTCTCCGTCATTTACTCTTAAGTTTAGTTTGTGGTCACCAAAAGACAATTCGTTTGCTAAAATGTCGGCTTGACATTCGAATAAATTAGGCAACTCTTCTGCACATGATGGTGTAATCTCTTTCCAAGTACCATTATCCCAGCGATACTCTATCAGCCACGGGCCATCGTTGTCAACATCATTAATGTCCACACGTAGTTTGGTTAGATTGTCAATAATATCTGCAGGCGTCCCCCAAGAAACAAGAGTGTCATCATCAATTTCCTCTACAATAATTCTGAGAGGTTGCCTAGATGTGTGCTCTCCATCAGAGGCCACTATTGCCCAATCAATTGCTCGACCATTCCAATCATCTTGCGGCGTTATTCTCAATTGTTCATGCCATAATTCTAGAGTGATATTTGTTTCACCTGATTCCAATGTGAAATTTAGTGCATCTCCATCAGGGTCCCATACGATTTCAGAAAGTGGTACATCATGCACATTGTCTTCATCAAGAGTAATTTGGCTGACGTTGAATATGGGGGCATCTGGTTCTGCATCAACAGTGAAGATGACATTTAGCCAGACGCAATCATTCTGATGTTTTTGTGCTTCAATTAGTCCTTGTTTTAACATACAGAAAGAGGTCTCAGCAATGCCGTTCCAATGTTGATTCGGCTTAACTGAAATAATTCCAGTCTCGCCGTTAGTATCAGTCAATATTTCAACCTGAAGCGCATCTTCTGAAAAATTTGAATCGCTTGCTAATGCCCATGGCACTGCAATTTCACCTTCTTGATCAACAAGGTAACTTGTTAAGTCAAATTCAGAACTATCTTGGTCTTCTATTAGGTTGAATGATGGGTGTTGTGTTACTGTAAATTGGTCATCTATTGGTTGATGATATACTTCGAAACAGAATGGTACTTGAGCAGGTGGATTACCTGGAGTTGACTCGTCTCGAATTTTCCCACAAATAATGTAAGTTGATTCTGCAGTGCGCCCCTCCCAATCTGCTAAATCAGACAACCAAAGGTGCTTACGGTCTGCCCTTAGCGTCCAATCTAATTCTGGTTCGGGGTCACTTATGTTGGCAGCAGTGAAGGTAAATTCGTTATTGATGAAACGTAGTACATGGCCATCAACATCGCTCGCAATTTCGCTTGCGTTGATTGTTAATTCTCCTTCTTCTTCTAGAGTAAAGGTGGGCATTGGAGTCATGAGTTGAGGTGGAGCATTTGCCCGTTGGAATGTTGTTTGAACAGATGCTTGTTGCCCCTCATGGCGAACACGCATTTTAGCGGTATGGAATCCCGGCGGGAGCGAGTAAGGTGATAGGTCGCAAGTGGCAGTATCATTTGTTTGGTCCCAACTCCCGTTTGTCCAATCGGTTTCTCCAACAACTTGGCAATGAACTTCCAATGAGTTTGGTGGCGTCTCTAAGTCACGTTCAGAGACCGCAGCCGAAATATGAATCACATCAGTTGATGTGATTGCAGATGAGGATGCATGTAATTCCCAAGTTTCTTCTTCTATATCGTAAAGCCATGTTTTATCTGAAATTTTGTCAGTTGTTGAACCACCAAAGACAACTAAGTTTCCACTAGAATTATCCACCGTCATTCCTGCATTCCATAATGCATCAATGCCATTACTAGGCAGTTGCTCCCAAGATAATTGTTGTAAATCTAACTTCCATAATTCGTTTGATAAATGGTAAGTTTGTCCTACTCCATCAGTGACATATCCACCAAAAATGTATGCTACTTCATTTTCAAAATCAATAGCAGTAGCCATTGCAGCTCTAGCGCTAGGCAAATCCCCTGGTAGAGATAGTATTGACCAAGCGTTCGTTTCTCCATTAAACATCCAAGTTTCATTTGACATGTTCCCTTCATCATCTAGGCCACCGAAGAGAATGGTTCGGTTCCACCCTTGGGAGAAGAACATTGCAGTATCAGCAATCCCTCTCGGTGAATTAGTTGTTTGAATTTGATTCCAAACAGCACTATTTTGATTGAATGCCCAAGTTTCGTTTTTCATTTCATTTGTTTCATTCATTCCGCCGTATGAAAGATATTGATTCATCCCACCATCCCAAACTAGCGATTGACGGACGGAACCATTTGGTCGTAGGTTTTCAGGATAGGATGTCCATGTTGATGAATAACCATTCCATTTCCAAAGAGTTGGATTTCCTTGGTCATTTCTTCCAACCATCAATCCATTCGCCCCTCCATCACTAGCGAAGGCGTTTGAAACAGTTGATGTCGGCCCTAGACCCGCATCTTCCCACTCTTGGCTCCCTTCAAGATCAAGGGTCCACATATCGTTGTAGGATGTCTCTTGATTATTTCCTGTAGCGAGTATTGTATTGTTAGTTAATGGATTGAAGAATAGGATTGGAGAGGTTCTTGCATTAGGGGCTTGTGTAACAGTTTCAGCGAGTGTCATTCTGTAGAATTGGTCGCCATCGAGGTTTTCTGAAAGGTAAGAATTAGGGTCTGATGGTTGTGTGGGGTCGTTTTCACGGCTACTTCCTGCATACCATGATTCATCATCTCCTTTCAATGTCAAATCAAGATAAGGTTTGATTTTATTGACAGCATGTTGTTGTTGTTCCTCTGCAGTGATTGTCGCATCGCCATCAAATAAGTTGTCTAGGAAAGATTGGTCGTCTTCGTATTGTACATGATTTGCCCCTACCACTTCAAGGAGTTGCCAACCACCATTCCATTGTTGGAGAAGTGGTTCAGCATGTTCATCAATTGGTGCTACAGTGTCAACAGTCCCAGTTAGGAATAGAGCGTGACCTGGGTTTGCAAGTCCACTTGCTTGCACCGTGGTCCCAATATCGTCAGTATCTATTCCTACTCCAAATAGGGCGCGAGGTGGTTGATATTGTCCTGTAGGGAATACAGCACCCCAATAACTGCTTACAACCATCGCTAGTCCAGCCCCTCTACCATGCCCTGAAATCCCCCAATGATCCATGTCAATGCATCCTTGAGCGCCCGCAGGTCCACGACTTTGGTCGCCTGTTAGATTGATGTATCCAATCAATTCAGTAAGCTGCACATGGTCAGTGATTGCTCGATACTCTTCATCTCCGCCCCGCTCTTCACCGATAATAACTACAAAGTATCCTGATTTTGCTAAACCATTACCAAGCCAAGAATATGCATCATAATCTTCTCCACTATCAGCGTGGAATGCGACCCAAGGATATGGTGCCCACGCACAATCAATTGGTTTGTTTGCGCCACTAGTTCCAGATGGATAATAGAAGCGGATATCTATTGGCTGATTTTGTGTATTTGAGTAGGTTGAGTCCATCCATCCTGCTTCAAATCTATCTGCTGATACGGGAGCGATATAGTTGGGGGATTCTTCTCGTGGTTCTGCTGAAACGGTGAAAACAAGGGATGCCAACATCGATGTAACCATCAAGGCGGCAAGTGCCATAGCCTTCCCCTTCACTCTCGCCATGCAAATTCCCTACCATTGTTACCCTTTCAAACAGTCGCCTTATTGTGTGTATATTAATTAGAATCCAACCATTCAACTAGGTCTCCAAATGGTGGTAAGTCTTCTGCTATTTCTGGCCAGAATAAATGAGTCCATGCCTCTAAGTGTTGGGCTACAAGTAGCCACCTTCCATCAAGGTGAATACCCCATTCATTCTCGACAACCAATTCATAATTATCTTCTGAATAGCTAACTGACAAGAATATTGGCGCATCATTACCTGTACCTATCCTTTCACCTTCTATTTCAGGTGCGGTTCCAGGCTCTTGGTCAAAATTGACATGCAGTCGGCGACCAATGTGGTCACAAACATCTTTCGCGTCAACTAGGTGGTTTTTCCATGGCCCTCGACTTGATAGTTTTCTTCGCCCACCTTTCCACCAAATTCTACCTCCTGTTGAAGCCCATGCGGCCGCACATGCACGAGCAGTTGAACCACCTCCAGTCATGCAGAGTAGTGGGCGTTCTATTTCGTCTTGAATAGTGAAATCAAAACCAAATTCTTGAGCAACTATCAGAAGACCAAGTCCATCTGTATTTGCGACTTTCCAAATGTGCCCATCGTGGCGCATTTGATTAACGGAGGCGATTAGCGGGTCTCCTACTGCCCAAATAGCACCTGAATCATACGGGAGTTGATGTTTCAAAGGAGTGGTTAAGGAGAGCCAAATTTCACGTTTACCTAGGTCTGCTCCTTCGTCTCTCTTGGTAATTGCAGTTTGTTGTGCATGTCCCCATCCTAGAGCGTCAACTAAATAATCACGACTAATTTTGTCGCATGTATCAAACGAAATTGTATGGCCTTTCTCTTGTAAGTGCTGTGCAATGTGTTGGAAAAGAAGCGGTGTTAGCGAGTGGTCAATGGGGTTACCCGCCACAGCGACACAGACACGAGCCCCCTTTACCATCAATAAAGCCAATACGGCATATGTGAAAAGACCCGCGATTGCTTAACATTGTGATAACTTTCTCGTGAAGGCTTGAATACTGAATGGCTTAACGAGATGTCTATGCCGAGCGACCTAGACATAGCGAGGGCGGCCAATCCGCTGCCAATTGAAGAGGTTGCATGGAAGCTTGGTTTAGGTGTGGAAGATATCTCTCCTAAGGGGAGTGGTGTTGCGAAAATCAAGTGGGATGCAATCAAGAGTAGGCGTGAAAACCCTCGCGGTGCATTGATTTTAGTCACTAGCGTTAATCCTACCCCTTTTGGCGAGGGTAAAACAGTGACAACAATCGGGCTTAATCAAGGTTTAAACCGCCTTGGTAAAAAAGCAGTTTGTGTTATTCGAGAACCCTCAATGGGGCCTGTTTTTGGGATAAAAGGCGGTGCTGCAGGAGGCGGTTATTCTCAGGTATTGCCTATGGAGGAGATTAACCTCCACTTTACAGGAGATATACACGCTGTTAGTGCTGCACACAATCTTTGTTCTGCATTACTAGACAATCATTTGCATCAAGGGAATGAATTGAATATTGACCCATCAAGAATTATTTGGCCGCGTGTCATGGATATGAATGACCGTTCATTAAGAAATTCTGCTATTGGATTAGGTGGTGCTTTGAATGGTTTTGCCCGTGAAGAGAGATTTGACATCACTGCTGCAAGTGAAGTGATGGCAATTTTGGCTCTTGCAAGTGATTATGTAGATTTACGAAAG
Source organism: Methanobacteriota archaeon (assembly GCA_018650285.1). Taxonomy (GTDB): domain Archaea; phylum Thermoplasmatota; class Poseidoniia; order Poseidoniales; family Thalassarchaeaceae; genus MGIIb-Q1. The sequence continues at coordinate 60,722 of JABIGF010000020.1, forward strand.
CGACTTGGACAAATTGTATTGGGTCAAAATCGCGATGGTCATCCGGTAAAAGCCGAAGACATTGGCGCAGCGGGCCCAATGGCGATATTATTGAGAGATGCTTTGATGCCTAATCTTGTCCAGACCTTGGAAGGCGACCCCGCATTCATTCATGCTGGACCATTTGCTAATATTGCTCATGGTAATTCAAGCATTATTGCAGACGCTCTTGCTCTGACGGTTTCTGATTATGTTGTGACAGAAGCGGGTTTTGGTTCAGATATGGGTGCTGAAAAGGCGATTCATATCAAAACAGCTGCTAGCAATGTCCCACCTGATTGCATCGTTGTCAATGTCACAGTACGAAGTATGAAGTTACACGGTGGCGGATTAGGCGCAGGTGGTGGGCGACGCCCATCAGCAGATGAATTAGCAACAGAAAATGTTGATGCAGTAGGCCATGGAGCAAAAACTAATCTTGATAGACATATTCAAAATATGAAGAGATTCAAAGTGCCAGTTGTTGTTTCAGTAAATCGTTTCCCAACTGATACAGAGGCTGAGATTCAAGAATTATTGAGTTGCGCGCATGCCTCTGGTGCAAATTATGCAGTTGTTTTTGACGGCCACCAGAGAGGCGGCGCAGGAGCCGCAGAATTAGCGACAGTAGTTTCTGCGGCCTGCCAAGATCATCTTGCAAATGGTCGCCCATTCGAACCATTATTCTCTCCAAAGATGAAAATTGTTGAGAAGATGCTCAAGATTGCAACTCAAATGTATGGGGCTGAATCAATTGATTTACGCAAGCAAGCTTTGAGAGACCTCAAACTCATTGAGAATTGGAAGTATGACAAATTGGCAGTGTGTATGGCAAAGACTCAGTATTCATTCAGTCATGAGGCACAGGAATTGGGTGCGCCATCTGGTTTCACATTACCAATAAGGGAGTTACGACTTAACGCCGGCGCAGGATTTGTTGTTGCTGTATGCGGCGCAATGATGACAATGCCTGGTTTACCAAAGAGTCCGGCTGCAATTGATATGGACATGGACGAAGATGGAAACCAGACAGGAATATTTGGTTAATTATTTGATTTATTCTTGTAACCTGAACCCGACGGGTTGAAGTTAGGTTGGCTCAAGCCATCAATATGCGTGTCATGTTTGTGGCTTGTCTATTAATCGCCACATCATTTACTGCTGGTTGTTTAGATTTCAATCAATCCTCAACTCCATCAACAAATATACCGGGTTGTTATGAAGGCCAACCGGATGAAATTCCCGAAGAATGTGAGATTGATATTATTCAAGAGAATAATACTGGTGCGGAGGGCAATTCTACAGATACATCCGGGGATAATCAGACCAGTTCAGGAAACAATACCGATTTAGGAAACCAAACTCAAACACCTGAAGTAGGGCCATGGGAAGGGGAACAAATCTTCCAAGTCAATGCACTTGCACGTAGTTTGGGTGGTAATTGGTCAGAATGGAATTTATATGACCATTTCAATCAGTCTTGGAATGGTACAATTTCTGGCAGCGAGAATGGTTCGGATGAAAATTGGGTATTAATTGAGTTTCTTAGTACCGATTGTGTCCACTGTTGGAATGCTGCTGATGAAATGAGTAAGTTCTATCAAAATTATAGCAGTCAAATCGATATCCTCTCTTTCGCTGTGAATTTTTCATCAAATGATTACTTCAATGCTAGTCAAGACGAGGTTGCAGCGTTTCAGGATATGACTACCCATTCTGGTTGCCGCGGTAATTCTTATGATTGTTCAACACGGCCTGGTGAACCTCACGATTGGCTATATGTTGATGATAGGAATCAATCTGCAATGTTTGATTTCGAAGCACGTGGTACGCCGATGTTTGTTATAATACAGCCAAATGGTATTGTTGCTTGGCATCAATATCAGCATAGCGGCGAAGGTGATGATGACGATGAAAACATCATTGAGGCCCTTGAGAGATTTTTTGGACCGATGCAATAGGGTAATGCATGAACTAATTCTTAGTCTAGCAATAGTCAAGAATAAACCGCTGTTCTGTTAATCATAGTGAGTCAAGAGCTTGAGAAATATCAGTCCAAAGGTCTTCAACATCTTCTATTCCTATGCTCATTCGAACAAATCCTGGATGAATTCCAGCTTCAATTCTAACCTCTTCAGGAACAAACATGTGGCTTGTATTGAATGGACATTCAACAAGACTTTCCACGCCACCAAGACTTGTTGCTTCGAATACCATTTGAAGAGAACTTAGGAATTTGAGAGCAGCAGCATCTCCACCTTTGACGGTAAAAGCCAGCATACCCGTGCCATTTGGCATGATGTTTTGAGCCAAGTCATATTGGCTGTCTCCATCCCTCATTGGATGGTTTATTGAGTCAATTTTTGGGTGGTTTGCAAGCCTTTGAGATATTGATAATGCATTTGCAGCATGGATTGGCATGCGGGCGTGTAAAGTACGCATCCCCCTCTCTAGGAGATAGCATGCGTGAGGGTCGGGAGATCCTCCAAAGTGCACCTTTTTGAGGAATAGTGAACTAATTAGTTCAGCATTACCTACAACAGCCCCTCCTACAATATCTGAATGCCCTCCAAGATATTTTGTTGTTGAATGAATTACTAAATCACATCCCATTTTGATAGGTTGAGTCGCCCAAGGGGTTGCGAAGGTATTGTCAATAATTAGTAGCAAATTATGGCGCTTGGCAATTTCTGCAAAGGCTGGGATGTTTGCAATTTTTAATACTGGATTTGAAAGTGTCTCAATGTAGAGAATTTTTGTTGATGGGGTGATGGCTGCCTCATAGGATGCAGGTTCAGTCATATCTGCAAATGTGACGTCGATTCCAAAACGTGGCAATTCTTCTGTCATTAATCCGTATGTACCGCCATACACATCAGGGGCTGCTACAATGTGGTCTCCACGTGAAAGAAGTCCAAGTAATGTCGTAGAAATAGCAGCCATTCCACTAGCAAATAGTAGCCCATCTTCAGCCTCTTCCATCGCACAGATTTTTTGAATTGCAGCATCAGAATTGACACTAGATAGTCGTGCATATAGTAGGGTATGTTGCGCTCCTGCTGCCCATCCAGCATACCGCTCTTCAGTTAGTTTATAGGTTGAGGATTGGAAAATAGGAGTATTCACTGCCCCCTCTATTTGTTGAGTTCCAGAATGAACTGCTTTGGTCGCAAACTGTTTGTCGGTGTCATCTTTTGCCATACCCCTCCTAGGGGGTTCTGGGCTTCAACAATACGCCGCATATTTATTCGGTTAGTCGGAGGATATCCGAAATATAGTGGCTGTCGCCGACATTATGTCGGAATTAATAATAATCAACCGGCGTTGCGCCGAACATGCTATTTGACCAACTAGATGCAAAAGACTCGGCGATTTTGACACTTTTACAGGATGATGCTCGTGCATCAACAAAGAGTATCGCCGATAGACTCAATATTCCTAGAGTGACTGTACATGACAGAATTAAACGTCTCCAAGAGCGCGGAATCATTGAGAAATTTTCAGTTAAATTATCCCATGAAAAATTAGGTTTACCTCTGCATGGATTTCTTCTTGCAAATTGGGCAGGTGACAAAGCGAAAAAAGATCGTCGTAGCGTCGCTCAAGAAATATGTAAATTACCTTTCATAGTCGGTTGCCATATTATCACTGGTCAGTGGGATTTCATGATAGAAGTAGTGGCTAAAGAGATGAATACATTGGGTGATTCAATATTAGATGAGTTATCTAAAATTCAAGGGATTGGGCATACTCAAACCATGGTGACATTCTACAGTTTCTATGGGGCGGCTCATGCATCTTGAGCATAAAAATTGGACAAATTCCACGCGAGAGGTTGAATAGGCAAGACACTCACCAAAGAAATGGGGGCGCAGTATGCAGATATTGAAGAGAGATGATGACCTTTTGAAACTTCGAGTTCAACATGAGGACGACCTCTGGGTATTATCACAACTTGTCAAGGGAAAGAAGTGTGTAGGAATGGTTTCTCACCGTCGTGACCAGACGACAGGAACTCAAGAAGGCGGTCGAGCAAAATCGGCTGAGCGAAAGCCTATGTGGATTGTCATATCAGTTGAAGATTCAGAATTTCAAATGTTTAGTGATAATTTGAGATTGCATGGTGTCATCACCGAAGCGCCAATTGACAAGGGATCTTTCCATACTCATAATGTGGGTATAGGAGATGAGTTAGACCTAGTTGCAGATGAAGGCTGGAATAGGGCTGATGAGAAGTTACTAGGTGAATCTGTGAAAGATGGCGGCCTTGCGAAAGTAGGCATAATCGTGGTTGAAAATGATGAAGTCATGCTATTCCAAATTGCTTCACATGGTATGCGTGACCTTGCCACATTTACTCTTCGCGGAGGTGGCAAGCGAGAAAAAACATCAGGAGATACACGAGATGGTTTCTTCATTCAGGCTGCAAAAGAATCAGCCCTTCTTCTTGGCAAAGAGACACCTTTGGTTGTCTGTGGCCCAGGTATGGCGCGCCAGCAATTTGAGAAATTACTTCGTAAGAATGGCTTAGAACAAGAGATAATCAATACGGCAACAAACATTGGTGGCCGGCCTGCTGCAAACGAAGTATTAGCTGAAGGCCTTGCTTCAGAGATACTTGGAGAAACTGCAATCGCCAAGCAGACAATTTTGATTGAAGAGGCATTGAAGAGAATGGCGACAGATGGCGCTGTGGCATATGGGTATGATGTGATATCTAAATCATTAGATGAAGGAGCGATTGAAACATTGATTGTAAATTCAGATTTGATACGTGATGAAGAAGCAAAAATTGGAGACGAATTTTGGTCAGATTTCATCAATAGACTTGATGAAAAAGGTGCACAATTAGTTCAAGCATCAATTGAACATGATGCAGGCCAACAACTTGACGGCTTAGGTGGTGCAATTGCATTATTGCGTTGGAAGGTTGATTGAATCACGCAAATAATATGTATCCGCCAATTCCAAACATTGTGATATCAACAATTACATGGCTAATGTATGATGGCCAAATGCTTCTATGTCTCAAATAAAGTAGAGACCAGATTGCTCCGCCAGAAAAAATTCCAATCGAAGCAAGTATTACTGCCCATAATGGAAACATTTCAAGTGTGCCAAATACATGATGTGATGTGAAGGCAAGACTGGCTAGTACAATTGCCCATTTTCCACCTACAAGTGTTTCACATTTTTCAAAAATAAACCATCTAAATAGGTACTCTTCTAGAAGTGAGTTGAATGTGAACCAATAGATAAATGCGGCGAGATAAAGCCAAGGGTTAAGCAATCCAAAAGGTTCAACAAATGCTTTGATTTCATCTGGTTGTAGGTAATCTCTACTGAATATCCATGCGACAAACATGACCGCACTCATGGCGATGCCAAGCCAAATCCCCTCTTTTATCCCGTTTTTATCGCACGGCGATTTTGAAATCTCTTTTTCTTCTATTTTCAACCGCCAAAGCGTAGGGAATCCCACTTGCCATATTTTACTAAATATCCACGCAGCAGAACCAATAATGCCTCCAAATGCAGTTGCTACAAGTAGGCCAACGGTTGCAACTGGGGCAGTGAAAAGTAGAGCCACTCCAGCCTCAGTCTTCTCTTCCATCAACATGAATCATTTGTTGCTGGCTTTTGAATTATTGGGCGGCATTAACATTTGGCAATGACTTTCATTTCTACAGCAATTGGTGTAGGTAGTGCAGTAATTGAAACAGTTGTTCTTGCAGCCATGATATCAGTGAAATATTCTCCATAAACATCGTTGTATCCTGAAAAATCTCTTTCCATATCTACAAGGAAGCAGAGGCAGTCAACCACATTTTCAAGTGTTAGTCCTGCATCTTCGAGGATCGCTTTGATATTCTCTATTACTTGTTTTGTTTGTGCTTTGATGTCATAGTCTAATGGCTCACCATTTTCATCTTTGATTGCACCACCAACAATTTCGTTAGTTACAGGATGTCTTGGCCCAATCCCTGAAACAAAAACAAGGTCACCCACTCGTCTTGCGTGAGGGTATGCACCGACTGCTTTTGGTGCATTATCTGAATAAATAGGCCCGTCTTCGGGCATCAAATCATCCCCTTATCAAGGACGTTTCTATCACCAGTGAATATGTCAACATCATCTTCATCAAATTCTTTATCACCAACAGAACCTATTCTTGGTGTCAGTTGAATTACCGCCCCACCAGCGCCATGTAGAGCAGCATAGGCTAATACTTCGCCAGAGTAATTGTTTGATTGGCCCATTGTGGCAGCCATCCACCACACTGGTTTGTATGCAACTACTTTTTGAACTCGGATTTGTCCGTGGATTTCTCGACTTAATTGACTCAAGTCTTCTAGTCGTCCTTCAGAAAAGAATTGCATTATTTTTTGATTCCACTCTTCATCTTTGGCGCTGTGAATTCGGTCTTCTCCTGGTTCTAAATGTTTAGTGAACATCCGATTTGAGAGACTCGCAACTACGACAATAACTGCTTTTTTCCCTTGTGCTTCTAAAGTGTCACGTGCAGCTTTACCAAACACAATTGATTCAGCGCGATTTGCGTAAACGTTTGAAGAGACAATACAGGCAGGGATACGATTGCCCGGATTTAAGAGGCTAAGAGCCACTACTGAACCGGTGTCAATTGGAAAACCATCGTAAGCGATAGTACGTGAATGGAGTCCTCTTTTCCCACAGTTTTCGTGATAACTCTGAGCAAATTCAGTATCCATCTTGAATTTGTATGGCATACTTCCAAGAAAATGGAAATCATCGTCGACATGAACCCATTCTGGCTCAGGATGTGCTTGAATCTGATGTCCGATAATGCTAGGCCATGTTGTTGAATAGATTAGAATAAGATCTGCATCACTCTCTTCTATTCTCTGGCGTGCAGTGTCGTAAGCAGCACGAAGTTGTCCCCATCCTTCATTTTGTTCAGGTGCAAGAAGTGGGTGTGGGTGTGGTGGGACATACAGTCCAAAGCAAATCGGAGAATCACTCAGAGAACCACCTCCCTTGTGTCAGGGTTTGGGTCCCAGGCGGCAATTACATTCCCAGTCCCAATAACTGATTGATAGCCGTATATTTCTGCAGGATAATCAGGCATCCCCATCGCTTCCATCATCCAAGTGAAAGAGCCTGAGTCAGTTTCAGCAATCGTCTGTTCAGTAAATTCAGGCATTAAATCAATGACTTCATTCATCTTTCCTTGCCGCATTAAATCAATCAGTTTCATATCCCAGACATAATTACTGTGATTGTATATATGCTGTTTTGACATATCTTCTGGAAGTGGCGATTCAACAGTGAAATGACGGTGTGATAGACTATGACTTGAGACGAGAACAACACGTTTGTCGCTTGCTAATATTGCTTCTCGACAAGCCCGTCCGAGCGCTCTTGCCTGCTCATTCATTACTTCTACAGAGTAGTAGTGACGGTTGCGATTTGATGAAATCGGCACCACGGGCTTATCCCATTCTGAATTCAACATGTGTGCTGAAACAATGGTCCCGTAGTCAATACGGAAATCTTGATTTTCCATCATCATTGTAACGATGCCAGCATCTTTGGCGGCGTCATGCATTGCCCTAGATAATTCAACATCAACATCGATATCATAGTTGAAACGGAATAAGTTTGGAAAAATTGGATCAACAGATTTTGATTTGAATTTTGGAAGTCCTAAGAAATGCGTGCCCACATAGGTTTGCCAGTGTGGGGTGAAGATGACGATTGCGTCGTAGTCTAACGTTTGTAGTTTCTTAGCTAGTTTTGCATATCCCCACCTTAGAGTTTCCCAACCCCCTTCTGAGTGTGGCTCATTTTGCTCTGGATTATCTGCATAAACCATGTGCGGAGGGTGTGGAGCGATACAACCTGCGACGATTTCTCCCATGCTATCAAAACTCCTAGAGGGGGACGCTCTTTTAATCCGCCGCTACCGAAGATACATAGTAATCTGTCATCAAATATTCTGTTGTGGCATCTCGGCAAAGAATCAATTCCTACCTGCTTCACCCAATACTCAATGCCCGAGGATGAAGTCCTAGAATCTGATGTTTCAAATGTGGTTATTCCAATAGAGAACACGGAACTATTTCAAGGAGTAAAGTGGCAGTTGTGGTTTCCAGTAATAATCGGATTAATAGCATCTGTAATCTCAAAGTTGACCTTTGAAGATATTGTGGCGCCGCAATTAGGATTAACCAATGCAGAATCTATTGAAAATGGTACTCTATTATTCAGTGGCGTGATTTTGACTTTCGTCCTATCCTTACTATCTTTGAAATTATATGGCAGTGGAAATCGCCGTATTAAATTCATCATGGGTGGAGGAATAAGTGTCATGTTCTTTCTTTTTGGAATTGTTTTGTTCAAAATATTGTGCTGGGCTTTCATTATTATTTTTTGGCTTATAATCACAATTATTTGGGGGCAATACCGCCTCTCCCCTCCTCGTACGGGCATTTGGTTGGGTGCAGGCGGAGCGGTCTCAATTGTGTTGGGTAATTTGATTGCCCATTTAACTCTCTAGTGTTTGCAAAGAGTCGTATCTTTGAGCAGTTATTGCATTTATATTAACAAAAGTCATGAACGGGCTTCGGACCCAACCGGATATGGGCAAACTTCCCGAAGGGGCATCTTACTCAATTCCGCTCATTCTTTTCGCATTGGCTCTTATTCCAACCATTATCAGCATACCAATTTTATTTACTGGTCCAGATCACCCCGAAGGTCTCTCAGTATCTCCTCCTGAAAATCATGAAGCGCTTGCATCAAGTACTCTGTTAGTCATACTAGATGGGCTTCCAGCGTATGTGATGGAGGACCCTGACATGATGCCGAACCTTGTTAATTGGACATCTCACGGTTCAAAATTAAATGTGATGACAGGTGAAATCACATTAACAGGTGCTTGTACAAAGGAAATGTCAACAGGTAGGCATGCAACACCTATTGACGCTGCGAAAAATTGGGAGGTAAAATATGATGGTAAAGACGACCCTTTCCATTATGCAGAAGATGCCGGAATTGATGTAGCATTTGCAGGATTTTATGTCTGGACAAATCTCTTCACAGACGAGCGTTTTGAACATCAAACAGTCTATGATAGTGGCTTTAGTGATGTTTATGATGCAGACAATAAAACATTAGCAATCGTGGACAAATGGATTGAAGAAGATTCGAGAGGAATAATGATTGCCCATCTTGGGGGCACTGATCATGCAGGTCACATTTGGGGTGTTGAAACCGAGGAGTATAGGGAGAAAGCTAGAATCATTGATACTCAACTTGAAGCGATTCGAACCTCCGCTCCTGATGATTGGGCAGTGATGTTTACTGCAGACCATGGTATGACTCTAGAAGGTGGTCACGCCATAAGTACTGGCGAGGATGCAATGGCAGTAAATCTCTATGCTACTGGTCCACCATTCATAGCGGGCGGTCAGCAGACGATAAATCAGAGAGATATTAGTTCACTTTTTGTTACAATTCATGACCTTGATTTCCCTGTGTCTGCCGATGCTAGGATTCCACTCAATGTCTTTGCAGTAGATAACAACATGAAGGTAGAACTTGAGCAATGGAATTGGAATGCTGCGGTTGAGCGGCAGAATTGGTTGAAAGATAACGATCTCAACTATGTTGATGTTTCATCGGATACAATTGATTGGGATAGTATTCCAACAGAACCTTTCAAAGAACGCTGGTTAGATATTTTTGGTTCGGTAGCGGCAGTACTAGGAATCATTGTTATTGCGTGGTTAAACAAGGGTGAAAAATTTATTCTTGATAGGAAAGCATATGTTTCATTTGGATTGATTGGTATTATTTGGTTGATGAATAATTTGATTTATTTTCAATTATATAATTTTAATTTTCATGGCCTATCTATTGCCTGGTTCAGACGAGGGTTCGGAGTATTATTGCCGGCAATTGCAACTATGATTGTGTTGTCATCTGCATTTGGAAATAGGGAAAAATGGCCAAATTTGATGAAAGCCGGTTTTTCTTGGATGGAAGATAGAACTAGCCAATGGTTCCCACTTGGCTTATTGGCAATCTCACTTTGGCAACCGGATGCTAGACTTAGTCCATCTCTATTCTGTTTATTTGCTGCATTAGTTCTAACGCAGTCTCTAAAATCAGACCAACATAAATGGGAAAAGAAGACACTCGTAATAATATTGTTAGTTTCATTATTCCCCATTTGGAACCATATCTCTACCTTGCTAAGTGGTAGTTCATTACAAAAATTGACAAAAATTGATTATTTATACAAATTTGAACTTCAATTGGTTAACACCTTCATGACTGAGAATTGGATTTTTGCAATCGCCTTGGTTATCTTTGGTATTTGGTTATCCTCTCGTTTGGGTAGTTCCTTGAGGAAGGAAAAGTGGTGGCTTGATGCCTCAATTTTATCTTCTGTAGTTATTTTGCACGCATTTGGAAATTCATGGACGGATCGGATTATTCTAATTGCAATTGTTTCTTGTTTCGCAGCAATATTGTTAGCTAAGGGTAGTGAATTGAAGACCCATTTGACATATGCAGAGTTAGGTACTTTGATGTTGATTATTCCTACTTGGGGTGCTTGGCCTGCAATCATTGTTTTGTTATTATGTAGAATCGTTGTAACACTTTTTGAACATGATAAATTATTTGGCGAAGACGAATCTAGTTGGGGTCTAATTTCAAGATTCTTAGCATCTGGCTTAATTCCATATTTCCTATTATGCCTAGTTTGGATTCATTATGGTCAATTAACTATGGTTGGATTGATTGAATTCAATCCCTCAAAGTGGGTTGTGACAGGTGGTTTCTTCGGAGAAAGAGTTGATCCGCCAGTTATTTGGATGGCATTAATGACAATATTACCAGTATTTCTTTCGTTGATGATGATACTACATTCATGGAATCGTGCGGGAAATTCTCTTCAACCACTTTTTGTTCTTCTCGCTTATATTTTTGTCACTAGAGCATCCCACTATTGGATGGCATTTGAGCACCCCCAAGTTCTCTTGATGGTTGGATTTAGTTCGTTTATAACATTAATTTGGTTGTTTGCATTGTGTATGACTGGTTTATTTACAGATGAAGATATGAATAATTCTCCTCCTGATATGGCCACACATGCTCTCTAAAACCATTTGATGATTAGCAATTATGGTGTTGTGACAAAGAAGTTCAAGTTGAATTGTTTAAGTTATGTATATCACACATCCTAACGGGCTTCACTTTTTTGAAATGACTGAGAGGAAAAAATGATTGATGATTACCCCTGTTGGAACTTAATTAATTGAATAGAGTTGGTTATTTCAACGACCCGTATTGTTAGGTATGGTCGAAATTAAAGTTATAATAATCGTGCAATAGTATTTGCAAATAAGGCACACTATGATATGCTTTATTGCTCGCCATCAAATTAATGAGCAATGATTCTAGCCATGGCATCATTTCTTTCGTATATAGGCCCTTTGAAATTATTGGCGATGCCCTTGAGCGTAAACTCGGAGTGTTTTCAGTCGTCATTATCTCGCTATCTGCAATGTTAGGTTCAGGCCTGTTTGTCCTACCTGCATTGGCAATGCTCGATATGGGTGGCCCCGGAATTTGGCTGGCCTATGTGGTGGCTGCCCTGGTTGTGTTGCCTGGTGCAATCTCAAAATCCGAATTGGCGACTGCGATGCCAGTTTCAGGTGGAGATTACATCTACATCGAGCGAACATTTGGACCAATGTTTGGGACGATTTCAGGGTTGGGTCTTTGGGCATCTTTCTTGTTGAAAGCAGCGTTTGCATTGATTGGATTCAAGGCCTATCTTTGGGTCTTTGAAGACCTGATTGGAATTTCAATTAATGTTGAAATCGCAGCGTTGGCCCTACTGGTCGCTATTGTCGGTGTCAACATCATGGGGGTGGAGAAGATCAAGAAAGTGCAGGCCCCCATTGTCACAGGAGCAGTTGGGTTCCTTGTCATCATCAGTATCTGGGCAGTATTGACAATGGAAATGGATTGGAGTCGCCCAACTGGGCCAGGAGCATATGGAGGTGGTTGGGAAGCGGTTGCAGGCACGGCAGCGTTTGTTTTCGTCTCCTTTTCTGGAGTCACAAAGATTGCCGCAATTGCCGAAGAAATAAAACGACCGAGCAAGAATATACCCTCTGGAATTCTCCTCTCTCTGTTCATCAGTACGCTTCTTTATGCTGGAATTGCCTACATTATGATGGCCGCAGTGGACCCTGCAAGTTATGTAACTGCAAGTGGAGCGCGAGAGGATCCAATCTACGTCTTTGCGAATGCTGTCGGAGGGAAGATTGTGGGCTACATTGCAGCGGGTTTGGCTGTCATCACGATGACATCGATGGCACTCGCTGGAATCATGGCAGCATCGCGATATCCTTTCGCGATGGCAAGAGACAACTTATTGCCAGAAGCACTTGAAAATGTTCACTCTAAATTTCAGACACCGCATTTGGCCATTGTAGGAACTGGCCTAGCGATGGCAGTATCGATTCTTGTTCTACCTGTGCATGATGTAGCAAAATTGGCATCAGGTTTTCAAATCATGATTTTCATTATCATCAATTTAGCAGTCATTGTCCTGAGAAGAGCATCGGTGGCCCATTCTTGGTACACGCCTGAATGGAAATCCCCACTATTTCCTTTCTTCCAAATCATAGGGGTTATAGGCGGTGGGACGTTAGTCTATTTGATGGGTGAGGAAGCAATTATGGGTGCTATTGCTTGCTGTTTACTTGGATTAATAATCTATTTTTCATATGGTAAATCAAGAGCGCATCCAACACTAACTCCATGGCGAACTGTTAGAACAGAATTTACAAATCAAAGCCAACATGAAAAGGAAAAACGTTGGTTAGTATTTCATGCCTGTTGTGATAAATCACATCCTAATCATTTAACTGAACGTGAATTTGTGAATGCTATGCGCATTTTAACTCCACACTATGATGATTTCCATTTGCGCAATTTATTCCATGAAATAGACACCAACGGAAATGGAATAATAGATGTCGATGAATTCTTATCAGAATTTGATACCGATATATTGCCACCTAATGCCACATGTGCGATAAAAGAATCAGAATGAAATCATTTTCATTCGTCATATAGGCAAATATTGACGGCGTGAGAATAGAAAGAAAGGCTCCACCGCCCCCCTTCTCTGCCAACTCCAGAGTGTTTTACCCCACCAAAAGGAGTGCGTAAGTCGCGGTGTAGCCAAGTATTGACCCATACCATCCCGGTATCAATTCCTTCAGCAATTCTCTTTCCCTTTTCCAAGTCGCGAGTCCACACACTTCCTGCTAATCCGTAGTCGGTGGCATTGGCGATAGCCAAAGCTTCCTCTTCATCAGCAAATGGATGTAAGGTGACAACGGGGCCGAAGATTTCCTCTGTAGCACAACGTGATTCAGGAGATAGCCCTTCAATTACTGTTGGCGAAAGCCAATTTCCATTGGCAAATTGTTCTGGAATGCCTTCTGGTTTATTCCCACCTGCTAGGATTCGTCCCCCTTCTTCTTGTGATAGGGTGATGTAACTCATTACTTTCTCAAGATGGTCAGATGAAACTAGGGCTCCAAGTGTAGTGTCAGGGTCTGAAGGGTCGCCAACAGGCATATCGTTGACAGCGGTGAGAAATTTCCCAACAAATTCATCATAGATACTTTCTTCAATTAATATTCGTGAACCACAGAGGCAGACTTGTCCTTGGTTTAGAAAACCGGCCCTTACAACTCCAGGGATGGTGGCATCAAGGTCAGCATCTGCACAAACAATTGTTGCATTTTTACCACCAAGTTCAAGGCTTAGTTTTTTGAAATTAGAAGCGGCAGAAGCAGCAACTGCGGCGCCGGTGGCCGTCCCTCCAGTGAATGAAATTAGGTCAACATCATGATGACTTGTGAGCGCAGAGCCCGCATTTATTCCTGTGCCATGAACTAGATTGAATACACCTGCTGGCAGGCCGACATCATCAATTATTTCAGCCAACAAACTCGCAGTCATAGGTGTCAATTCAGACGGTTTTGCCACAACTGTATTTCCCATTGCTAAAGCCGGTGCGACTTTCCAACTCAAGAGGTAGAGTGGCAAATTCCAAGGCGTGATTAATCCAGCCACACCTACTGGTTTGTAGATTACATGGTTTGTCGCATTAGTCATTTCAAAAGTTTCAGGTGTGAATTCTCTAACTTGTTCGGCGAAAAATCTGAAATTAGCTATTGAACGGGCAGCATCAACACTTCTGGCTAATGTTATCGGTTTACCTGTATCAAGAGATTCTAGTTGTGCAACTTCTTCTGAACGCACTTCAAGAGCATCCGCAATTTTGTCTAGCCAAGTTGCTCGTTCTTCACGACTGAAGGCAGCCCATTCAGGAAGGGCTGAGCGAGCAGCCGTGACAGCAGCATCAATGTCATCTTCATTTGAATTAGGAACTCTAGCAATTCTCATTCCTGTAACCGGAGAGAGGTCATTCAACCACTCTTCTGAGGCAGCAGTAGTAAATTCTCCATCGATGTAGTTGAGTAAGTCAGGAATATCTCCATCATCAGGGTCAAGTAAGCAAGGTTTGCAGCCAGAATTGCAACATTCGTCTCCCATTCCACTCATCCTCACGGGTTTTTGGTTGGTGAGCCAACATGATTTGACATGGCCGAGTATTGACGCCAGTCGTAATACCAACGGTCACTATCAGGGTCCCATTCATCCCAAGTCACCACAGTTTCTAGTTTTTCTAGAAGTTCAGGAGGTACAACACCAGGGACGATAAATGCCTTCTGTCTATGAAGTGGGTAGGGGTTTCGCAACTCAATACCAAGTACTCCAAGAACAGCACGAGCAACATACCAAGTTGCTTGAGCATTCCACCCATGGGCAATTTTGATTGTTATTCCTAGCCCCTTAGGATAATCTGGATGTATTACTGATAGCCCAAGAAGCCCGTCTGCTCCTTCTTTTGCAAGAACCATTCCATTTCCAGCTTTGAGTATGGTTGAGTCTAGGCGATTGAAACCGCCGACCAAATCAGGATGACTACACATGGCTTGCCAAATCCAATCATCATCTTTGGTTGTGGCTAATCCTGCAAACATTATTGCTAATTCATTGACTGTGTTGGAGACGGTTGGTAAGCCACATCCATCCTTTGCAACACGCACAGGCTCCCAATCTGGTTGACCCAAAAAATCCCTCAATGTTTCAATGAATAGTGGGAACCAATCTGATTGTGGTAAAGTGTAACCAGCACGATTGATTCCTTTCAATCGCAACGCTTTGAGAATTGCAGCATGTTCGCCTGAACAGGTATGGAACCAACGGCGAGGTCGACGTACTTGTCTGCCAAATTGAACTAGAGGTACATCTAGCGGGCATTGCATTAATCCCCATTCGGATTCACTTAGAATTGATTGTGCGGTTGCAACGTGTTCAGTATCTCCATTATGCGACGAACATGAAATTGCTTTTTGCTCCCATGATAATTCATTGTCAAGTACATCAACAAATGTTTTCATCATTAGCGGTTTCATCATTGAGCGGCCATAACAGAGAACATTACCGCCAAAAGAATGGATCACTTCAGTTCCATGAGCCCAAGCCACCGCTCCATGAATCGTATTTTCACTGACATCATTTCTTCTGAAATCAACTAGTGGTTCCCATTCAACATCTCTGCCCGTTGGTATTCCTTCATGAATTTCCCCAAGAGGTGTGGTGGGATATACTCCTGAGCCAGGCCTTCCAGGGGCGACAGATGATGGCTTTTTATCCGACATTTTAGTTGCCCCCATTAACTATTGTTGCAACATTATTCATGAACGCAGTCATATCTCGTTGGACCCTTTCTGAATCGTGGCGGAAGAAGTCAAACCATAACATCAGACGGTCGTCGGGGTGGAATCTTTCAATAATTTGTGCTGCAACTTCTTCAGCATTCCCAATAACAGCGTTATTTGTTGCTTTGGCAACTTTTGCCGGGTCGATTGTTCCTTCAAGTGCTCTCCAGTAGGAGTTTAGTGTCGCTTCTGCTTCAGCATGTGCTGCTAAAGAGCGCTCTTCAGGAGAGAGATTTTCTTCGTTGTTTAGGAAGACCATGAGAGTACGTGGCATCATATTACGTTGCCAATCTCCTCCGTCTGGATGGTATGATTCAGCCATTCGTTCGTGGGTTGCTTCAATTTGTTTTGGTGGTGTTATTGAAAGATTGAATACTTGCACTGGGCGATGCCGATTAGCTTCTATTTGCAGAGCAGGTTCGTGACTTCCTAAGATTAGTGTTAACAAATCTCTATTCCAATTTTGTGGGATGCATTTGATATCTTCAAATTCATATCGTTGAGCGAACTCAATTTCAAGTGGTGGTTCACTGAGTCCTCTAACTTCAATAGCCGCCGTTTGTACTGCTTCCCAATCTTCATCACTACGGAAATTATCTCTACTCAAGATTGTACTTCTTACGCTGTCCGAGGAAAAAGCCTCACCATTTACAAGGCGGAGGAAAATTTCACTTGCTTCCCAGAAGATTTGTCCTCGTAAAGCAGGCCATGCAGCCTCTTCTACAGCATCTCTTGGAACAACTCCATATGGTGATGCCATGAACTGGAAGCGACCTGCTGAATAACCAATGTGTAACTTTCTATCATCTCCTCTTAATTCTTGCAAAGCGCAAAAGTTCCCTACTCTTTCTGCCACTGCAATGGGGCCACCATTGGCTAATATTGCAAGAACAGCTGCACCGATTTCAATATTTTTTGTTTCAGCAAAAGATAGTGCTGCTAGTTGAAAGAAATCAGTACAGAGTCCCACTTCACCTTCCCAGTGAGGTATCACTGGATTGCGATTACTCTTTTGAGTCTCTGTTGATAGATGAGCCTGAGCAATCCAAGCGACACCATATCCTAATTCATCTGCGTGTTTTAGTTGTTGAAAATAATTGGAATACATTGTTTGTTCATCAGGGCAGTAACCGGACGAGTCGGGGGTTTGGGAAATTGAAAAGAAAATATCAAATTCCACAAAACCACCTCAGATTGAACGCATTCTTCCGCCATCTACTGCAAGAGAAACTCCTCGTATTGCACCACCTGCTTCGGTGCACAAAAAGGCGATTGCAGCAGCAGTTTCAGATGGGTCAATGAGTCTCTCAGCAGGGACTCCTGCTAGCCATCCTGCACGTACATCATCTGGGGTACAACCACGTTTCTCAGAAATCTGATTTGCTAGTGAATCAAGTCTTCCAGTATCGGTGAAACCAGGTAAAATGTTGTTGATGCTTATGCATGCGGGCAACTCAGTTGCAAGTGTCTTAGACCAGCCCGCCATTGCTCCTCTTACTGTGTTAGATACACCAAGGTTAGCAATCGGTTCACGAACTGATGTTGAGATGATATTGACAATTCTTCCATATCCCTCTTCAACCATACTTGGGACACAATGTCTAACCATTTTTTGGGCAGCAAATAAGTGGCGGCGTAATGGTTTGAGAAAGTCATCCTCATTTGCATCTAATAGTGCACCTGAAGGTGGCCCCGACGCATTGTTTACAAGAATGTGAATAGGGCTATTTTCTTCAATGTGCTTTGGGATTAAGCCATCAATTGCTCTGCCATCTTCTAAGTCAATTGGAATTACAAAGGCGTTCGCTGCTCCTGCTTCAATGCATTCGTTGGCTAGCGCAGTCAATTTATCTACTGATCTAGAAATCAAAGTCAATTCTGCCCCTGCATTCGCCAGCGCTAAGGCTGTAGAGCGGCCAATTCCTGATGAAGCACCACAAACAATTGCATGTTTTCCTGCTAATGAGTCCGCTGCTAAAGGTGAGTTTACATTCATTTTTTTCACATCCATTAATCGACATAGTGAGCATAGGATTGTTCAGCCAATTTTTCTCTCACTACCTCCAACACCTCTTCGGGTGCATTGCGGAAGGTGGGGTGTGTGCTTTCACCTTGAGGGTGGCGCATATCATCCCATTTTCCTGCTTCATAGGCCATCAGTGCTTCTTTCATCAGTACTCCTGCAAGCACTAAGGTATCGTAACACAAATCTTCGTATGTCATGCCACGGGTGACAGGTGCTTCTCTTGTAAGAAGCAATTCTCCGGTGTCAATACCGTTGTCACAAAAGTGTGTTGATGAACCAATTGGTATGTCGTGATAGACCGACCATGCAGGGCTAGCAGAACCTCGGCAATCAGGCAAGAGCCCAGGGTGACTATTGATGACGCCATCTTTTGGATGGTCAAGAATTTCACCGCGGATAATTCTAGTCCCACCAAAGACAATCAAATCAAGTTCCATATCAGATATGTGAGGCATAACATTCTCGGAATTGTGAATAGGGACTTCTACATGCATAATTGATATTCCATTACCTTCCAATTCTGCTATTTGTGATTCAATTGTTGGTGCAACTTCTTTGCCTTCAATTCTCTTGAGAAATTTTTCTCTTTCTTCGTCTCCAATTGCACTATCTTCTGTGATGATAATGCTTGGAATAAATCCTTCAGATAGAATTTGGTGTAGCATTTCTCGTCCGTAAGGGTGTTCTTTGAGTAACAAAAATGCGAAACTCGGCTTGCTTCCCTCAGGCATGACTATCAATTAGCGGAGGGGCCATAGATACCCGTTCTTTTCGGTTCAGCAAAAGTCCAAAACCCACTTACCTTGAGAACATATCTTCTCTTTCTGTTTGCTGATTTGCAAACAGGCTGCCTTCAATCTCCTTGGAGTCGCCACTATCTGTTTCTATTGGGGGGGGATTAACGCCTAGAGCGGAGAATAATTCCCCTAGCACCGAGTCATATTGATTTCTAGCATCTTTACCTTCCAAGAAGAGAATTGCTTTCGGCCCTTGTCCAACCAAATCAAACATGATATCAATTCCATGATGAGTGGTGATCCAAGTACTCCCAGATGAATGCTCATCACTAGTGGAAGAGTGTGTAATATCCCTAGTGTTTTTTACAATTTCACAAGAAATTGGTACCTGGAGTTCTAAATTTATGGTGCCATACCTAGGCCACTTAACATATTCTAACTTGACTTGATTGTTCGCCCCATCTAGTATTAGAACTTGCTTTCTACCAATAAATGATAATATTGCAACTCCAGTGCCACCAAACACTAAGACAAAAATCAGCATCGGCCATTCAAAGTTAGGGTAAGGATAGAATAGTTCATGATTAGTGTAATTTACTCCATCATTTTCAGTAAATTGTGTTGTGTAAATCCCATGCAATCTTTCGCTCACTTCAAGATGGTACAATAACTCCCCCTCAAATGGTATTGTATTTGTTTCAGTATACTCCTGCTCATCTTGGCTTGGTTCATCATCACACCATGCAGGATAGTAGGGTTCTTCTTCATAGTGAATGAACAAATCATTTCCAGTCCAATTATCTGGTAAGGAGGAGGCGCGAATATACTGTTGACAAGAATTTCGGTTATTGTCCCCGAAATCATCTTGCCATATTGCAGCATAAGTGATAATCCCGTTATCTTCTGACCACCTATATTCAGTAATTCCATAATTTTCTATTTCCATTCGATAATGGTTGTCTGCAATTTGGTAATCAGAATAGGTCTCACTATACGACCCCCATTCACTCAGTTTACAAAACACATCACCATCAGAGAGGGTCATTGCATTTTCTTGATCCGGCCAACATGGTTCATCTGATTCTTCATCGAGATATGCAGGAACCACATCACTCAAGATGGCTACTATGGGGGCGAAAATGAAAAGGAGACCTACTGCAATTAACACCAAATCGAACATTAGGGTTAATGTTTTTTCAAACGGTGGTTTCTTCCGCCCATCTTGTAATAAAATCTTAGATGGTTGAGTGTTAATGATAATGTGTTCAGGGTCATGAAACCACTGAATTGGGTAGTAGTATTGCTTCTTAGTGAAAGGTATGTGGACGCCCATAATATCCATATGTTTTCCGATGTAGGTTAATTACTTAATGTTTCATCAAGAAGGATTCTCTACAAGGTAATCGATGTACTCCATCACTTCATCAATTTGTTCATCGGGCAGTTCTTTGTATGATTGACCAAACTTGGACCTGACACAAATTGCAACATGAGCATATGGATTTCTACCACTAGGATGGCGGTGAGATGGTGGAAGTTTCCCAACCAATTTGTCTCCGGCTTCTTGAATATAGGCCCAGACTTTCTTGGAATTCTCTGGAGTCAATTGACCACCGTCCTGCAATTATTCAGGGAGTGACGCGACTTCGGTCTCTAGGGAAGAGAACAACTTCTCTCACGTTACCCGCTCCGGTCAATACCATCAGAAGTCTAGCGACTCCAAGACCCCACCCCGCGTGGGGTGGTGCACCAAATCGGAATCCATCTGTGTAAAAGGTGAAATCGGCTGGATTTAATCCCATATTTTCTAGGTTCTGAATCAGAACATCTACACGATGCTCACGCTGTCCACCACTAGTCATTTCATCGCGGCCATAATTCAAGTCAAAACCTCGGCTTAGTTGCCCGTCATTTGGTCCTTTCTCGTCAGAATTGTGGTAAATATAGAATGGTTTCATCGCCATCGGCCATCTTGGCAAGAAGTAAAATCCAGGGTATTTTGCTGCAATCATATCAGCGTGATGTGCCTCAATATCTGCACCCCATTCAATGTCAACTCCAGCATTTTGGATTATTTCAATCGCTTCACTGTATTCTACACGAGGGAATGGAAGAGTTGGCACTTCAACAGTAACTGGGGAGAGAGGTGGTTCTTGCTCGGCTCGCCATTCATTGATCATGTCAATCAGATTTTGGTCATTTTCTGCAACACTTTTCCAGATGTGCTGAATCATTCTCTCTTGTACCGCCATCACGTCATCGTCATTTGCGAATGCCATCTCAATATCGAAGGAAATGAATTCATTTAGGTGACGGTAAGTATCGTGCTCTTCTGCTCTAAATGCTGGCCCAACCTCAAAAACTCGCTCCAATCCACCAAGGATTGCAAGTTGCTTGTACAGTTGTGGACTTTGGCTGAGATATGCATCAGTTTCAAAATATTTCATTGGGAATAGATTGGTACCTCCTTCGGAAGCACTAGCGATAATTTTTGGCGAATTCATCTCATTGAACCCTTCAGTGATTAGGTGTTCACGGCCGTACTGGAGAACTTTTGAGCGTAGTTGAAACATTGCGTTGATGTGACTTCGACGTAAATCGATGTGGCGATTGTCCAAACGAGTTGGCAGCTCAACGTGGACTTTGTCGGTCACGCCCATCGGCATTGGTGCTTCTGCAATAGCGAGAATTGTTGCACCACTGACTTGAATTTCGTATTCAGGAGGTGGGGCAGGCTCACCTTCCTTTACCTTAGGTGGTCGCTTTTGTGCAACGGTGCCAGTAACTTGGATGATACTTTCACGGTTTGCTGATTGAATTTCGGTGAAAGTATCTTCATCCATGTTGTCCTTTTTGAGAAATGCCTGTAGATGTCCGGTGCCATCTCTTAGCATCAGAAAACAAATGGCACCGCGGCCACGAACTGCTTCTGCGTAACCTGCAACGGTTACGTTTGTATCTACTAAATCCGCACCATTTCCAGCGATTTCTCCTAGGGTGTGGGTACGATATGCAGTAGGCTGCCATCCTGAGCCGTCGCGTCCGGTCATGTTGTTGGGCGGGCGCCCCCCTCTCTTCAAGCCCTCGCCCCATTTGCGAGAGAATATAACTCAAAAGTCCAATATTTTGCTGATTATTTCATAGATAGAATACTTGATGAAAAGATTGAACTATTTGTGTGGAAAAGGGCATTTGATTCATTGATTTGTGGTATATCAGGGGCTTGATGTGGTATTTGTCACCCTATGTCCATTATATGGGCAGAGCCACCCAAGTATATGGCGGAGAATGGTATGAGTGTCAAAAGAGGATATAGAAGCGTTTCGATTTTGGCGATTTCTATTGTATTATTGATGATGAGTTCTGGGCTTGCAGTTGCTCAACAAGGGCAACAAAATGGCGTGCCAGGAGAAGACATTGATTACACGCGTGAAGTAATCGAAGTTGAGCAAGATTTGGAAAATGGAACAATATCTCTCAAATTAGGTGAGGCGAGCATGTTTGTCCATTTTGGTGATGGGCGAATTGGTATGACTACAGTACAAACAAAATACATGGGGATTGCAGATATTTACGATGATAAAAAAGGATTTAATCAAAGAGTTGGTATCCCTACACATTCAGTATTTCATCAAAGATTAGTTGGCGCAGGCGAATATGTGGATGAAAATAGTAATGGCTTATTTGATGTTCAAGGCCAAAAGGTGGTAGGTACTTTTGAAGAGTTACAAGACCAACAAGTGAACCATGAGAATCTATTGAAATGGGTAGATTACAATGAAGTCAGTTGGACTCTTTCCGAGTGGAGACAGAGTGTGACTGGTAACGAAGTTGACATAAATTTTGTACTCAGTGCCGATGAGGTATCTTACGACAGCAGCCATGGGGCTGTTGATGGCATGGCAGTTGACCGTATTGCATACATATTCCATGTCACAACAGTAGAGCAAGAAATTCGTGTTGATGCTGTCCCTCACTACGAAGTATTTGAGCATGGGGAAGGCATTTCTGGAAACGAGATTGACAGAACTGAATTAGTTGCTAATACAAATGTCACTGGACATGTGTTGAATACATCATGGAAATATGATCAAGTTGTAACTGGATGGGATATTGCTACTAACGAAGATGGTGAGCAAAGAAACGATACACGCCTAGTGGTTCTAACTAATCTTGCTTATGGTGCTCATATGTCGGATAAAGTAGGTCAATGGATGAAAGAACAGTTTGGTGGTATACTTTCTCCCAAGGCAATAGCTGGGCATGGGCCACGAGAAATGGTTCTAGGTTCAATGCAAGAGGCAGGACCAGATATGCCCCCTCTACCTCCACCTCCTAAAGATGGCCATAATATTGAGGGGCACCCACTTGAGTGTGGCTTGGCTTATGTTACTTCAAATACAGATGTAGTTGGAAGTGATACTGAAGGGCGTGCTACTGGCTCAGCCAGTGATAATGCATCAGATAATGATGAAAAATCCGATGAGGATAAGCGCCGAGAATCAGTTCATGAAAGAATGAAGGAATACCACGATACTTCTTGTATGCAACAAGGCGAAATAATGCCAATGTCATCCGAAGCAAATGCTCAAGCAATTCGTTCAGGAGGAATACACTTTGATGATAATGGTGCAAACTTGGGTCGCGTGCGTTGGGTTTCAAACGCTACAGTTGATGGTGTAGAAACAGAAGTTCTCTTCCAGGTACACGGGGCAAGGCCAGTTGTGCCATCAGATATTGATGATAAAGAAGGACTTTGGGCTGGTGTTCGACTTGTTGGTGGATACAATTACGTCATTGGTGAATCGGTATACCACGATCCAGAGTTTTCAACCGATGTGATAACAATTGATACTCAATCATTTGGTAATCCATTCGTTTATGGTAATGGTAACGTCGCAAAATTGGTTAGCTTATTTTTCGGAAAACTACCTATGGTTCTTGGAGTCGTCGTGCTCCTAGTGGTATTAGTCGGTGTAGCGTCATCTAAGAGTCGTCGTGAACAGGCTCCAGTTCCCTCTCAACAACAATATGTGCCAGCAGGTGCATGGACTAGCGATGATGATTGGAGTCAATACCAACCTTGAGGTGTGAATATGTCAGTAATTGAATTTGCATCTTTTCGTTTAGCAGTCATTCGTTTGGCGATATCTCAAGGCGGTCCAATAATAGTTTCAGAAGAGGGTAGAGGTTGGCAAGAAATGTTCGCCTTCAGTGAACTTGCCGCTTCACATCAACCATTAGAAATACCATTTGAGGTCGCTTGATTTATTGGCGTTGATTTTCATCTCTATTTAGTTCAATGAGTAGTTTCATTCATCAACCTCACACCTCCTCAAAGATTTCACATGGGCGCTGCACCACGCATCACGAACCGCGAGAGAGTTCTTCTTGCGCTCGCTGATGCGCCTGAATTTGAGGACCAATACGAGCAGCCAAGAAGATTCAGTCAAGTTGGTCTTTCACAGCGTCTTGGGATGGCGCAATCACATGTTTCACGTGCTCTTAGTGGGTTGATTGAAGAGAAATTATTGACCAATAAGAGAAGAAGAGTAGTCGGTGAAAGAAGACGTGTAATGACTTATTCATTGAGTGAAGAAGGCATGGATTCATTGTATGACCTTGTCAATGATATAGAGCATTCAGATATTCTTACTACTGGGGATGACGGCAGTTTGGTTCAAATTGAATTGGGGAGACTGGTTGAAAAGTGGTCACGCCGTGGCGCCCAACGTTTTCCAGATGCCCTTTCAATGGCTGATTTATTACGTGAGGCAGAGATACACGATGGGCTTCCATTAATTGAATCCCCACCAGAGGCGGCCGAAGAGTCTGATGACGACCTATCTTCGGAAGCGATAGGTCTTCATTTGGAATTAGCTGAATTACGCCGTAGTCAAGGAGATTTATCTTCTGTTTTAGATCATCTTTCAAGAGCCGCGAGTTTACATCGAAAAAGAGGAAATCCAGTAGGAGCGGCTCGTTGCATTCTTGCTGCTGCAAGTTTGGGGGCTCAAGTTGAAAACCCGTCGTTGTTATCTTCTGTAATTTCTGAAATCCGTGACCCCGTTGAAAAAATGGATGCAACTTTAATGCTTCATGATTTGATGCTAAATCAATCACCTGAATTGGTTCAAGGATTGCTTGATGGCTTACCAAGCGACCATCCAGAAGTACAATTGAGGGTGGCCGAACAACAAATACGAAATGGAATTGATGTATCCATTTCTGAGATTCCAAAACAACTACCTGGAGTGGTGGGTATTAGGCAACATTTGTGGTCTGCAAGTCTTGCAAGATTGCAATGCAAAATAGCGATGAAAAAAGGTAGTGGTTGGCCTGTGCCATCTAAGGTTAGAGAGATATTGTCATTGATTGGTGGCCAATCACGACAACCTCACCCGTTATTGTTCGGTGAGTTGGTTCTTGCATTTCTCAGAAACCCTGTTATTGATGACAAAGAGAGGAAAGAACTTCTTCAAGATGCTTGGGCATTACAACCTTCAATGCCGACAATTGGGCATATTGGTTTCCAACTTGTTGCCATCTCAAATCCACCTGAAGCGATGATAATATTGATTAATTTACAACAGAAATTTGAATCTCTTGGAGATGAGCGTGGGGCACAAATCTGTACTCAACGATTGGACGCCCTTTGAATAATTGTATCTGCCCTTTACGGTCAGGTTATTAGGGGGTCGCGGAGCGCCACAAGTCATGGGTAGAGGCGGTTCCTTGTTTAGTTCCGAGTCGGTCACTTGTGGCCACCCTGACAAGTTATGTGATGCTATTTCAGATACCATTGTTGATGCTTGCTTGAAAATAGACCCGGATGCACGAGTTGCTGTTGAAACTCTTGTAAAGGGAATGAGGGATAAATCCGTAATCATGTTAGCAGGGGAAGTGACGATTTCTAGCAATCCTCCAAACTATGAACAACTCGCTCGTGATGCCGCATCTGAAATTGGATATAATAACCATAAAATCGGAATGGATGCAACATCTCAGCAACTTTGTGATGTCCAAGTAAATATCACAACCCAGGCAGCAAATATCGCTCAAGGTGTTGATAGAGATGGCGCAGGTGACCAAGGGATCATGTTTGGTTTTGCTTGCAAAGAAACAGAACGGTTTAGCGACTTAGAGGGGCGTTATTTTCCCTTGGCTGCAGCCCTTTCTCAGCGTGTGACAAGGAGATTAAGGATTGTTAGAGAATTGCCTGAAGATGACTCCAGTTATCTTGGGTGGGCTAGACCCGATGGTAAAAGCCAAGTTACTGTTGAGTATGATGCCAATGGTACCCCCTCAAGAGTTCATACAGTAATCGTAGCCATTCAGCATGATTCAAATTTGAAGGATAGATTTGATGGTGATGAAGTACAAGAACACGCTTTCATAAAATCTGAAATTATTGAGCATGTCATTCGAGATGCAATACCCTCCGAACTTCTTGATGAAAATACAATTTTCACAGTTAACGGAACAGGTCGATTTGCTGACCCCGCAGGACCGTATGCCGATGCAGGATTGACCGGCCGCAAAGTCATCGTTGATACTTACGGGGGAATGGGCCGCCATGGAGGCGGAGCGTTCTCAGGAAAAGACCCAAGCAAAGTTGACCGTTCTGCTGCATACGCGGCAAGATGGGCGGCAAAACATGTTGTTGCAGCAGGTCTTGCAGACCGTTGTGAAATCCAACTTGCGTATGTCATAGGAGTTGCAGAACCAGTAAGCATCAGGGTAGAAACTTTTGATACATCTGTAATTCCTGAAGATGAAATCGCTGAAAAAATAAAACAGGTTTTCGACTTTACTCCACGGGCAATTATTGTGGCTCTTGACTTGTTGAGGCCTATCTATTCTTCAACTGCATCAGGTGGACATTTTGGAAGAACTCCTGGTGTTGATGGCGAATTTCCTTGGGAAGTATTGGATGCCCAACTTATTGAAGCACTCTCGACATAGTGAATCATCTCACAACCTCCTCTTTTCTTTGATATTCTCAAAATCACACAGTATTTTGCTACTTGTTGTGAATCGCCCGTAGGGCGCTCCACCCCCCGCCGCCGTTATAGGGGGGGCGAATGTCGCAACATTTGAGGCGAAGCCGTGCATAGAAAGTCCACCCTCTCTCTCGCATTTTTGTTGTTGACTGCAATCTTATTGCCGTTTGCAGCAATGCCAGCAGTTGCAAGTGCTGAAATTGATGTTGTACTTTCATCTCAACATGAGCAGATGGTGCCTGGGGGTGCGACTAATATTTCAGTCACAGTGACAAACGATAATGTCATGAACACACGTTCGTTTGATATCTCACTTGATGCGACTTATCTTCCTCCTTCATGGAATGTGACATTGGCAGATACCACACTTGGACCAGTATTCCCAACTCAGTCCGATTCAACAATTCTGATAGTTCGACTAGATGCCAATGCTCCATTAGGTGACAACGGTCAAGTTGACATTATTGTCACACGAAGTGATGATGCGAATGAGTCAACAACTGTGACATTGCAACTTTCAGTTGCCCCCTTATTTCTTCCATCATTGGATATTGGTATGGTAGGTAATCAAGGTTTGATGACACTTGAACCTAATCAGACAGTTGATCTAGCCGTTCCAGTAATCAACAATGGGAATGTAGATGATACAATTATTTTGCAGGTTGATGAAACCATTGACTTAGCATCATTTTGGTCAAATTATAATTCTAGCCAATCAAACAATTCTGGCAATAACACTGGAAACAACACAGGCGGTAACAACTCAGGCAATAACACTGGAAACAACACAGGTGGTAACAACTCAGGCAATAACACTGGAAACAACACAGGTGGTAACAACTCAGGCAATAACACTGGAAACAACACAGGTGGTAACAACTCAGGCAACAATACAGGTGGCAATAACGGTAGTAATGGTACTTCAATGAAGGGACCAAGCCGCGATGTACCAACTGATTGGGAGGTTAGATGGTTAGACCCTCTAGCTGTGAACATGTCTGCGGGAGAATCTAGGAATCATACATTGAGAATATCAGTTCCACCGGATGCCTCGCCACAATACTTGGGTGTAGCACTTTTTGCTGGCTCTGTTGGCGGTAATTTTAGCATCCAGTCAGTCATCGTCATTGAAGTTTCAACAATGAGTGATATTGCAGTCTCTGTTGAACATGATGCTAATCGCACCTATTTGCCCGGGGTGACTGAAGTAGTTGCTATTGATATCACGAATAATGGCAACGATGAAACCACTCTTCTCTATTCAACTAGTACGGACTCATTTTGTGATGCTACATTTACTACTACTCTAGGAGGTGAACTTACTCCATTAGCAAGTGAGTCACTGTCAATGAACATCACGCCAGATTATTCTACACACTGGAATGACACCTGCAATATCCATATTTTCGCTGAAGAAAGTAATACAGGCGTAATCCATGAATCCATTTACACAATTGTTGTTGGTGTTGATTGGGGTTGGCAAATCACTCCACCAGAGGGTACAGTATTGGATGCAGGTGTTATTGAGACAATTCAAATTGGTGTGAGAAATATCGGTTCAGAACTTGATGAAGTTAGATTTGAATTGGTTGGTCCAAGTGGAATTACTGCAAGTGGCCCTCCTTCTTGGGTGACGATTGATAGAGGTCTCTCAAATGTTGTATCTTTCCAAGTTGAAGTTGATGGTAGCACGACGATGGTCGGGCTTCACAACTTGACTCTAACTGCAACGGGTTTGCATGGCGGCGAACAAGAAGTCGTTAGCGTGCCTGTAACTATTGCTCCACGCACTGCTTTGGATTTGGTATCGCCTCAAGGTGGTAATGTCTTGGTGGAGGCCGGAGATAGTACAAATTTCTCAATACAAGCCACGAATGATGGCACTAGTGCATTATCTTTTGATATTGATTGGAGTGGGCTTCCCTCATCATTATCATTCGCAAATGTGCTTGACACAAGCACAGTTGAAGTTGGAGAAACTTTAGTTATTCCAATTACAGTTTCAGCAGCAGGTTCAGCCGCTGCTGTTACTCATCAGGTAACTATCTACGCAAAAACAACAAATAGTTCTGAAATACTTGCACAGACATCATTTTCAATCGAAGTTGCCCACTCGCCAAGTGTCAAAATATTAGCATCAAGTGACACTTTACCTGTTGGAGAAAATGCTTTGAGTTCAATGGATTTTGTCATCCTAAATGATGGCAATCAACAGGATCAATTCTCTTTTGCTTTGTCTCCATCAAGTGATGGTTTTGAAGTAACAATCACTCCCTTGTTGATTACTCTTGATGCTGGCGCACAAGATGTAGTGACAGTCACAATGCGTCGAACAACTGCTACTGGAGAAGCTCCACTTGCTTTAGTTGCAACATCATCCAATGATGCGGCGGTATCTGATACCTACGATTTTACCGTGACTGAAGTCACATTAGGTGTGACAGCGGCATTGACTAGTACAGATAAATCTGCTATGGTTGGCCAAATTATTCAAGCATATTTCTGGCTCACTAATACAGGAAATGCAAACCAAACATTCCAACTTTCAACTAGTGGTCTTGACTGTAGTAATCTTCAATCAACAATCACTCTTGCTCCATCACCGTCAGCAACTCCGGTTCTTGTTGAATGCTTGGTGGCACAGAATACTGCTGCGGGAGTAGTAACTCTTTCAGCAACCGCAACATCTCTTGCTGACCCAGCAGTTAGTGCTAGTGGTGCAATCAATCTAACAATACCTGAGGACCGTGAAAACGGGCAACCAAGACTAACTGTGACAGTCACAGGTAGTGGTGATAATGTTCTTCCTCACGCAGGTAGTTTAGTTCTAACAGTCAATCTCAAGAATGAGGGGAATGAAGACCTTTCAGGTACACTTTCTGTTGTCGGTGAAGGTGCGGCAGACCTTTCACCAGGGTGGACTGCTATTGGTGGTTCATCAAGTCCAAGTTACAACCTTGGGCCGGGCGATGAGGTGACTTACGAGTTGATGTTAGTTTCAACTTTCGCAACTAGTGGCGGCGAATTGAGCATGCGTGTTCAAGCAGCAGGCTCAGGCCATCAACTTCTGTCCAGTCCATTCTCAGTAAATGTAGCAGGTCCGACAGTTGCACCTGATGGCGTATCATTCGGATTTTTCGAATTAGATAATCAGACTTCAATTACTGTGATGTCAGTTGGCTGGTTGTGCACAATCCTCTTTGTATTGATGACAATTTCCCGTCGTAAAAGAGCTAAGAAAAATCACATACGCTCAACATTTTTTGAGACTGAAGAGACGATGCCAGACTTGCCAGCACCGATTGATTTGCCACCTCCACCAGTAGTTGCAGTTACTGATTTGGCTTCTGATGAAGCAAGAATGGTTGATGGAAGAGTAAGTTGTCCGAGTTGTTCATCTTCACTGAAGATGCCAGACGGACGTGAAGCGCCGTTCAAATTTACCTGCCCGAAGTGTAAAGATTCGGTCCGAGTAGTTGATTGAAACAACGCTAATTCATTCTAGGCGTTGTGCTATTAGAATGAATGCAGTGTGTCCCATTGGATTGTTCCCAGGGCGAACTCCACCTTTGCTCGCTTTTGTCCAAACACGGTCAATTCTCTCACCGGCCCAGTCTATTTCTAAACCAGCGGCTTCACAAGCCTCCCAACTTGCTTCTAATTGACTCGTCACAGGGCAATAGCACGAGAGCCTTCCACCAATTGCTAACAATTTAGCAAAATGTGGTATTGCTTGCCAAGGCTCAGGTAAATCTAGTGAGATGGCATCGTAAGTTTGTGATATTTCACTAACTGTTTTTGCAGTAGTTGATGAATAAGCATCTGCTTCTACCAAGTTGAATTCGGGGAAGCCGCCCCAACTGTTGGTTGCAAGTTCGACATTTTCAAGCCCAACTTCAGCATGTTCTGGGCGCAATTCAACAGTTGTTATGAGGCCTTTATTTCCTATGGTATTTGCTAGATGGAGTGTTAATCCCGCTGAGCCAAAGCCGACTTCTAGTACTCTGTCACCAGCGCCAATCCCTAACATTGAGCAGATTAGTGAAGCATCTTTTGGAGTGATGATTTGAGCCCGACGGTGCATCCCCTCAGTCAATTCTCTCAAGCGTGGTTTTAGAACTAAGAAATCTTTCTGACCAATGGAAATTTGCGTGCCAAACTGCACATCTTTTAGGTCTCTTGCAGGATTGATTCTACCAATTCCTTTGACCTTGATTTCACGATCTCCCATAGAGATTAGATGCACCTTGCCGCTACCTTCGCGCAATGCCAAAACACGCTCATCCCCCATGCTATCTCAGACAGGGCCGGGAAGTCATCTAAAGTCAATGCTTTGATTGCCCATTTCAGTACTAGAATCCAATAATTTCCCTATTGCAGACCTTAATTCACAGAATACGCCCTATGGGCGTGCGTTTTTTCCTTGTGCGCAGTTTAATGACGGTTGGGGTGCGAGGAAATTACAACAGGAGGTATTGCCATGGATGATGATGTTGAAGAAATCATTGCAGAAGAGTCTGATGAACTCTTGTCAGATGAAGTCAAAACGACTTTGGATGATATCTCCGAACCAACCCTTCCTGACGATTGGAAAGTCGACGAAGAGTTCGGTGATGTGGATGCCAATATTGCAGATACTATTGAGACCCTTCCTGTTGAAGAATGGATTCATACTATTGACATAGACTCAACTGCTGATGTTCCAATTCCAGAGAAATTAGTTGACCGAGTTATTGGTCAAGAGGCAGCGAATATTGTTATTCGAAAGGCAGCAGAACAACGCCGTCATATGATGATGATTGGAGACCCAGGTACTGGTAAGTCAATGTTGGCTCGAGCAATGACTGAATTGATGCCTGATGATGCATTAGAAGACACACTTTGTTATCCTAACGAAGAGGATGAAAACGAACCTCGAGTTAGGACAGTGCCCGCGGGACGTGGTGACCGAATTATCAAAGAGAGAAGGGCACAAATCCGTATGGCAAGAGAGAAGACAAACAAGACGTTACTCTTCATTACCGGTTTTATCGCTGCAATATTGGTTTGGATGACCATAATGACTGGTGATATACTTACCCTATTATTTGGATTATTGATACTTGGGTTTGGTTTTATGTTCCTACGCAGTCGTCTCTCTTCAGGTGATGATGCAAGGATTCCAAAACTGTTGGTCAAGCATGAGCGTGGTGATAAGCCTCCATTTGTTGATGCAACAGGGACACTTGCTGGTAGTTTACTTGGTGATGTTCGCCACGACCCTTTCCAATCAGGTGGTATGGAAACACCTGCCCATGACCGTGTTGAGGCTGGTGCAATTCACAAAGCAAACGGTGGAGTCTTGTTTATTGATGAAATCAACTTGTTAAGACTTGAAGAGCAACAAGCATTGTTGACTGCATTGCAAGAGAAGCAATTGCCAATTTCTGGCCGCAGTGAGCGTTCAAGCGGTGCTTTGACTACAACAGAACCAGCCCCATGTGATTTCATTTTGGTTGCTGCAGGCAATCTAGATGCTTTGCAGGGGATGCATCCTGCTTTGCGCAGCAGAATTAGAGGATATGGATACGAAGTGTACGTTAATTCTGAAATGCCAGATAGTGCGAGAAACCGTCGCCGAGTCATCCGATTCATTGCTCAAGAAGTTGCGAATGAGATGGAGAAAAAGAGTGGCAATCCCATTCCTCACTTTGACCGTAGCGCTATTGCAGTTCTACTTCGTGAATCACAAAGACGTGCAGGTCGTCGAGGTAAACTGACGCTTCGTTTGAGAGAACTTGGTGGACTTGTTAGAGTCGCAGGTGACCTTGCTTGTGCAGATGGTTCAGAGTTTGCTACCTCAGCACATGTTCTCCGCGCACGTATGATTGCGAAACCATTGGAACAACAAGTGGCAGATCGAATGATTGAACGCCGTATGGATTACTCAATGATTGTGAATAGCGGCGAGCGTGTTGGAAGAGTCAATGGATTAGCAGTTCTTGGTGCAAACACTGGATTATCAGATTTTAGTGGAATCATGTTGCCAGTTGAAGCGCTTGTCACACCTTCTCAAAAGAAGGGTGGCGCAGTATTTGCTACAGGAGGACTTTCTGATCTAGCCAATGAATCGGTAACAAATGTCAGTGCAGTAATCAAGAAGTTGACAGGCAAGGATGTTTCCGATTTTGACATTCACGTTCAATTCGTTGATACCCATGGCGTAGATGGTGATTCTGCTAGTATCACTATTGCAACAGCAGTTATTTCAGCAATCGAAGAGATTCCAATTGACCAGAATTTGGCAATGACAGGTTCACTATCTGTGCGTGGTGAAGTATTGCCAATCGGCGGTGTTACGGCAAAAATCGAAGCAGCTGCTAAGTCAGGAATTTCAAGAGTTATTATTCCACGAGCCAACATGAATGATGTTCTGATTGATGATGAATTCAAGGATATGATCAAAGTCATACCAGTTGATACACTTGACGAAGTTCTAGAACATGCACTTATTGATGGTGCTGCGCGTGCCAGTCTCGTAGAAAGATTGGGCAAGATTGTTGATAGGCTAACTACCGACCCAGCCAATCCAAGTAGCGCCTGAGTAGTCATTTTCTACTCCAAGGCCGCTTTGTCTTTCAAAGATAGAGCATTTTTCGCCAATTATTGACATAAAAGGTGCAAAGGCAAAGAACCTGAAAAGAAAGGCGGCAGAAGAGGAGAGGTTAGCATGACACGTGACGTTGGCCCGATTTCTAGTCCGGCAATTGTATGTCATGGTGGTGCTGGGCACGGCGCTAAAGACCAACCAGGCGTTGATGCTGCAGTTGAAGCAGGTTGGGAAAAATTGCAATCTGGTTCTTCTGCAATAGATGCAGCAATAGCTGCCATATTAATTATGGAAGATGACCCAGTATTGAATGCTGGTACTGGTGGCAGAATTCGTGCTGATGGTTCAGTTCAACTTGATGCTGCATTGATGACTAGTGATGGTAGATATGGGGCTGTTACTTGCATAGAATATACAAAAAATCCAATTCTAGTTGCGGCTAAATTATTAGATAAAAAAATCAACATGCTTGCAGGTCGTGGTGCGAGAGATTTTGCTGATTCAATAGGGGTGCCACGAATTGCAGTTAAGGGTTCAGAAAAGCCATCTGGAAATGACACAGTCGGTGCAATTGTGCGTGACTCAACAGGGCTCATAGTAGTCGCATCTTCAACCGGTGGATGTACCGGAAGACCTGCCGGAAGAGTAGGTGATACGCCACTTATCGGCGCAGGGCTTTGGTGCGATGAAAACATTGGAGTGGCAGCAACAGGAATAGGTGAAGCGATAACACTGAAAATGTCATCAATAAGGATTGCAGATAAGTTCTCTAATTGTAATGAAATTCAAGTAGCACTTGAATGGGGCGTATCTCAATTCAAAAGTGATATTGAAGTGGGTTTTATTGCCCTTGCAAAAGATGGTGAAGGCGTTGGGGCTGCAAATACTGCAATGCCATGGTCTACAATGACTTGAATAGGCCATTTTCCCACCCCGGTCTCCGTTTGTTATTTACGACTCGCGTGGACTAGGTCCCTACATGCGTGAGGGCGCGGGGAGCATGACGGGCGCGAGAGCGCGCGCTAAATTACTCGTTTTAACGCTATTTTTGGCGACTTTGATTGCTTTTGTGCCCACCACAAGTGCTACAGTTTCTGGTAATTTGATGATTCTAGATGGAATTGAGCCAAGGGAGGGTTCAACATATGATCGTGGCACTTCATTTATCATCCCATCAGTGAAAATAAAGAACGAATTATTCACAACCCATTCGTCAAGACAAATCACTTGGCAAATCTGTCCAGGGAATCACACATCTCTTATTGCTTGCCCTGGCAACCCACACGATGGATTCACCTCGTCGGGGAATGTTTTCGGCTTCCAAGAAACAACTGTTACTTTTTCAAACGGATACTTTCAACCATTAGAGGCTGGCATCCACACAATATTCTTCATGTTTACAGAAAACGACGCTGATTCAAGTGATGATAGCATCGTATACACATTCAATGTTGCAGCACCGCTGCGAGATATTACTCTGAATAATTTGAATTTTGATGAGACTCAAGTTTACAATAGTAACACATCATATCCGTTTTCAGCGGATTTTTACCGTCGTTCATGGGAATCAAATGTGAATGCGACTTTTGGATGGGAGATGTCATTCAATGGTTCAGTGGTTTCATCGGCAATGGATACATTTGCTCCACCGGTTGCAACAGACCAAAATTGGGTAGCAACTCTACCAGATATTGTAGCTCCATTCCCTGGCCAGTTTCAAGTAACTGCAGGTTTGTTTAATTCATCTGGAGACATGAATGATTGGAATAATTTGGGCAATTTGACACTTGATTTCAATGACAGCACAGATGTTTGGATTGAAACAATTGAGCCAGCGCGTGGTTATGGGCATACTATTGAGGTAGGCGGGCAAAACAATACGTTATACGCTCTCGGCGCTGATTCAATAAAGGTGACAGCAGGGAATATCGGATATGTACCCGTAAACGCTTCCTTTTCATTGAGCATTTTTGATTTGAACGGCACCCTTCTTGATGGGCCTTTGCCTTGTGATGTTTTGATGGAACCGCAAGAAACCGCATCATGTGTTTTTGCAATGCCGGTTGCTGGAGAGTTACTTCTCCGTGCTGAATTCCCACAATCTTTTGAGGCATTAGACGTCAATCCATCAGATAATTGGTTTGAGGTGGTTGTTAGTAGTAGGCATATGCCAATGTATCCTACCATTGTTAATCCAACTGAAGGGGAGCGCTTTGATAGCGGCGATACTATAATGTTCATAGGACAAATAAATCAATATTCAGCGATGCCATTAAACTTCACATGGCGTTTAAATTATGAAGAAGTCATAGGATATGGGCAAATTCTCAATACCACTTTGCCAATGGGCGAGTGGCTAGTCACATTGACTACCCGTGATAGCCAAGGCTTGATTGAAACTGGAATTAGAACTGTTCGAGTTCAGAATCGCATTTCTTTAGCCTCAGACCCTTGGGTGACTAGTGGCGAAGCGGTTATGGATGAATCAGTGATATACAATTTCAACGAACCCTATTATCCTCCAGAAGGTTTCCAATATCCTGACCTTAGGGATGCAGGCATTTCACCGCTACGAATTATTGATTTTGACATCCACTCATCTATGCCTGGTGTTACTGACCCCGGAATGGTTTACGCGGATGCAGTTATCAGTTTGACAGGAATGATTTCTAATGATTTGCTGCGAGAAAGCATACAAGTTTACAGAATGGAATCATCTAGTTTAACTATACTCGAATCAATACAATATCCAGCAGTAATTGAGGTTGATTCTGAAACAGACACTCTGCATATTTATGATCCAGATTATACAAATGGAATGTATATGATTGCAGGAAATTTAGAACCATCAAATGTTAGCGCCGACAATTTGACATCAGTGCAATTACCTCGTGGTGCTTTACGACTAGAGTGGGACCCAACAGGCGACCTTGATGACCCATATTTTGGTGGATGGAGAGTCTACCGACGATTATCTTTCCCATTTTTCTGGCCATACAATAATCAGTCGCAATTTAATTCTGTTTTAGGTACAGAAGTAGCAGATTTAGGTCCATATGCAGATAATTGGGAGGATCCAACATCGTT
The DNA here is from genome assembly GCA_018650285.1 of Methanobacteriota archaeon. Lineage (GTDB taxonomy): Archaea > Thermoplasmatota > Poseidoniia > Poseidoniales > Thalassarchaeaceae > MGIIb-Q1. Next base: position 97,051 of record JABIGF010000020.1, read on the forward strand.
ACCAGATGGTACCTGCGTGTCGTATCTTGTGATGGCTTATGACCGTCAAGGCACAACTGATTTCACACACGGTGCGGCCGCTGGTTTTGACGGGCAAACAGTCAATTGGCAATGCGGGGATGCAACACCACCTTCGATAAAATTGTCATCTGTTTGGAGTGAAGTGACCTTTGATAATTCATCTGGAGAGAATATTCACCATGTCAAAATCAATTGGGTGTGGCCATCTTATGAGGGTGAGGAAAATGTCACATGGTCACTTTATCGAGTTGAGTTAATACCTTCGGATTTGACTTGGATGGAGCCCATCGATACAGGTCTTTGGGGAGAGCCCGGCTCCACAGGTATTTACCAAGAAAAAGAAGACCGATTCAAAGATGGTATTGAAAAAGAACATGTATATCACTACATTTTAGTCCCAATGGATAGTGTTGGTAATGTTGATTATACACCTATTCAAGAGAACATTGAGACAGTTAGAATTGGTAACCAATTCTGGGACCACAACAGTGACCTTATCCCCCTTCCACCTCCAGAGCAACCACCGCCCTACGGAATTGAATGGCTTGGAGAAGCCCTTGATTATTGGGAGGTTGATGCATTCAAAACGACGGCAATGATTGCATTTGGAATTATGTTACTGAATGTTGTAATGATACCAGTTGTCATCAATCAAACACGCGGTGTCCGCCGCCGAATTAAGAGAGATAAGATGCGTTTGAAGCGACAGCGAGAGTTGATGCTTGCCGACGATATAGCCGAAGATCTTGAAGATATTTTCAATTGATATTGTTCGTGTTTCAGATTTCAATCAAACGCGATTATGGCGCGACGTGGGAGATTCGAACTCCCGCGGGTAAACCCACCGGATTAGCAATCCGGCGCGATGGCCAGGCTATGCGAACGTCGCAGCAAGACCGCCGACTTACCATTCGGTCTTAAGCCGAACGGAGGTAATTCGTGTTCATTCCTCTTCAGAACTAATGATGTCATCAGTTTCAGATTCATTTGATTCGTCATCAAGAAGTGCAGCAGGTAAGCGAGCTACTCCAATGATTTTATCTGAATATTCTTCGCCACGTTTCCCATCATCATTACGGGCACGTAATTCCATTAGACGAGTTCCTCTAGTTACTCTTCCAGTTGTTTCTTTGGTTTGTGACGCTCTAATCCTTATCATCATACCACTTTCTGCAAGAAGGAATAGTTGGTCATCAAGGTCAGGTATGTGTCTGACGGTAACAATTTCATCATTATCATCCATCATCATTGTTTTCACACCTTTCGCACCGCGCTTTGTTCTACGGTAACCATCAGTCTTCATCTTTGGTTCATCATGCTTGTCTGTTTTTTGAACACCCTCGCTATCAAGGTCTGGGATTTTCTCTGCTGTTCCCATTCGTGTTCTCTTACCCATTCCATGGCGGCTAACTGTGAGGATTTGAGTATCAGCATTATTTGTCACAATCATTCCTGCAACACGGTCATCGCCGAATTTGAAACTCATACCTTTCACACCTTGTGAGACACGGCCTTGTGAACGAGCCTCATCTCCGTAGAATCTGCAAGCCATACCGTTGGCAGAGATTAACACTACCTCATCCCCCGAGTTGAATGTACGTACAGCCACTAAAGCGTCATCATCAACAAGTTTGATTGCGTATTTCCCATTACGATTTATTCTCACGTATTCTGAAAGAGCGGTTCTTTTCGCTCTACCATTTTTAGTTGCAAACATTAGGTAAATGCCATCGTGATTATCGAGCAAATCTTTGTTTATCGGCAAAATTGCAACGATGTTCTCTTCATCTCGGAATCCTTCAAGAAGATTTTTGACATGGCGCCCTCGTGCTTGGCGGCTTGCTTGTGGTGTTTCCCAAGCACGCAATCCGTACACTCTGCCCTGGTCTGTGAAAATCAACAACCTATCCTTTGAGAAACAAGCATGTACACTTTGTGGCACATCTTCGTCTTTTGTTGTGACACCTTTCAGCCCAGTTCCAGCTCGGTTTTGAAGTCTAAATTCTTCAATTCGTGCGTGGCGAAGGTAATTTTCTTGTGATAATGTGATGACAATTGGTTTCTCTTCAATCAGATCTTCCCTATCCATTGAAAGTGGCATTGGGTCAATACTTGTTCTTCTTTCATCTCCATGTTTGTTAGTCACATCATCGAGTTCATCCATGACGATAGTAAGAATTTCTTTTCTACTGGCTAAGATTTCTTTGTACCGGTTGACAGCGATTTCTAAATCGCCTTGCTCTTTCTCCAATTTGCCTACAGATTGCCTTGTTAATCGGCCAAGTGGCATTTCGTAAACTGCTTTTGTTTGAATTTCACTCATGTCATACTTTGCTGCTAATCGTTCATGGACTTCAGCATAATCTTCACAATCTCGAATAATATCAGTAATATCCCTGCCATGTTCTGCTACTATGAGTAATCCTTGTAGAAGGTGAATGCGGGCTTGAGCCTTAGTCAGTTCAAATTGAGTTCTTCTCTGAACAACACTTTCTCGGTGACGCACCCAGGTGTGCAAGATAACTGGAAGAGTCAATTGTACAGGTTGACCATTGATAATTCCCATCATGTTTGCAGAATATGATTCTTGAAGTCTACTTGATTTGTATAGTTGATTCAAAACAGCATGCGGGTCAGCATTTTGTTTAACTTCAATTACAACCCTGATGCCTTCTTTAGAAGATTCATCTCTGATATCTCTGATGCCTTTTACATGTTCATTACTGACAAGTTTGGCAATTTTTTCAAGCATTTCAGATTTTTTCACTTGGTATGGGATTGCGTGGACGATAATTTTCTTATCTGCTCCATTTTCCTCTACCTCGCAATCGCTTCTGACATGGAATTTACCGTGTCCGGTTTCGTACATGTCACGAATTCCATCAATACCGTAAATTGTTGCTCCAGTGGGGAAATCTGGGCCTTTCAAATGTTCCATGTAGGCTCCAACACTGATTTCTGGCGCTATATCTGGTGTATTGCTATCTAGATATTGTTCTAGAATTGTGTCAATGTGGAGGCGAATTGCTGAAGTCATCTCTGTCAAGTTGTGTGGCGGAATTTTTGTCGCCATACCTACTGCAATTCCATCACTTCCATTTAGCAATAGATTAGGCATTCCAGCAGGGAGGACAGAAGGTTCTTGCTCAGAATCGTCAAAGTTAGGTTGGAAATCCACTGTATTTTTCTCAATATCTGAGAGAAGGCTATTTGCTAATCTGTCAAGACGACTTTCAGTATATCGCATAGCTGCTGGTGGGTCGCCATCAATGCTTCCAAAATTACCTTGGCCGTCTACGAGTGGATAGCGAAGGCTAAAATCTTGAGCCATTCGTACCATTGTGTCGTAAATCGATTGGTCACCGTGTGGGTGGAATTTACCCATTACTTCTCCAACTGAACGTGCCGATTTGGTGAAAGTTTTGTCATGAGTGTGTCCGCCTGCGTGCATACCATACAATATTCTGCGGTGAACTGGTTTTAGTCCATCTCGAACATCAGGGAGTGCTCTGCCGATAATAACTGACATCGCATAATTGATGTAACTCTCTTTCATTTCATCGCCAATTTGCTTCTCAAGCACACGGCCGATATTTTGTTCCTTAGTTTCGTCCTCAGATGTCAAGGTTAGTCACCTCCTTTGCGTACTTTTCAATAAATGCCCTTCTAGATGGGACATCTTCTCCCATCAATATTTCAAACATATTATCTGCCTCTATCGCATCTTCAATTGAGACAATCAGAAGCGTCCTCTCCTCGGGGTCCATCGTGGTCGCCCACAATTGGTCGGGATTCATTTCACCAAGACCTTTGTATCTCTGTACTGTAATTTTGGCGTTTGGCTTCCCTTCTGTGAGTTCAGTGATGTGGGCATCTCTTTCTTCATCGCTGTATGCGTAGCGAGATTCTCTTCCTCGACTGACTTGGTATAGTGGCGGTTGAGCGATGTAGACATTTCCATTGGTGACGGCATCTTTCATGTAGCGCCAAAAGAAGGTTAGAATTAGTGTTCGTATGTGTGCTCCGTCAACATCGGCGTCAGTCATGATGATGAGTCTGCTATAACGCAATTTTTCAGGATTGAAAAAGCCTTCATCTTGTTCACTACTTTCTTCACCTTCTTCGTTTTCGCTTTCGTCGTGGTTTTTATTCCCTACTCCAGCACCAAAAGCACGAATCATGGTTTGGATCTCGTTGTTTTGGAAAACCTTTGCAGGATTCTTTTGTTGCCTCTCAACGTTGAGAATTTTACCTCTAAGTGGCAAGATTGCTTGCGTTCTCCTATCTCGTCCAGTCTTAGCCGAACCTCCAGCAGAATCACCTTCGACAATGAAAATTTCACATTCGGCAGGGTCTCTTGATTGGCAATCTGCAAGTTTACCAGGCAACCCTCCGCCCTCTAGTACGCCTTTGCGCCGAGTTAAATCTCTAGCCTTTCTAGCCGCTTCTCTCGCCTTACTCGATAGAATCGCTTTTTCGATAATGGCCCTTCCTGTAGTGGGGTTCTCTTCAAAGAATTCTCCTAATTTTTCGTTCACAATCGCTTCAACGATTCCTTGAACTTCACTGGTGACCAACTTATCCTTTGCTTGTGATGAGAATGAAGGGTCTGGATGTTTGATGCTAATTACAGCGGTCAAACCTTCACGAATATCTTCGCCGGAAAGATTGCCAACCTTCTTGAGAAATCCTCGTTCATTTCCGTATGAATTTAACGTCCTAGTCAATGAACCTCTCAAACCAGACATGTGCGTTCCGCCGTCACGGTTTCGAATGATGTTGGTATAACATTGAATTTTTTCAGAGTAGGCATCAGACCATAGCAAGGCAATATCTGCTTCAACAAGCTTGCCATCGCTATCTTCTTTTGAACCAATTAAACGAATCACGTCTGAGTGGATACTGGTGGCTCTCTCTCCTAAATGTTGGACAAATTCAGCAATTCCCCCGTCATATTTGTGGGATACCGGTCCCACATCATCCGTTCTTTTGTCAGAGATGATGATCTCTAGCCCCCCATTTAGGAATGATGTTTCACGTAATCTTTCATTGATCACCTCGTAATCGAATTCTGTGACATTGGAGAAAAATTGTAAATCTGGCATGAAATGAATAGATGTCCCCAAGCCATCGCTTTCTCCAATGGACTTGACATCATATTGAGGAATTCCGGCTCTAAATTCCTGCTGCCAAATTTCTCCATCTCTGTGGATTGTCATTATCAGCCATTCTGATACAGCGTTAACTGCAGAAACACCGACGCCGTGAAGTCCACCGGACACTTTGTAGGCCTCATTATCGAACTTGCCTCCGGCGTGCAAACTCGTCATCACGACAGTAGCTGTACTAATTCCTTTGTCAGGGTGTATTCCAACGGGGATGCCTCTGCCGAAATCTCTGACAGATACCGAGCCGTCTTTGCAAATGTCCACTTCAATCGTATCGTTGTGTCCTGCAAGATGTTCGTCAACGGCATTGTCAACAACTTCCCAAATACAGCGATGAAGGGCTTCACCATTGTCTGTTTCTCCAAGATACATTCCTGGAACTTGCCGCACAGCTTCTAGCCCTTCTAGGACCTGAATCGTGCCTTCATCGTAACTGCCGGACATTAGAATCACTTTCCTCTCTCAGGGGGTATCTAAGATACCCCCTGTCTATTATAAAGCCGCCGCTATTCGGTTCATAAACAATCCTGTCAAGAATGCTCGAAAATAGCCATTCACACACCCCTAATTTTAGCCAAATTTTGGACATATTATACACCGATTTTAGCCCTCAGAAGTCAAGGTTCAAAATATTATTCCAAGGTGAGTAATATGATGCTTAGGCACTATCGTTAAACAGAGGGCGCCGGTGGGGCGCCATGATGGCCCTACCCAAGGTCTGTATTGTTCTGGACGGAAACACCGTTCAAGATGTATTGAAGCAGGCTGAGCAAGCAACTGCTGAGGGTGGAGAAATAGTGGAAGTAAGGTTTGACAAATTGTATGTTGAACCTGTGAAAGTCACAGTACAAAAGGATGGAGTGGATGAAACGTCCACCGAATATGTAGCACGTCCTCTTGACTCAGTTGATGTCTCAACAACTATTTCACAATTGAAGAAAGGAATTGATAAGCCCGTTCTTTTCACTTGCCGAAGTAAGTCAGAGGGAGGGGATTTCCCTGACGATGAAAAGGCTAGAATTGCAATTCTCAAAGAGGCTATTTTAAGCGGTGTTTCTTGGATAGATCTTGAGATAGAGATGGATGCTAAATCACGTAAAAAACTTTTTTCAGCAGCTAGGAAATCTGGAACTACAATTGTAGCCTCACACCACTCATTAGATTCAACACCATCATCAGATGAAATTGTCAAGTTTGTTGAGTCAAACAAAGATGCGGGCGATATCATAAAACTATGTTATACCTGTCGAAACTATGATGACGCATTGAGCATCTTTGAAGCGAGTTGGGAATTGAAAAATGGTGAACATTCTTACGCTCTAATGGGCCAAGGTATTGGTGGCGATTGGGCACGATTACACGCACCAAAATTGAGCCAAAATATCGTGTTTACGACATTAAGGAGAGGTTTTACACTTGCTGATAAAGGACTTATCAATGTGCGTGATTTGAATATTGCATGGGAAATGCTTGGCCATGCTGGCAACTAATTAATTTGACTATGAGAGTCATTTTATTGCTTTCTAATATAGTGCATTTGATGAAATATTCATCTCACATCAGCGTGGTGGCGGTGGTTTTGTCGCTTCAGTTTCTAGCATTGGCATGAGGTCCACTCCTTGTTGGCCAGATGAACCATGCCCCATTCCTGCACTTTGAAATCGTGTATGCATAATCACAGGGGCTGCTAATAACATCGCAAATAATCCGCAACAGAATAAGGAAACGGTGTAGTTTGGAAGTGTTAATCTCTCTTCTGTCATTATTGTAATATCAACAGAAAAATTACGGTGTGGAGCAGGTGTATCGCTATCTCTCATGTTGTCCCAACCATCAATAATAAGATACATCCATTCGGTATTTTCTTCTCCAAATCCGAAAAATCCACCAGACGTTTCATCATGATCTAAACTTACTGCAAAATCAGTTGCCTTCTTACTTTCATAAGCATGAACATCACGATATGGCATCCATGAGGATAGGTCTCTCCATTCCGGCGGAATCAAGTTCAACAGTTCTCTTTCTTCCCATAATCTAGCATTATAATCGTTACGATAGAAGTCCCAATCATACTTTTGTAGAAGATAGAAGTCAATTAATGGCGCTTCAAGATAATTGCTAGTATTTTCTGAATGCGTAGTAAAACAGAAGGTGTATCTGTATCCCGAAGTTAAGTTTAATCGAAGCCCTGATGCAGTATCATTTTTTATTTCAAATGAGGTGTAAAAATCACTTCTTAATGCATCCAAACTACTGTCATTGTAGATGTTATCTCCTAAAGAACCCCCGAATCCAAAATCAGGAGATTCATCTCGATATTCATCACCATACATTGCATAGAAATCATTTGTTCCAGTTAGATTAAAACTGCTTATTTCTTCATGCCATTCTGCTGAATTAGCTGAATCGTAATTACAGTTTGATGCAGCACTTACTGTCGGTGTAAGTACTTCTGGAAGTGCCAAAAGAAGCGGTGCTAGAATCAAGAAAACGAGCAGTAGTGAAAGAGTACTTCTCTTGGAAGTCCGCTTCGTTCGCCCCATCTCCCCTCTCACCTACGCCTTCGCGAAGTAACAGGACGCACATAACCCGATTCCTCGCTGCGCCGGTCTTTAGTGGTCAAATGTTTCGGTTTAGGTGGTGGTGCGTGATGGTCCATGCCGAGTACGCCACCTTCTGTTACTACTGACGAGACATCGTATGAATCTGCCATTTCTTCTGCTTCTGCTTCAACTTCAGTTGGCTGTCGCATTACAAGCCAGCCAAGAATTAGTAGAATTACTAGTAGAGCACCTAACATCATACCACTACTTTCTGCTTTTGGCAATAGTGAATCAAGACTGAAATCGGCTAGCGAGTCGTCCTGTTCTGAAGGGTCCCTGACGCGAAGAGGATATCCTTTCTCAGTACAGACTCCAATTCCGTTACACACTTTCAATGCCACGAAAATTTCACCAGGTTCTGACCAATTAACAGTCAAAGAACCCTGATTAAATTGCTCAACCCAATCGTTGGTGTTATCACCGTCATCATCAACATCTATACGGTCATCAATATCCCAACTGTATTGTAATGCCAAACCACCTACAATTGATTCACTAACATCATGGTCATCATCTAAAATACCATTTCCATCGCTGTCAAAGTACACATTATCATCATACCAAGCACTGAATCCTAGGGCTTCATCATAATCAATTGCTGAACCTTTAAGGTCGTATATTCCTTCAGAATAAACAGCATCTTCAAAAAGAGATGTAGTCAATATTTCTGGTGCACTTGCAACGTATACATTTCTAGTAGTCTGGTTAACATCACCAGTGCCAAACCCATCCCTTAGGGAGAGAGTGATAGTGTACATTCCAGGTGTCGTATATGCGTGCCAAACATTTGGCGAATTGACCAATGGTGAGCCATCTCCAAAGTCCCATGTGTATTCAACAAGTCCATTCCAGTTAGGATGACTCTCGTTCAGAGGTACATCCATTCCTTCAAATTGTGAATCGCCATCTCTACTTCCACTTGAGTTGAAGCGCAACCAGATACCAGGTGCTACAAAAATATCACCGGCATCAGTAAATGTGTTGCGCCAGTTGAATTGACTATCATCTTCGCTTGGAACATCTATTGGCTCCCCTGTGGACGGGTCTCTTGCCTCGTAAATACTCATTTGAGGAATAGGTAATGGGTTATCAATTTCAACAATGTATGCTTTTGGTAGAGATGCAAGTCCACGCTCATCGATTACAATGAGTTCTACTGTATGCGTGCCAGGCGTGGTGAATGTATGTACTACCGAAGTTTGGTTTGTGATAGTGTTGTTACCTTCTGAAATAGTCCAGATTGTAGTCATGTTTCCATTTGATCCATCGGGGTCCCATGACTGGCTTTGGAACATGTATGAAGTAGTAGTGTCGCCATCATCTGGTCTGTCAAATAGGGCTACGGGTCGCTGATTGTTGACCGTAACTTGGATAATTGCTACAGAGATGTTTCCCGCATTATCTGTCGCATAAATAGTGACATTTTTTATGCCGGGAACAAGCCATGCAGGTGTTGGATTTTCGATACTTGAAGATGTTTGGTCAAAGTTGCTTAATTTAGTGACCTCCCCTCCGTCAAGATTGACAGCTTCTGTGAAAATCCATTGCCACGTGTCAATAGTGCCATCATCGTCTGTGAAAATCGTTGGCATTGGCAGAGGCGTCAAAGTGTCAACTTCTAGAGGTAGATTGTAGATCTGTCTAGGGACTCTGTTTAGGATGATGATTGATACTGTTTGATTGGCTTGGAAGGTTCCATCGTCAACTGTTAATGTCAAATTATATATTGTTCCATTTGAGGAACCAATTGCCCAATCGTGAGCCGCTTCAAGATAGCCAATGCCACCTTCATTGGTGCCATCTCCCCAATCCCATTGGAAGTCAAGATATTGGTTGGGAACATTGTCATCACTCATGTATGCCTCAAACAGAACTCGCTGAGTCGTCAACAGAGTCATGCTGTTTTGAATAATCTGTCCACCTACTGATATTTTTACTGAGGGAACGATAGTGTCTGTGATGTTCATTGACCAGTTTTGTGGTGTGCTCAACATTCCTCCAATATCTGTAACTTGCAAAGTTGCATTGAAGTCTCCAGTTTGTGAATAAGCTCGTGAAGGTGTGCGTAGCCAAGATTGGCCACCATCGCCGAAATCCCAAATATATGCAACTGGTGAAGCATTGTGAGTGTAGGTTTGATTGTCTGATGATAGACCCCAAATGTCGTAACCAGCGCCATTAAATTGAATCGGTAACCAAGTTTGCGACATGTTTGAAGAGAGACTTCCTGTTGCTACTGGCGCCATATTTGAGACAGTAGTTGGTAAAGTCAAGATTGCTGCATTAGGGACTGGATTACCAACTTGGTCATACATTCGTGCATAAAGTGTCCAGTCACCATCCCATGGGGGGGTAAACCATACTGAACGGTTTGATGTTGCTCCACCGCCAACACCCACAGGGATTACGATTTCATCGTACAATGTATTGTTGACAAAGGCCTCTATTTTGATGTCAAGATTTTCCCAAAATGCTGTAGAATTTACTTCCATAATCCATTGCATTGTGTCATCCATGCCATCTTCGTCGCGGTCATGCATTCTCATTCCATCTTGTCGAATAGTAGCTGGTTGTGAGATTAAAGTTGCATAAATGTCAATGGTCGCTGTGGGGTATGTGGTGCCTCCACCGCCAGGCCAACCACAGTTTGCCATTGCATAGTCGCAATCATCAACGAGGCTTTCGTACCAAGTAATCACATAGACATCATCTGAGACGTTTCCAAATCCAGTCACTAGACCAGTAGCCATTCCACCATTGAAGATGAGAGGCTCTGATGTCCAAGTACCGGTTGCGATTTCACGATAAACTAGACGTCCAGAAAATCCAACTTCTGAAGATTGGATCATGACGTTTAGCGGAGAGCCAGTTCCACCTGTGAACTTGTATGTCCTAACACCCCAACCTTCCAATGGGTCACCTTGTCTAGACCAAATACTACCCCAATTGCTGTTTGAATCCGTAATCTGAACCTTACAGAATTGCGTGCTTCCACAATTTTGGTACATGTCAATATTATCTAATCCGAATGGATTTTGCGAATCATCAAGTAAAGTCGCTACCGTAAAATTCGCGAAGATACCTTCAATCGTTGATCCGATATTTCCTGGTGAACCGGGGACAGGGTTGTTTGCTAGATTAACAATTCCAGCGCCACCAGTTGCAGTATCCGCTACCAATGACTGTATTGCTTGTCCACCTCCAAGTTTGTCAGAAAGATAGAGCATGAACAAGAATCCTGCACCGTAATCTCCAGTTGATTGATTCCACCACCTTACTGATGTGTAGGCGTTTTGGGCCCATTCATTTGCGTGTCCGATAAGTGTGTTAGTTGCGCCAAAACAAAGATATGCTGCCATATCAGCATTCCCTTCGTCAATCCATGCATACTCAAATGGGTCACGTGAATTGTGCAATAAATGTTGGAATTCGTGAGCAAGAATTGTGTCAGCCCAACTCAAATCATTGACATCAACATACACTGCTTCACGTTGTGATGCAAGGCTTGGAGCGAAGTAACCTCCAATATTTGATGGCCCGTCGATGTTGTATATCACGACCATGATTTGGCAGTTATTATCCACATCTGGTTCTGAACCGAAGTATTGGGTGTTAGTGGGATAAATCGTGGTTGTCCAAGTAGATGCATAATTGTTCAATACTGAACTTGATACAGTTTGACCGGCTTCTACGAGAAACGCAGCAGTCGTAGTAGTCTTCTCAACAGTGGCAGATATTTGTCCTCCGCTAGTTGGGATAGTCATGACAGTGCCTTGAGTTAATGGGACGCAAGCCTTTGAGGTAGATTTTCCACTCTTGCCGTTAGCAAAAGGCAGGAGAAGGTCAGGGTATCCCGCATCAGCCCATGCCGTCTTGTGAAGTCTTGTAGCCGAATAGAGAGGTTCTCCATCAATCATCATGTATGTCTTGCCATGAATTGAGGGGTCAAAATCAGCGATATCGCCGATAATTTGGCCAACAACTTGGTTGTTTTCAGTATCTGCTGTAGCAGTTGTGGCCGCAAAAGGCCCTAATGTTGCTACTACCATCAGGATAGTCAGGAAGAGGGATGTTCTAACTTGCATTACAATACCGCCATGAGCGTCGCTACGCTACTCATCTTACGCTTGTCTAAGGACCTATTTAATAGCCCATGGAGCATGGTTCATACGCGCGAGGGGTGCGGTTTTGTGGTGAGTTGCAAAATCAATACAACATTGCTTGTCGTTTGTTCTCTTATCTTTGCATTTTCGTCAACCTTGATTTCACCTACAAAAGCAGAGGACACAGCCACTATTACCCATTATGAATTAGAGGTGAAACAGAATCAAAGTCATGATTCTTCAGCATTCACACAAGGCTTTCTTTTTCATGAAGGCAAAATCTATGAAAGTACAGGGTTGTATAACCATTCTTCACTTCGTGAAGTAACCCTTGAAGGCGAGTTATTGCGCCAAGTGAATTTATCTGATGATGAGTTCGGAGAAGGTCTAGCTTTGCATAATGGCACTCTTGTTCAATTAACATGGAAAGAGGGGGTGGCTTATGTTTGGGATTTGGAAACATTTACTCTAATCTCAAATTATACCTACCAAGATGAGGGCTGGGGGCTATGTTCCTATGGTGATAATTTCATTATGAGTAATGGTACCTCTGATTTGACAATTAGAGATGGTGATAATTTTTCAATAATTGATACCGTTTCAGTTACTTACAATGGTTCACCACTTATTGAATTGAATGAGTTGGAATGTGTTGGAGATTTTGTCTATGCAAATGTTTGGCATTGGGAATGGATATTCATCATAGATATCACATCTGGGGAAGTTATTGGGACGATAGATGCAGCCTCCATTTTCCCTGAACCAGGGGTTGGAGATGTTCTCAATGGGATAGCGTTTGATTCTAGCAATGACACTTTTTGGTTGACTGGAAAATATTGGCCAAATATGCATGAGGTGAATTGGCGCGCCGTCTCAAGCGATAATGGCGATAATATCATTCAAGATGGTGATGATAGTAGTGAAAATAATAGCGATAACCGCTCATTATTGACTGATATCTATCTTTATTCAATTGCCATTATTTTTGCTACGCTGACTTTCATTTTTTGGGGAAATGGCTTTTCAGACCTAACTAGGAGCCGTTGGGTTGACAACCCCCGCGCCTCCACGACTAACAGAGAGGAAGAAGAATGAGCAGTGATGAAGAGCGTGAAGAGCGACTCAAATCATTGCGTTCAAGGGTGCGAGATGAACTCGTTGAAGGTGGCCTTGTAGAGGCCGATGAGGAAATCGAATTGGAATATGATATTGATGAAAGCGCCACCACACTTTCTGATAGAATTGCTAGACGCCGCCGACGAATGAAGAGGGCTAGGGAACAGCGTCGCCAGCAAGCTCGCAAAGAGGTAAGAGGGGGTGCTGATCCAGCAGTAGTTAGACTTCCAGCCGCTCTTAGAGAGCGTTCTGAAGAAGCGTGGATATTGAATCTCGCAGTTCTTCTAATTATTGTTGGTAGCGCTATTGGCGCTGCTAGCGGTGCGCTGTTGATTAGCGCGGATCCAAGAGATTTGGTTTCTAGTGATATCTTTTCTCAAACAGATGATGCAGAAGTTCACGGACTTATTCTTAGTGAATTAGATAGTGCCAACAGCAGTGGTGGCGAAGGTATTGAAGGCGTTGACATTGAGATTTTCAGAATTATTGATGATTATTCAGAAGGAAGAACCGAGACCAATTCAGAAGGTCGTTTCACTTTTCTAGGCGTATCTCGTGAGGATATGATACTCCGCGTATCTTTGGATGGTTATGTGACAATTGAGCGCATTTTATCGCCAGGCGAAATACCCGATTTGACCCTCACATTGGTTGAAGGAGATGGGGTTGATTCAGATGACCTACGTGAACCTAGTAATCTAGCATCAGCGATACAATTGTCAACTGCAATCGCTATTATCACTCTAATTTCAGCAGCCATTGGTGTTGTTGGAGGCATGGAAGCCCGCCGCTGTCTGAAGTATCGCAGGACACAATGGATTTGTGGAATTGGTCTATTCAGCAGGGGTGGGATTTTCTTTGGTCCTCTCTTGATTTTACTTGGCATGGCATTATTGATGTTGGCAAAGAATCAGTTTGCCGACCAGTCGTAATTGAGACAGTTACATCTCATTAGATTTCAAGAGAGTTTATTCACCACGGCGTTTGTCACAGGGTGGAGGCGCTGCCATGTATCTCATCACCATTGAAGGAGGAGATGGAAGTGGGAAGGGTATCGCTACCAAAATGTTAGAAGAGATTCTTATCAATGAATTTACTTTTTCAGGAATATGGGTCACAGGTGAACCACGTCGCGACCACCAACTTGGCAAGTTGGCAGTTGAGTCTGTACGGACTGGCGACGCCGGTCCTGTGCGCGAAGCAAGCCTCTTTGCCGCCGACCGTCTAGACCATTCTCACGCTTGGATAATTCCACGATTAAAGAAAGGAAATGCTGTAGTTTCTGAGAGAAATGTCCATTCATCACTTGTCTATCAAGGGATAGTAGGGAAAATTGGTTTGTCAGAAGTGGCGAAATTGAACAGTGCTGCTTGTGTCCCTGATCTCTGTATTTGGGTCGATTGTGACCCCGTGAAAGCGCTCCGTCGAATTACGCATGGTACTTTGCGAGCGGCTACTCTTGACAAACAGGAATATTTTGAAACTGATGAGTTGCAACAGAAAATCCGCGCAGGATACGCTAAACTCCTTGGTGGAGAAGTTGCGACACCTCCTCCATTTGATACAGGTGTTGTAGTCGGGCCGATTCTGAATGATGGTACCAAAAATGACCTTAAGAAAAAATTGCAGAAAGCAGTTCGCACTTTTCTCCACCGCCACCCAATTCCTCTCAATGTTAGTTCCGAAGAGGTTGAGCATGTTATGCTAGAGAAAGCACTCCGCGGTGAAAGGGGCCAGACAACTCTTGATGTTCTTGATACATCTCCAAAGAAAGGTGGCCGAGAATGGTTGAATGGAGATAGTCCTTGGCAAGTGATGAAACACGCTTGCACTATCTATCATGAGGCATTCCATTCAATATCGGATACACGTAAAATGGATGTCCCCCAAAGTCCACTATCTCATACGGTTATTTCGGTTATTGGCACACTTTCATTACTTCCAGGAGCTGAAGTTTCAAGTTTGCGAAAATGGTTTGGGCCAGTAAGGGTGGTATCAAGCCGCCACACTAGAAGGATGTTGAAGTTCTTCAACGAACAATCGGGTTGGG
This sequence comes from Methanobacteriota archaeon, assembly GCA_018650285.1. GTDB lineage: Archaea > Thermoplasmatota > Poseidoniia > Poseidoniales > Thalassarchaeaceae > MGIIb-Q1. The sequence continues at coordinate 112,112 of JABIGF010000020.1, forward strand.
TCCGTACTCACAAGCCACTCAAAGGTCGTGATGCTCCACGTTCAGAATTACGTTCAGAATGGCAGGCTTTTGGGAGATTAGGATTAGTAATTTGGCCGCTAAAAGAGGAATTTTCTAGTTGGGAATCAGAAAATCCCAAAGGTCGTTGGCGCGATTCTTTGTCAGCGATAGTCGGCAAGAATCCTTCTGATGAAATGCTAGAGAAACTCGAGCATTGCCGGGCACGATTAGCAATTTTAGGTTCTGGTGCCGATGGCATTGAGCTCCCTGCAAGTGTTGATGAGTTCAGAAAATGGTGGCGTGACGGCCCTGCATGATGTAGTGGGATGCAGTCATCTCAGGATGCTTCATTCTTCTTCACTAGATGCTTCAATCGATGGGACTAATTTTGCATTTGCTGGTAGAATTACTTTTGATGCATCAAAATCAAATTGTTTTGGATTTGCAGCAAATACACCAGCAAACAATAATCCAATACCAATTCCCATTGGAGACCCAGTGATTAACCGCTTCAAATTTGTTGATTCATACGATGTTATGGCTTGTAGTCCACCATCTAGTGCTGTAGGCAACAATAGGAGTGCAATGCCTCCAAAAGCAAGAAGGAATCGCCGGTCATTGAAATAAATAGGTGCGACTTTTTCATCAGGTAAGACTGAGATGATAGTGTCTCGAACAGTCCATCGATTCACACCTAGGCGGCGGAAGATAATTCCGCCGATTACAATCCCTGCAAAGATTCCAATATCTCGCGTACATACAGGCATTTGATTGCCATTGATTTCAAACGATCTCTCGTGTTTCTGATGGCAATTTAGGTCTCCAAAACCGTAAATGAAGGCGCTAAACAGGTCCAATTCAGACCAAGCAAATTTACCGCCATGTTGTGATTGGTCATGGCCCATTTCCCCTTCTTCTGAGTGTGGCTCATTACCCCAGTCGCCCCATGAATGTTCTTCCCACACATAATCTAACGAGTTTGCTCGTCCAGAAAGTTCTGGCACTGAACCAGTCGGTAAGAGTGCAGGTACAATGAACGCCGCGAGAAGATATCCCAGTGAAAGCCCAATCACCCAATTGGCGATTTTGATTTCACGCTGCCTCTCAGGGAGCCCGTTTTTACTGCTCATTGTCATCCCGTGAAGAATCTAATTGAATAGCGTTTGTATAACGCAAGTCATAACAGGAAGAGATTGTAGGGTTAGCCATGGTAGAGGTGACGTTCCGCGACCTTGTCGTCATCAGCCTTGTCATGGGAATAATGTCTGCAACGATGGCTACCATGTTGGCATATTTCAGCACAGGAATGGCTGGGGCGCCCTCTGAAGCCGTTGATTTTGGTGTTATGTCCGGGCTAGCAGTGTCCGGTTTAACATTAATTTATGGCGGTTGGAGGCTCTTTGAAATTAAACGAGGAGGGAAAGAAAAAGAAGAGGTTGACAAGGTAGCATTCTTGCGCAAACTTCTCGCCTCATTAGAGCCACACGGGGCATCTTTGCCATGGTCTACTCAGAAACCATGGAGAACTTCAACTCATATTCGTAAAGAACGAGGCACGCTTACTTTAGATTTGCATGATATGGATTTGGCAGGGTCTCGCAGAATTCTGGATTTAGTAATTGAAAATCGGCCGATGATTGGAAGACTTAGAATAGTAACAGGTCGCGGTAATAATTCAAAAGGCCGGCCAGTAATTCGTCCTATGGTTAGTGAACGACTAGACAACGTAGCTCGTGCTTTGGATTGGCAAATGCTTGCCAACAAAGGCTCAATCACACTTCGTCCTCTTGGGAAGCGCCCGACATTGAAGAAATGGCTAATCCGTTTCCTCTTTTTTGTGGGCCCATTTTCAATCGCTCTTGCATTATCGTTTGAAGAGTTAGCAGGCTCAGGTGCACGTGAACAGGGGAGAATTTTTGGGGCAATTGCTGGAATTATTCTCACAGGACTTCTTGCATCATATCGAAATCGTGTCTGATTATTGCATTACCAAGACTCTTCTTTTCTTGTACGAATAAGTGCTACAATTACAAGAATCAAAACAGATAGAAGACCAATTTGGACTAATGGTTGAGCAAGTAATTCAACCACCCCTCCCTTGTTTGTATTTTCTTCTTCGCCCTCAGTATCATTTGGTTCTGAATCTTGGTCTGGGTCCGGCAGTGGCGAGCCGGCATCTTCCTCAGCAATCACGAAATCTACACTAGAGGTGTTTGTGTTCCCTGAAGCATCGGCAACAGTGACGGTTAGAGTATGCGTTTCAAGTGCAGGAAGATCTGGATAGGGGGTGATTGTCATATCGTGATTCTTGCGAAGAGCCACTGTATCTCCGGTGAAAACCTGACCTGTTACTTCAATGGATTCGGTCGATTCCTCACTCGAATACCATGTCACCCGAAGCGAACCACCTTCAAGAACTTCAACGGCGAGGTTCAACACTTCTGGTGGCGTGTCATCGATTTCATTCAAGGTTGTAAGGAATAAATCAGTGTATAGCGTTTGATTCCCATCCAAGATACTGATGCGTATCCAATAGTCCCTACCGGGCTCCAATCCGGTTAGAGTAGTTGCATGACTGGTTGCTGCCGGCGTCTGGATGGAGGATTCATTCCAATCAACCGGTTCTTGGCCAGCGAAGACCGCAGCGACGCTAGCGTTTGCCTCCACTGTTGTTGACCATGTGATGACTGCTGTAGTCGCGGTAACTCCTCCAACGACGGCACCGTACACCTGTTGTGCGACCTCTGGCAGTTCAATTCCGGTCAGAACTGCAAAGGTCTGCGAATCAACATCATAGGAGCCAAGCATTGTGGATTGTTCGTTTTCATCTTCTAGAACAATGTCTACGATATTCGGGTCATAGTCGATACCATCCACTTCATTCGGGTCAGCGCCGCCACCAAGTCTCCATGTTTTTGCATCTGCATCCACATCACGCCATTTTCCAGGGCCAAATCCGTCTTGTGAGCCGGCGACAATAATGAAGCGGTAATTTTGAACATCATTTCCAATGACTGATTTTGAAACAGTAATTGATACTGTTTTCGTGTCGGAATTTCCATCCACTTCAATTCCCTTCGCGCTAGTTTCACCACTTTCAGCTTGAACTGCTTTGACCGCACCAGGTTCACCAGTTGCTGAAATTGCAACTTCCCAAGCCCAGTCTTCATCAATCAGAGCATTTGCTCCTTCAAGCATCTCAGTATTTCCATAAGTTGTATTTCCTTGGTCAACATAGATTTGTACAATTTGATGGCTGAAACCATTGGTTAAGCCCCAATAATCGGTCATTTCCGCAAAGGTCAATTCGAAACGAGCGTTCCATGAACTCTGACTAATTTTGAGATTTGTAACATCAAATAAGCCGGCGCCGGGTGTGAAATCACTTGCAAGTGGATAGGTGTAATCTCCATCTCCAGTTTCATCACCAACGGTGTCATTCATTTCAAGGAGAGTTACCCATTGTTCTAGGTCAGGTAGAACCATTTCTGCGGGAGCAGGTGGAGCCATCTCAACATCAATGCCATTATCCCAAGATGTGACTACCTTGACGCGAGTAGAATATCGTGGGGCTAATCCTAAATCTGACCACGGGATTTGGAACTCAAAGACATCATCTACGGCACAGCCTCCTAGAATTGATTGTCCTGATAGGCTCCATTGCTCAGAATTCCCAATTTTTCCTTGAGCGGTAAAAAGATCGTATTTTGATTTTCCATCTTGCCTCAATTGGTCAAAATTGAATGAGACCATATTTTTGGCAGGGAAACCTATGATTTGGTTTCCGTAATAAGTTCTGAAATTTGTTTCAACTTCATTGAAATTAATTGCATTTGGTTGCATGAAGTATATCGATACATCAGGCGCGGCTATCAAGTCCATCACTTCCCAATCTGTTGGTGTGCTTCCAGTATCTATTCGGACATAGACATTTGAGGCATCATAACCAAGGTGGAATGATTCAATATCCAGTAGTATCTCTTCATTATTTCCTGCATCATACATTGCAGCCCCATCCCATTCACCTGGTAGCGCTATACCGTCTATCATCGGCTCAATTACTCCGCTAATTGGCGAATCGGGCATTGCGGGATTTGTCCATAAATCTTGCAAGTATGGTGGTAATTCAAGGCCGATAGCGCGGTATATATTGGATAGATGTACTTTGAAAAGAACGTCCCAATTTTCGTCATATCCACTATCTTGGTCTAGACCATACCACCAAAACCAGTCACTTCCTTCAGCGATGTAGAGGCTTTCCCAAGCAGCCTCTAAACCAGAGTGATTAGGGTTTTGTTCTTCAAATTCTTCTAATGATTGCCGAGCTTCTATTAGTCTCTGCCAGCCTAAACTTTCCTCTGCCTCTCCTGCCCATGTAGAAAGCGTCCCATCAATCCAAGAGCCAGTTCCAATAGTCTCAATATGTGGTAGTGTGAGGTTTTTTGCTAGGAATTCACTTGGTGTCGTGGTGACTATTGAAGGGTGACTTCCTAATCTTCCATACCATTCATCCATAAACGGTCGAGCGCCATCATGGTGTTGGAATTCAGACATAAACATCCAGTTTTCACCATCTAGGGCGACGGTAAGAAGATGTTCGCTTGGGTCCTTTCCTTCAGCGAGCAGTTGGTCCCGTACTCCATCAATATATGCGATGAAGTCTGAAACAGCTGCTGCCGGAGTCATTGAACCGTATTGGAAGGCGATACGGTCTGAAATTACACGGTCACGGAAAATGACTGCTACTTCACCACCTCCACCTTGTCCTGTTGCTGTTCCATCAGCCCCTAAGCCAGTTGCAATCCAAGGTGTTGCAAGATTAGAAGCGACGTTGGTATCAATCATGTTGCCATCTAGTGAGGTAGATTCAGCCAAATTGACTTCATCAGTGACCATCCATTGGATTCCTACATCAGAAACAGGTTGAACCATTGGAGGTGAAACCGATTGTTCTGATGGCCACATACCAACGGGCCGGAATCCAAGTTCTTGTTCAAACAAGTCCATTCCATTTGTTAATTGGCTAGCAACATCTTCAGGCCATGATTCTTTATTGACGCGGATTCCATCTTCAAATGTCCATCCATCCATCATTAAGAGGGGCATAATTGGGTGATAGTAAGGAGTAGTAGTCAATTCTACTTGGCCTGATTCAGCGAGAGCAGAATACATTGGTAATACATTAGCCAAATGCTCTTGTTGTACCTCTAATACAAGGGCGAGGTCTGCAGGTGTATAGTTGCCATTTTGCTCATATAATGCCTTCAATGTGGCATTATAATGTGCAGGCCGCCCATCTGCTACAGAATCATCTAATGCTTGATATTCACCTAATACGTAGTCTGGTGAAAACTGAAACAGATACCAAAGAACCTGTAAATCTAGATATTCTTGAGGCGCTAACAACTCATCTGCCATGATAGTTGCTGGCTTTAGATTGTGCATAGTCATGTCATATATCTCTGAATATCTTGATGCCGCTGGATAGAGCCATCCTAATTCAGGGTCATTTGCAGTTACATTGTAAATCCAACCGGAATTCCAAAACGATTGAAATTGCATCGTGTGTAACTCAAGTGCGGTCGCATTGGGGTGACCAGTCAGTGAACCATTTTCGTCGGTAGGCCAATCTCTTCGCGCGAAGTCTGTGTGAACATCTGCAGTTCCATCTTCGTAGTATTCAACTAATTGTTCAACAAATGACGGTACCAAATTGTAAGTGACTTTTGTGTCAGGGTGTTGAGCCAAAATACCTGGCGAGTCAACATATTCTGTCATCCCATGGACTCTAACCCATGGCATTTCAATCATGCCTGTTAACTTGTTTTTGTAGTATGGTTGATGTTGGTGAAAGACGATTGCAAGATTGAGTGCGTCTGCCAATTTTTCCACCCCGCCCGATATTTCTTCAATGGGTAAACTACTAGGGTCAGTGGAAACGTTTCTGTCAGCAATATGCCAAGCGTGTGTGAAGGTTTCTGCTCCATCGTTGGTGGCTGAATTTTCCATCGGGAATGCTGCCCAAACATTTCCTTCATCTTGCCACTGCGACCATGCAATCAAATCAAGAGAGGTAGGATTTCCAATATTTGTCCAAGGGATTGAAATTTCTGTAAAGGTATTTCCAGACCAACCGATAAAGGATGAAATTTCTGTTTGATCCCCATCTTGCCAAGTTGACCCGTCGCTAGATTGAAGGGAAAAATAACTTGAGTTTTCCATGATAAATGCATAATCTGCTGAGAATGGAAGAGTATGAGAGAGGCTCCATTGCTTGGAAAGTGGTGAACCCCCTTGGGTGGTGTTGAAGTAAACAAAAAGGTCAGCCCCTTCTGCTTGTGAAGCCCAATCAGTTCCATCCCAAGCAAAAGATAGGTGTGTGTTATTCCAAGTGAGGTGGAACGAAACCGCATTGGAATCAGTACCCATCAGTGTATCTGAGCTCCAATCGCTTGAAATTCCGTCTGTAGTAATGTCATCTGGAGTTGTTGCAGTACTAATCAGGCTGAATATTGGCGTCACAAAAAGGAGTAGGGCAATTGCCAATACACTGCGTTTCATCGTCTTTGCGAGTTGCATGCACATCAAAACATTATGGCAGAGACGGCCGTAGGCCGTTTGTGCGCCGAGCCGGTATCTTGTGTCATCTAACGTCGCTGCCTTCTCAAAGAATTGGCCAAGACAGCGCCGATTTTCTGTCAATTTTAGCCAAACACAATATTTCAGTTTGGCAGATGTTACCAGTTTCTCCACCGGATAAACATGGTTCTCCTTACGCATCACCTTCAGCGTTCGCTATATGGGATGCTTTTGACAACAAAGAATTGAGAAATCATACATCAATAGAGCAGATCAATGGTGTTATTGAAACAATCAATTATTGGGTTGAAGATTGGGCACTTTATTCCGTTTTGAAAACTAAGAATAATGGCGCTCCTTGGTATGATTGGCCTCAACCTTACAAAGAACGTGATGAATCCGCTATAGCCGATTTTTCCAAACAATATCAGCAGGAGATTGACGAAATCAAACATAATCAGGCTCATTTGATGGTTTCATGGGAGAGTTTTCGAAAAGAAGCATTAGAGAATCAAGTCAGTTTATTCGGTGATTTACCATTTTTTGTTGCCCATGATTCTGTAGATGTTTGGGCAAATCAGAAGTTATTCTTACTAAATTCTGATGGTGGACCTATTGATGTAGCAGGAGTACCACCGGATTATTTTTCTAAAACCGGCCAGAGGTGGGGCACGGTTCTCTACAATTGGCCTGCCCACAAGCAGCAAGGATTTGCGTGGTGGAAAGCAAGGATGAAGAGAATGTTTGACCTTTTTGATTTAGTTCGTATAGACCATTTCAGAGCATTAGAAGCCGCGTGGGCGATTCCTTTTGAAGATGAAACAGCAGAGCATGGCGTTTGGCAGGACGGGCCAGCAGATGAACTGCTCAATATATTGGTTGATGTTGCGCCAAAAGGCGGTTTGGTGGCTGAAGACCTAGGCATTATCCCCCCCTCTGTGGTGGCTATGAGGAAGCGATACAGTATTCCTGGAATGGCTGTATTACATTTCGCAGGTGGAGAGAAAGACAACCCACACAATCTTGAAAATCATAAACAAGACATGGTTGTTTATACTGGCACTCATGACAACGATACTACTGTTGGCTGGGGTAAAATACCGGTAAGGGAACTGATGAAAACAGCTCTTTCATCAAAGGCAGAATTAGCAATCATTCCACTTCAAGATGTGATGGGTTTGGGTCAAGAGGCTAGGATGAATACACCTGGTACAGAATTTGGAAATTGGTCTTGGCAATTTCATTGGCACGAATTACAAGAAGATTCAATGGATTGGTTAAATGACAATGTTATTGATACAGGGCGCTCCCCTTTTTCTACTGATTGAGGTTATTCTATTTGAAAACGGATAGATGATATATCGCCGAGAATGCGACAATGCCATGGTAGTTGCATACCTCTCTGCAGAGGTTGGCTTCGAAAGTGGTTTACACACTTATTCTGGCGGTCTAGGCGTTCTTGCAGGAGATCACATCAAATCTGCCGCTGACGCTGGCCTTGATTTGGTTGGTGTTACACTATTATATCGTCAAGGATACGGGCGTCAACATTTGGATAAAGATGGAAATCAGACTGAAACTTATGGGGAAATTGAACCCGAAAAATATCTTTGCGACACAGGAGTGGAGATTTCGTTACCACTAGATGGAGGGATGCTTCATTCTAAAGTGTGGTTATATTCTATCAAAGGGTTGCCTACATATTTCTTGGACACTCGTCATCCTAATAATTCAGACGAACATATTTCATTAGGCAACAGGTTGTATGGTGGAGATGATGCGACTCGAATCCGCCAAGAATACCTTCTTGGCGTTGGTGGTATTCGTTGTCTTCAAAAAATGGGGCATGATATTACAGGTTTACATCTCAATGAAGGGCATTGCACTTTTGCTATGCTAGAGATGTTGAATCAAGGTTGGACTCGTGAAGAGTTATCAAATCGTTCTTTGTTCACTACACACACACCTGTTCCGGCGGGCCACGACCGTTTTTCTTGGGAGGATGTTGAAGAAGTACTTCCAGACCATCTCCCTAATGATTGTCGTCAACTAGGTGGCGCTGATTCATGTTCAATGAGTCATCTCGGAATAGCCTTGGCAGGAAGTGTAAATGCAGTATCAAACCTCAATGCTTGGGTTGCATCTTCAATGTTTGAAGGAACTCATATCGAGTCAATCACTAATGGGGTCCACCATATTACTTGGTCATCTCCGCCAATGTCCTCTCTATTTGATAAGCATCTTTCAGGTTGGAAAGATGACCCGACAATACTTGCTCACGCCGGAAAATTACCTGATGACGATTTGATACTTGCTCGTAATCAAGCAAGGGCTGTTTTGCGTGATTTAGTTCATGCTAGTACAGGCGTTGAGTTGCACGAAGGGCGTTTGACGATTGGTTTCGCCCGACGATTTGCAACATACAAAAGAGCCAATTTAGTATTCAGCGATTTAGAGAGATTAAGAGCGATTGGTGCAGGTAAAATACAATTTGTATTTGCTGGCAAAGCACACCCAAAGGACGAGGGTGGCAAACAACTAATTCGCGACATTTTTGCTGGCGCAGAACAGGTGGCAGACGATATCCCGGTAGCATTTCTAGAAGATTATTCAATGGCTACAGGCCTAGCGATGACTGCTGGAGTTGATATTTGGCTGAATAATCCAGTACGCCCAATGGAGGCTTCTGGAACTAGTGGGATGAAAGCAGCAATGAATGGTGTTCCAAATTGTTCAGTTCTCGATGGATGGTGGCCTGAAGCGTGTGAACATGGAGTTAATGGTTGGGCTATTGGACAGGCAGAGAGTGACCGTGATGACCTTCGGGATGTGAACTCACTATACACCGTATTAGAGAATGAGGTTTTGCAAGCTTGGTCTACTGGTGGAGAGAGATGGGCTCACCTAATGCGTTCAGCAATTGCGACAAGTGCGAGATTTACTGGCGCTCGGATGATTAGCGATTATCGTCGTTTTTACGATTCTTTCAAGGGCGCCTAATTGATATCATTACAAATCCTATTATTGCCACAAATAATATCCCCAATAAAACATATACAACCAAATTACCCCTATCAAATCCACCGGTCTCAGTTGTAGAATTTTGGTTATTTTCAACAGGGTTGCAGGGTTCACACTCAAACTCATCAACACCCACCATATCACAGCCAATTGATACTGAAACCTCTACTGTTTCACCACAGCACGCATCACAAGTGACCATCTCTTCTTCATCAGGTGTTTCACCAGTTTGGTTACCGGTATTATTGCTGGTATTGTTGTCAGTTTGGTTGCCTGTTTGATTACCAGTTTGATTATTTGTGTTATTGTTAGAGTTGTTATTTGGGCTTGGATTAATATATTCACATGTGCCATCATCTACTTCTGCTAGTGCGTTGTAATTAGTTGCATTCGAATCAGTACAACCTTCAACAGGAGGTGAAGGATACTGGCAAGAGTCATCATCAACTTCTGCTAGTGGATTGTAATTTGTAGCACTTGAGTTGGTGCATCCTTCAACAGGTGGCGAGGAGAATTGGCAAGAGCCATCATCAACATCTGCTAGTGGATTGTAGTTAGTTGCACTTGAGTTCGTACAACCTTGAATTGGACTTGAATTGTTATCATGGGGTTGCAAGAATATGGCAACACTATGTGGTTCTAGAGTGAAACTATGATTTCCATCCATAACAATTCCATTAAGGGAATCATTTGTTATCCAATTTAACTCAAGGTCAAAATTAGCAGCCCCTCCTCCTCTATTCATTGCAATAATTGCTTGATCACTAGATGTAGCCATTGACCACGCAATTGTATCGGTGTTGTTTGCTAGTGATTCGTACGTGCCTCGTTTTAGAGCATAGGAATCCTTTCTTAATTGAGCAATGGCGCTAATATTGTCCAATAATGAAACCTCTCTACTATTAATGTTGGAATTATTTCTCCACATGTGGCGATTATCGGGGTCTGCTCCACCAAATTCTCCGTATTCATCTCCTTGGTAAATTAGAGGTGCACCCGGTGTAGTCAGTAACCAAGTAAATGCTTGAAGAGCTGCTTGGTAAGGTGCGTCATTACCAGGTTGGCCAGGCAATCCATCTTCTGCCCACTGATTCCATTCGTCAGTAGTGCCGGGGTCTGCTCGACTGGTAAATCGGGGTACATCATGACTTCCAACAAACGGCACCATTGTTGTTCCATCAACATATTGGTCCTGGCTTCTAGCAGTCCAATAATCGAGATGTTGGTAATCCATATCCCCCGAAGTGAATACATTGTCTACAACAGCGTGATAGAGTACAAAGTCAGCCTGCCCATCTAGCCCATGCCCATTCATGTAACGATTAATCATCTCATATTCGTCTTGATTATCAACAAGATTGTGGCCTCCCCATCCCATTGCAGTTTCACCTTTGAGGTAGTAATCAGTTCCCATCAATTCAAATCGCTCCTCAACTTGAGTTCCAAAATTGTATATTGCTAAATCATCCACATGTTTGACAGCATCAATACGTGCTCCATCCAAATCAAATCGCTCGAGCCACCAAAGGCCATCTGAAATCATTTGTTCAGATGCATCCCTATTCTTCCAGTTGATGTCGGGCATATATGTGCGGAATAGACAATCTAGACGATGTTCAGTCCAGCCACAATTCTGTGTGCCACAAAGACAACCTTGGTTGAACCAATCGGGATTATTGCTGTAATAAGGATGGTCCTCGTGAACATGATTAACGACAAAATCACCCATTACTCGAATACCGTGTTCGTGTGCAGCGGAAATCAATTCTTCTAACTCTGCTTCGCTTCCAAGTCTAGCATCCACGCTTCGTGGTTCTATTGGCCAGTAGCCGTGATAGGCAGACACCTCATGTTGTCCGTCGCCTGCAATCCCGGTTCCATTTGCGGCTGTATTGAATGGGGTTAGCCAAAGTGCATTGACTCCTAAGTCATCGAAGTAACCAGATTGAATCATCTGTGTGATTCCAGCGAAGTCACCACCTTGCCATTCGGCACCTTGAGCAGCGGTTGTAGCAGCATCATTGTTCGAGGAATTGCCATCAACAAAGCGGTCAGTCATTATCATGTAAATGAGAGCGTCATCCCAAATGAAATCAGATTGTGCACCGATCCAGAAAGGAAGTAGTAATTCTTCGGCATCAACATTGTTAATATCGCTGCCAGTTACTTTCAGTGTGTATTTTCCAGATGATAATTCATCAATAGAGAGGGATAGTGCCCAATTATTTGAGTCCCAAATGCCACTAATCGGCACTTCGGTAAAATCATGCATTAATGTCGCTGTGACGGAATCAGGTGCTGTGTGATTATCTCCTGCCCAGAAAAAAATGTTAGCATTAAATCCGTCTTCATTGATTGAGTATGAATCTAGACTGAGTGCAGGTTGACCCGAATTTTCAACACGGGCGATGGAATTTTCAAAATCACCGCAGTAACCACGATATGGATTACTTAAGTCAAAGCGGTAGTCATTATCTCCGATAACAAACTTGTAGCAATACATTCCTTCTTGAAGAGAAAGGCTGGTGGACCAAGTTCCTGAACCACTATCAAAGATAAGGTCTGTGTGAGTGTCCCAATCCCATTCACCGATAATGCTCACATTACTCGGTTGCGCTTCACTTGGCAGGGGTTGCCAAGTATAGGTGGTTTGAGTTTCTCTAACTCTTACTGCAGGATTTTCCACAGTCACTGTTCCAGTCATTGATGAGTGGAATGAGCATTCATAGTTGTAGGTGCCTAGGGCCGTAAATGTGTAGGTATGACTACTTCCTGTGGATAGAGTACTAGAATCAAATGAATCCGGTCCACTAGTGCTAGTAGCAGTATGAGAACTTGAATCTTGATTTGTCCATGTAATTGAATCTCCAACATCTATTGTGATGGTTTGGGGGCTGAATGCAAAATTTTGGATGTTGATATTGTGTGTTACGGACTTGGAATCAATTGCATTAACACTAGCTAATGGGATAATTGCTAGCATCAGCAAGGACGCGAGAAACCAAGACTTACCACTTTTCACATTATCACCTTGAATCTAAGATAGAGTTCGCAGTATCAACTATTTCGTCTATATGCTTACACAAGAATCCCTTGACAAACTCGTTTGCTGGCTCATTGTAAGCAGTTAGCGGTGGGGCATGTTGTTGTAATTCACCGTTATCCATTATTGCAATTCTATCGGCTAATGTCATCGCTTCAATTTGGTCATGAGTGACATATACTGTTGTCGTCCCTAATTCATCATGCAGGCGTCGTATTTCAGTACGCATTTGATTTCTCAAATCAGCATCAAGATTTGATAATGGTTCGTCCATTAGCAGAACTTTCGGCCGACGAACCAAGGCCCTACCTAGTGCGACTCGTTGGCGTTGACCTCCAGACAATTCCTTCGGTTTCTTATCGAGTTGCTCAGTTAATCCAAGTAGATTTGCAGCGTCAATTATTCTCTCTTTGATTTCTTCATTTGGTAGACGTGCCTCTCCTTTAGCCATCCTTAATCCAAATGAGAGGTTTTCTGAAACAGTCATGTGTGGATAGAGAGCGTATCCTTGGAATACCATGCCGACATCTCTCGCTCCTGGTGCTAGATTGTTGACCACATTACCATCTATCGTGATTTGTCCATCTGAGATATCTTCTAGGCCTGCAAGCATCCTCAAACTGGTTGATTTCCCACAACCACTAGGTCCTACAAGCACTAAGAATTCACCATCGTGTACAGTCAAATTCAGATTATTGACTGCAATAGTACCATCATCATATTTCTTCATTACATTTTCGAATTTCACTTCGACCATTATTTCACCCCTTTACTCCTCCAGCAGAAAGACCCTCTATGAGGAATCGTTGGAAAATAATGAACAGTAATACTACAGGGATACTGACTAAAATCGATGCGGCAGCGAAGTCTCCCCAAGCTTGTCCCGTTGCTGAAATCATTGAAGCAAGCCCTACAGGTAGGGTGTACATATCGTTAGATGTGTTGAAAGTTAGAGCGAGTAAAAATTCATTCCATGCTGCTAAAAAGGAGAATAGTGCAGTGACAGCAACTGCTGGGAGAGAAAGCGGTAGGATGACTTTTCGGAATACTTGAGGTTGAGTACAACCATCTAGTAGAGCCGCCTCTTCTAATTCACGTGGGACTGTATCAAAGAATCCTTTGAGCATCCATACACAAAGTGGCAGTGCTGTGACGGAATATGCTAAGACAAGGCCGAGCCAAGAGTTGAGAAGGCCAAGAGATTTCATGACAAGGAAATACGGTACTAGAATAATAATCCCAGGGAACATTTGTACGAGTAAAAATGAGAACATAGCTGGTTCTCTGCCCTTGAATTTGAAACGGCTAAAGGCGTAACCAGCGGGTACTGCAAGCAAGAGGCCTAGAAGAGTTGTACCGATGCTGACAATGATTGAATTACGAAGCCAAATCCAAAACGCTTCGCCTCCAAGAACTTTGGTGAAGTGTTCACTTGAAAATTGGTCAAAGACATCACCACCAAGGATGTTACCTGGCGAGATAGCAACATCTAGAATCCAGATGACAGGAATAAGCACAATTGTAACTGCATGTAGCAATATGATGTGGACTCCTAGTGCGGAAAGTTTTGGTTTTAGTTTACTGTTGCGGGCCAATCCACGCTCTGAACCCTCAGTAGTCATAGTCCCTGATATCCATGCTGAAACATGTGGTGATGAAATCCACCAAAGTGCTAAGGCGGCTGGGATGAACAACCATGCTCTAGCCCAATAGTCAAAGACAACTAGTTTTGAAGTTGCAAGACGTAAAATTGCAGAGATCATTGCAATGCCAGCCACAAGGATAGAGAAATCACGTTTCGCTTTCGCTTCTTTTTCGGGCAGCATCATCAACAGGAATACGAGGATTGCCACATCAAGAATTGAAAGCATTGCTCCATCTCCTGACCGTAACCATTCAAGAGGAATTATTGCCATATTTACACAAATAGCAGCAATAATCCAGGCTCTAAGTGTTGAGAGTTCTACTGGTAGGTAGTGCTTTTTGGCCAAATCCTCACTCATGAAACTGCCTCCGTTGCATTGGTTTGCTTCATATACATCCAAGAGAATGCCAACAGCATCATGAAAATTACAACAGACCAAGCCGCTGCGACTCCATACGCTCCATCTCTGAAAGCGATATCATAGACATAGGTGATGAGGATATCAGTTGAGCCGGGTTCGCCAAAATAGAGGTCAGGTCCGCCATCAGTCATCAGATAAATCACATTGAACATATTGAATGTCCAGATGAAACCAAGGAGCGAAAGGGGGACCATTGCGGATTTGAGGTTCGGTAAAGTGAGGTGGCGGAATTGTTGCCAACTGTTGACGCCATCCAAATCAGCCGCCTCATACATCTCTTGAGGTAGCGCTTGCAACGCCCCACTAAGTGACATCATCATGAAGGGTATTCCAAGCCAGATGTTGACAAGAATTACAAGAGCCTTAGCACCAGTTGGGTCGGCTAATAGATTTAGGTCAGTGCCAAGCAAGTCATTGATGAGCCCTGCAGGTTCAAGCATACCACGCCAAACTAGGACAGAAATGTATGAGGGGATTGCCCAAGGGAGTAAAAGTGCAGTACGGTAAGCAACTCTTCCTCTGAGGTGTTTGTTGTTCAGTAGAATTGCAAGTAACAAACCAAATCCAAGATGTGCTACTACATTTACAATAGTCCAGACAAGTGTGAAGAGGGTGACGCGAAGGAAACCAGCAGCAGTAAATACATCAATGAAATTAGCAAATCCAATCCATACTTGTTCTCCCAAGTGGGTTTGATCCGCATCTGTGAAAGATAGCCAAATCCCGTAAAATACGGGATAAAATGTCAATACTGCTAGAGCCAATAATGCCGGTGCGATGTAGATGTGAGCAAGTTTTGAGCGGGCTTTCCCTGCTCTAGCATCTTGCCATCTCAAAAATGACAGCAAGGCAATAAGTGAGACGACAATTGCGCCGACAGCAAAAAGAATTGGAGATGTATTGGCTGCCGGCGGGACCACATCTGCAACATTTGATGAGAGATTAATCATCAGAAGCGTTGTTGAATCGTTGCTGCCATTCAATCCCAATCCAACAATCATTACTTGATGATTGAAGTTTGGAATCATGCCCGTCAGATTACAAGTCCATTCACTACCATCTGCAGAGCAATCTGCATTTTCAGGATAGGATGAGTGAGCAACCATGTCGATAAAAATTTGATATTCATCGTACCCATCTTCATCTATGAATGAAACTGTACTTGTTCGATATCCTTCAACAAGTTCTGGCTCGGCAGCCTGTTGTGATTCAGAAAGTAGCGTTGCTAATTGTGTGTTTGCAGCACTCAATGCGGCCTCAGAAGTAGAAGTATCTGTGTAAACTTGTTCAAAGGCGGTCCCTAATGGCCCATAGACAAGAGCCATCCCTTGTGTGGTTTTTGCAGGTGTGCCCATTTGTGCTTGCTCTAGGAAACCTGAAACTACCTTATCATCTGTGATTTGCAAGTTGGTGTATAGTTCTACAGATGTTGGCATTGTATAGGTGTCAAGTGCGAAATCACGTTGTACTGATGAAGAAGTTAGCCAAAGTGCCAAATCAGTCGCAGCTATTTTCTGGCTGCTTTGTTTTGTCACTGACCACCCTTTGTAGGTGACTAAAGGGGCTGCTCTGAGTCCTGTTTCATCAACGATTGGCAATAATTCCTGGCCGATATTCAATCTACTTGCTTCGTAAGTTGCCCAATTCCATGGCCCATCAACAATCATTGCTGCTTTGGAAGTAATGAATTGTGATTTCATTGACTCAATTTGAGTTCCAGTTGCTACAACCCCGTGTTCTTTTTCAAGGGAAAACAACCAATCAAGAGCGGCAGCAGAGCCATTTGAGTCTAATGTTGGTACACCGTTTTCATCAAACAGGTTGCCACCATAACCTTCCTGGAAAGGAAACCACCAGTATGCTACTTTGACAGGTAATGCAAGTCCTTGGATATCACCTTGCGTCAAATTTTCAGCGGCGAATAGCAGGTCAGAAGTCGTCCAATTTTCATTTGGATAATCCACGCCTTCGGCATCAAATAGCGCTTTATTGTAAATCAAAGAGAGGCAATCTTGACTGGCAGGGAGGCCGAGTAGCGTATCTTTGTAATGCATAGCATTGAACGCCCGTGAGTCGTAAACATCCTTTTGATTAGGCGTGAGATGGGGTGAAAGGTCCTCTAGTAGTGGGTATCCATCTACTCTGACTTCGCCAATCTTTCCAAGTTGGTCACTTGATAGACGAACTAGATCAGGTGCTTCTCCGCCCTGTGCTGCAGTCATGAAAAGTTGGTCAGCATTGCCATAAGGAACCATTGTTGATACAACAGAGATGTGTGGGTTTGCAGCCTCAAAGTCAGAGATGGCATTGAGATACGTTTCCTCTTCTTTACTTTCAGATGCAAAAGTGTACCAGATTTCAAGAGTGATTTGTGTATCACTTCTAGCAGTTGTTGGCAAAGGTTCAGTAATATTTCCTAGGTCTACAGTTGTTGATGATTCGTAAACTAGGTTGGAGGAAATAGCGGCAAGGCTTGCTATAAGCAAGCCAATTGCAAATAATAGTGTCAAGCCGCGTTGCCTTTTCACAAATTGAGCATGTATGGGCATGGCATATTGCCATTGCTGAAAATCAACTGATAGGACTTTGTTTGCGGTGGGCGGCAAAACATCAATTATTTCCCATTACTTAATCTACAATAATTGCACAATTTTGCCGGTGTTTCAGCAGTTAGTTAATAATTTAAAACGACCTAAAACAACCTCTTGGTGTTGCGTTTATGGCTAGGTGCTCGCGCCGGGATTCGAACCCGGGTAGACGGGATGAAAACCCGCAATGATGGGCCGGACTACACCACGCGAGCCATGCCCCTGCGGCGAGGGTTTAGTGAATAACTAAATCGGTTGCTCAATCCTCTATTGGACTCTCTTCCAACCCTTCCCACCAGCGCCATACCGGATAGAGTAATATGGCGCCTCCAAGGGATGCAAAAATGAATCCCCAACCAGTTAGGAAATCAATGAATTGCTCACCATAAACGCCGATGACAAGTACTTCTAAGCCAAATCTCATTGAGCGGCCAATAAAACCGGCCAGGACAAATGTGTGACGTTCCATTCGCCCAATTCCAGCACACCATCCAAGTACCTTGTAAGGAATTGGAGTAAAGGCAGCAATGAAAATTCCAAAACTACCAAACCTCTCAACTAGCATGTTGAACTTTCTTACAGCACTTTCACTAGCAAACCTGTCTAAGAGTGGTTGCCCCCATTTGTCGCCCATCCACCAGGCGACTAGTGAGCCAAGAACACTTGAAATCGTTACAACGAGGAAAATAGAAATGAGGCGTAATGGATCTGATGCGTTTGCTGCCATTGGAATTACTAGCGCATCAGGCGGAATTGGTTGGATGAAGGCTTCAGTGAATGCCATCAAACCTAGCCCGAAAAGTCCAATTCCGTCGAACCATTGTACCACCTCTTGGGCGACACCAGTCAAAACACTCACATTTTGTTCGCTCACACCTTTTGCCATCAACCTTCGCCTTGGGTTGTGACCGGTATGCTCATTGCAGGGCGACTAGACCAATAGCCATGCGTGTCTTAGACACCGCGGCACTTCTGCACTATCCTCTAGCCCAATTGACAGGATATGTGGTCCCTAGTCAAAGAGAGGAGTTATCCCGCCTATCTCAAGATAGAGAACTATTGCTTGATGGTGCTAAATTAGTTTGGCGCTCCCCTCTTTCAGAATCAATTGATGGGGCGGTATTGGTGGCAACAAAAAGCGGAGACCTTGCTGGATTGTCTCCAGTGGATCTTGAATTGTTAGCGCTAGCCATTGAATTGCAAGCTACGTTGGTAACCGATGATTACCGCTTGCAAAATTGCTGCGAGGTTGCCAAACTTCAGTTTGAAACAGTTGTCAATGATGGTATTTCAGAGCGTTGGGTGTGGGAACTTGTTTGCACTGGTTGTGGTTCAATCAATCAAAACCAATCAATTTCGTCAAAAAAGGGTGAACACGGCAATTGTGAAGATTGTGGTTCACCCTATCGCGTCAGGAAAAAACGGTAATTGAAAACAAACTCTAGTTTGCGTTTCATTCGTCTTCAAGTTCTTCTTTTATCTCGTCAGCAC
Source organism: Methanobacteriota archaeon (assembly GCA_018650285.1). Taxonomy (GTDB): domain Archaea; phylum Thermoplasmatota; class Poseidoniia; order Poseidoniales; family Thalassarchaeaceae; genus MGIIb-Q1. The sequence continues at coordinate 130,900 of JABIGF010000020.1, forward strand.
TCTTGCCTTCGATTTCAACACCAGCATCTTCTGCCTTCTCTACAATTTCAGCTGATTCAGTTTTGCCACCACGGTCAAGGTCATCTTCAGTCATTGTTCGTGAATCGGAAATACCTTTCTGAAACTCGCCTTTTGCCATGCCCAATGAGCGAGCCAATTTTGGCAATCTTTCAATTCCAAAGAAAAGGACAAACAGTGCGAGAATAAACAGCATTTCTGAACTTGATGGCATCATGGGTAACGACCTCTGACCTGTGGGGTTGTGTTTCATCCATTGAATGATTCGGCGGTAAATACCCTATACCGCCGTAAATTGAAAGTTAATGCAGATGCCGATGATAACGGATTTTGTGAAGAAGAAGCCAAGTAATTCTAATTGCAGTTATCCGCCAGATACTGGCGGCAAAAACGCAACTTCAGCAGCATCTGGAATTGGCACATCGGGCGAACAAAATTCTCCATTCAAAGCAACTTTTGTTCCTTGCTCAAGCATATCAGAAATCCCCATTCGTTCTGCCAACTCTTGAATGGTGGCTCCTCTAAAAAGTGGGAACTCTAGTGTTCTAGTGCCAAATTTTTCAGACAGTGGCCCAAATAAACGCACGGTGAATTTGACGGCCTTCTGTCCCTCACCTCCGCTCATGAGGCCCCACGCGTGAGACTGAGTATTATAGGTGTGCAACCTTCCCCCTCGTCTATGGCAGTCGTACTTCAAGCAGAGCAATTGTGGAAAGTGTATGATACTGGTTCGGTAAAAGTCAAGGCTCTAAAAGGGGTCGACTTGACAATCGAAAAAGGAGAAATGGTTGCCATAATGGGGCCTTCAGGTTGTGGTAAAACCACCTTCTTGAATTGCGTATCTAGTTTAGATGAATTTTCTGCGGGAGAAGTCTTAGTTGATGGTACTCCAATATCTCAAATGTCTGATAAAATACGAACTGAAATGCGGGCTAATCGGCTTGGTTTCGTGTTTCAATCTTTCAATTTGATACCGGTTCTCTCGGCGGTTGAAAATGTTGAATTACCACTTATTATGCAAGGTTTTTCGGGGAAATCAGTCCGCCAAAAAGCGCTTGATGCCCTTGATTCGGTTGGATTGAAAGAGTGGGCAGGCCATCTTCCCGCAGAGTTGTCAGGCGGACAGCAGCAGCGAGTGACCATCGCTCGTGCTTTTGTTCATGAGCCTGCATTAATTCTTGCCGATGAACCCACTGGTAATCTTGATACTACCACATCTGAATCCGTCATGGAACTCCTTGTCAACCTAAACCGTGAGAAGGGAATAACATTCATTCTTGTTACTCATGAAGATAGTATTGCTCGGCAATGTACCCGATTGGTGACTATGCAAGATGGGTTGATAACAGAAGATGAGACATTATCTGCTAAATCAAATGAAGAAGAGTGACAGAGGTGATTCACTTGTCATCAACTGAAATAGAAGTTCCTTCATCTAGCAAAAGTACGCCTTTTAGAGTTGGAATGAGTATTCTAAAAGTTGTTAGTTTTATTCTTTTGACTTATGTCACTTATTCCATTTCAATCGCAATAGCAAAAAGTTCCAGTTACGATGGTATTGGATTTGGTTGGTATGCAACAGCACTCAGCCTAGGCCTTGTGGTCGCTATTTCTGGTATTCAGTTAGTTGACTTATTCTTTAGTGCGCGTAAGAAAATGTTGGGGCAGATGGCAATTCGTAATTTGCGCCGAAGAAAGCGAAATACAGCTTTAGTGGTTGTTGGTCTGCTTGTTGGCTCAGCAATTATCACGAGCAGTTTAGTCGTTGGAGATAGTTTGGATGCTACTCTGCGAGCCGAATTTGCTGAATCGTTAGATGAAGTTGATATTGTCATAGGTGGTTCAGATCCTTTTGGTCAGCCGACCTGGATGAACCAAACTAGAATGGAAAATTATGTAGATACACTATACAACCATTCAGACATTGATGCCGTATCTATTGGAATTAGTATGTCAGTTGGTTTGAAATCTGAATTGCATGAAACCGTTGAAGCCAATAATGCTCACTGGTTAGCGATGGATGTAGATTATCAAATTCAAGGTGCTTGGAATCCATTCGGCGATGAGGCCGGTTCACTTTATTCAGAAATTGAAGAAGGCAATGCTTTCATCAGTGAAAAAGCATCAGTCAAATTGGAATTAGTTGTAGGGGATAGTGTTGAGGCTAGTTGGTCAGAAACATCTCCCGATGGACGTACTAGTCGAAAAACTACCAATTTAACAGTACAGAGAATTGTTCCTACTTCGGTTTCAGGATACGAGTATGGGAACGCTGCAACAATATACACGACTTTAGAACAAGCCCAAGAATTACTTGGGCGAAATGGTGAAATTAACCGAATTGCCATATCTGCACAGGGGGGCGTATTAGACGCTCAAGATGCCGAAGAACGTGCGTTGCCATTCATCAATTCAACCCTTGACGATTTCATTGTTAGCCAAGATGTTGGATTAGAAATCGCCTCTGTGCCAGAGGATTTATCCCTTGCAGTACAGCGAACATCTGGTGACGGCTTGCTTTCTGGAGAAGAAGTAACAAGCCTTCGCGAGAACATCACCACGCTTTCTCCAGAGGTTGCAGTAGGTGAACTACTGATGGCACCAATTCTTCGAATTTCATACGAGGGAGAAAACCTCACTGGGTTAGTATCTGCTGAAATCACCTCTATTGATTCTGATAATGATGCTGATTGGTATGCGACGCCTTCTGGATTATCTGTGCAGATGAAGAACAGCAGCCAATGGTTTCAGTGGATACCAAAGGGAGATGATACTGCTATCAGCGAAGTGATTTCAATTGCCGATGGTACCGCTCTTTCACTACACGCATCAGGAATTAGATTGTCTGCTCTAAGTGAAGATGTACCTTCACACGATATTGAGATGCCAACTGGAGCAGGTTCACTTGTTGATTTAGTTGTCACAGAAGACGGCCAAGGTATCGCTCTTCGTATTGGCGAAAACGGGGTAGAATTAATCTTCGGGCCAGCAAATGCTAACTCTAGTGTAGCGTGGGAAAATGCCCACCTAAATCTATCTCATTTCAGCAGTGGTATTGAGGATGGTTCACTCGCATTAGAAGGCGATAATTTATTCGTTCAATTAGAGGGTGCCTTTACCAGTTTTACGTGCGAAATCGCCTTAGAAGAAATCAATATAGAATTTAATTCTTGCAATTGGAATGTTGACCCTGTTGCAAGCCGTTCATTGGCTAACATTGGTGGCGTTGCTTGGGACCTATATGGTCACGATTTACAACTACTTTCATCACGTCTTTCTGGTAGTAATACATCTGCTCACGATCTCGGGCTAGCAACAGGTGAAATTCTCTCTGTTTCAGATACAGCAATCATTGTTGATGGCGGCGGACTATTTCTTTGGGATGGAAGTAATTTTACTCTAGCAAATACACAACCTGCGAATGGTTCTGATGGACGTGCAGCGTGGAGCAGTGGAGAGCGAACAATCACAACTTCTCCATACGGGGTATTGGTAGTTGATGGATTGAATGTAAGTGGTAGATTGCCATACCAGATTTCTGTTGACGGCTTCTCAAATTTGCCTTTAGTTGCAATTGCGTTAACAGGCGGCATCGGTATTCCTGAGCCGGAAATAGACTCAGTATACCTGACTTCATGGTCTGCTAGTGGGCTTGCATTAACCCCTCCTCAAACTCTACAAGTAGTCGGTTTGATGGCTGCAGCGCGTGGCATATATGAGCCATTACCGCTTAATTTTACAGTAATTGTGCCAGAATTGCCCGCCCCGCCAGGGCAACCAGGCCTTGATGATATTTCAGTAGCAGTTGTCAACATCACAGATGCTCAAACACTACTCAATCGAGATGACGAAGTTCGAAGCATGATAATGATGTCAGGGCTCATTCTTTTAGAAAATGACAATTTAACAAGATTAGAATCCAATCTATCCAACTGGGCAGATGAGGTTGCAAATGCGGAGGCCTTTGGAATACAAACAACTCCAATCAAGAGTGATATCCGCAAGGAGACAGGAGACGCTGGCGCTAATTTCTCCACACTTTTCCTAATTTTTGGCACATTTGTGATTTTTGCAGGCATCCTACTAGTGATGAATCTCTTCGTGATGCTTGCTGATGAAAGGAAATCAGAGATGGGGATGTTACGTGCATTGGGGATGCAGAGGGGCGAATTGCGCTCAATGTTTGTCATGGAGGGTATTCTTGTAGGACTGATTTCAAGCGCCGTCGGCTCAATATTGGGGATTGGAGTTGCCAAGTTATTGATGGTCGCTCTTGATGCCGTAGTTTCATCAACATTCCAAGGCTCAATCCTCTTCGCATGGGAATGGCATAGCGTTTTGTCAGGTTTTGCGATTGGATTTTTAGTGACTTATTCTACTCTAATGGCCACATCGTTATACATCTCACGGCTCAATGTGGTGGCAGCAATGCGTGATATTCCAACTCGCCTCAAAGGCACTTTACCGTGGTGGACAATTCTTGTCACACTCTTCTTGATTGGCGCTAGTTTGGTTAGTGCAATTCTAGCATTTGCTATTGGAGATGCGGAAAGTGGTAGCCGCTACGCATGGTGGCTCACAGCAGGTTTCCTCCTTATTTTTAGTCTCGTACCACCTATTTTCTTTATCTTTTCAAAGATTCTTCCTGAATCAATATCCTTTGGCGATTCACGAATATCTCGTACTGCCCTTACTCCAAGATTGACGATGATTATTTTGGGGGTTTTGATGTTTGTTTGGGGTGCTTGGACAGACCCTCTGCGTGCAGATTGGGAGCCAGGAGACGCTTCATTCATCATTTTGGGCGTATTCTTAGTTGGTGCAGGAGTTGTATTGCTGACTAGTTTGGCGCCAATGATTGCACGTTCATTGGCACGTGGCGGCTCATTTTTCTCCGCAAAACTCTCTTCTGTATTGCCTACTGCTCTAGCTTATCCTCTTGCCACTCCTTTCAGAACTGCAATGACAATGGGAATGTTCAGCCTTGTCGTCTTCGCAGTTGTTGTGTTATCAGGATATTCTGCACTAGTCGGTAATTGGCTAGGGGATCTTGGTGATGATGCAAGTGGCGATTGGGAAATCGTCGCTTTTGGAGATTTAGATTTAGGTGATAACTCAAGTGAATGGGACCTTGGTGGCATGGAATACTCTGATTTTGATGCAATTGCTACAATGAATACTGCGACAGTACAAGTATATGCGAAAGGCGAAAGTGATCTGGAAAACAAATCAACATACACTAATATTCGCGGTTTTGATTCTAATTTCACCGATTTAGGCGGGCTTCCTTTACATTCGTGGGAAGAGAGTTTAGGCGATAATGCCCAAGAGGTATGGGCAAATATTCTCGCTGATGACACTCTAGTTGTAATAGATTTCAGCATGGCTATGGAATCCTATCAAGGTGAAAGAGGGGAAGTTATTGAAGGAATGGGCCTTAATCTTGGAGATGCGATAGTAGTCGCCGATCCTTTGCATCCTGGTGTTAATGAAACATTTTTCATTGGAGCAGTAATGAGTGAAGAAAGTGGTTGGTTCGCTAGAGGGGTTAGCGTTGCAAAACCGATGGCAACGGAGCGTTTTGATGCATTACCGACATCAATTTGGTTTTCTTTACCTTCTGGGTCCACTTTGGAGGAGCAAGAAGATGTTGCAAATACATTGCAATATGAATTAGTTGAAGAAGGCGCGATTGTTTTTGCAATCGAAGTGCGATTCAAAGAGTTACAATCATTTATTTTCTCAATGTTTAATCTGCTCAAAGCCTTCTTGGCACTTGGCTTGGTTGTTGGCATTGCTGGGCTTGGTGTTATTACTATTAGAAACGTCTCAGAAAGAGCACATCAAACAGGTATTCTCCGAGCACTCGGATTCCAACGCAGTATGGTGGTTGCAGGTTATCTCACAGAGTTGACTTGGGTCAGTTTATTGGGGATACTGAATGGAGCTATCGTGGGTGTTGGATTCCACTATCAATTGTATGTTAAATTCCTAAAGGATGAAGGCGCTGAATTTGTGCTCCCATGGGGTCAAATTTCATTGATTGTTTTCGGTGCGTATTTGTTGACAATTTTGGCTACTGTTTGGCCGGTTCGTAAAGCCGCATCCATCCACCCCGCGGAGGCTTTGCGCGACATTGAATGATACAAAATGATTGTACTATTATCCATACAATTGTGCATTTAGAGCGATAGAACCTAACAGAACCCCGCGCATAGTATAAATACGGATTGAAGGGGTGGGGCAATCCCCTAGCGGGAGGACTGTGACATGAAGAGAGCAACAAGTTTGGTTTTGGCGTTACTGATGTTAATGAGCATCGTAGCCAGTATGAACCCAATTGAAATGAATGAGAGTGAGCCGGTGGAAGACGCTAACGGCCGAGCGGATTACGAAGTTTGGCTGATGGGTGCGAATTCACCGCGTGAATCGACGACTGATATGACAGGAACGGTAAGAAATGCCGTAGATGTTGGTGATGAGATCCTATTTGATCTTGTTATCAAGAATCTTGGCGACAACGATGTGTCTGAAATGACCATTACCGTAACTGTTGATGATGGTGTGGCTGCTACGCCACTATTCATCGACGCTGAGGACAGCGCTGTGTGCGATGACACACTAGCCTGTGGAATCCAGACATTTACTTCTGGTGATTACTTGGCAAACGGCCACTATGTGGTCCGTGACTCAACTGGTGGAAATCTAGTTTGGACTCCTGCAGCACCTGGTGTTTACACTGTAAGCATCCTAATTGATGCATTGGACCAAGATACTGATTTGACAAACAATGAGTTGACTTACAATGTTAATGTTGTTGATTGGTATGATATATCCACTGCACTACATTGGGAAACCGATGATGGAATGGGTAACACCGTTTACTCCGATGAACCGCAGACAGGAGATGATTTGAAACAGTTCCGTATGACTGCATTTGTCAACGGTAGTGCAGAATGGCAGCCACGTAATGCTGAGATGCTTGTTACCTTTGCTGGTGCTTTCCAAGGATATGGAGACGATGGTATGGGCGGCACAGCAGCGGTATCTATGTTTGATTCAGATGGTGATGGAAGCCTAGAAGATTGTCCTGATGGACCAGGAGCAGCAACTTGCTCATGGACTGTAACCTTTGGAGAGTTGTTGGGTCTTGGCCAAACTGAAGACATTGAAGTCTACAGTAACTTGTCTTTGGACCCTCCATCCATTGAGAATGCTAGCGATAGAAGCGAGACCCGTCTTGTTCCTGCATTCCAGACAGCATACTACTTCGAGGGTGCTATCAAGGCAGATACAAACAATGCAAATGGAGTTGGCGTCTACACAGTCGAGTCATCTCTATCCAACTATCTCACCTATGAATTAGTTCAGACCGATTACGGCTCTGGTCTTGGTGGAAACCACACAGCGGATGTTGTGATGGAAATGATGGAAACCAATCAGTCTTTGGATGACAAGAATGGAAACAACGATGCATTGTTGGAAGCAAGTTTCGCTTCCTACCATGACGTCCGTGTAGTTAGTGTTGAAGCTGGTCCAACTTACCAAGATAGTGGCCGTTTGGATGCTGGCATGACAAACTTGTATGCGATAGTAGAGCATAGTGGTAGTGACCGTCTAATCAATTACGATTGGGCTGTAACATTCAATATCAAGGACTCAGATGGTCTTGACATAATGGGTTCACCAATGATTGGGACAGAATGCCCAGAACACCCTGACCCGCTACAGACATATGGACACGAATTGCTTGGTGAAATGATTCCAGCAAAAATGGAAGGTACGGCTTGTATTAATATGATGCTTAACCCAGGAATTTACTCTGTAACTGCATCGATTGAATTGCTTGATGCAACTTTGACCGATTCAGACTCAGGCAACGACTGCACAGCAGGCGTTGACTGCAAGGTTGACATGAGTTCAGCAAACAACATTCGCACCTCGCACTATGAAGTCCTAAACATGGGTCCATCGGCTTACTTGACTATGGATGAGATTGATGGTGCAATCCTTGATGGTACATTCATCACCTTTGGGGCACGTGCAGAACACTTGAATCAGCCAGACATTGATTTTGATGGTAGCCCAGAGCCATTTGGCTACACATGGTCAATGGTTGGCGCAGTAGAATCTGACCCAAGTCTTGAGTTGTGTAGTGGTATGGAAGATCCAGTTACTGGCGCAGTCATGGGCGGAAGTATGGATTGTGATGTTACAATCAACCCAATGTGGTTCGGACAGCCTACAATTATGGTTACCGTGCACGACTACTGGGGCGACACAGATAGTGCTGAGTTGTCATTTACAGTTTGGAACAACTATTCTAATGCCGCTAGTGGCGACTGCTGGGATGCTAGTTACGATATCGCGTATGCAGGTATGATGGTCCACTGGGCTAACTTCTCTGATGCAGATGATGCAACAGGTCAGACCCTTGATGGAAGCGATGGTTGGGATTCAGTTTGCACATTCAACATTGATGTAGCAAATGTCAAAGATCCAACTGACGTTAACAGCGAATCACTTACTGTAACAGTTGATGCAGACCCAAGCCAAGGTCACTCACTTTGGTATGAAGGTGCATTAGGATGGGTAGAGATGGCAGGAACAACACAGAACCAAGTTGATACAGACACAATCAATTTGACTTGGACAAACGATGGCACCATGTCATCACGTTCCTCGTCACGCTACGCTGTGTTTGCTTCAGCAACACTTGGTCAACCACCTCAGATTGGCATTGATTCACTCACTGCTACTCTAGGTGCAGCTGGTGTTATTGATTTGTCATGGGCAATCAACAACTCACAGTTAACCGGTGAAAACGACTTCGGTGTTATCTACATCAACAATGATGGAGCAGCACTAGACGGAGACCGCCACACATTTGGATTGAGTCAGACCACATGGACAATCTCAGGTACACACGGTTCAACCTACGAGTTCCTCGTGCGCGTGGAGAACGGAGAGACAGGCACCGATGGTAGTTCACTATACGGTACACCTGTAGACTCAGGAAGCGCAACTGCAGACGGTCAAGTTGACCCAACAGCAGGTGCTTCAGACCTAGACGCTGTTAGCGTAGGCAATGATATCCAGTTCACATGGACTGCATCTGATGCGTCAGATGTTGACCACTGGATGATTTGCTGGTCGCCGGCTCAGCACGATGCTCTAGAAGTCAGCAGTTTGGTTGGTGCGGGCAGTTGTCACATGACAGCTGATTCGAGCACATCTGCGACCATGAACAGGCACTCAGGTGCAGGTATCTTCTACTACTCAGTCAATGCAATGGACTCAGTTGGTAACATGGAAACCGCAGCATCTAGTGACGGATTGAATTTCGTCAATTCAGATGACCCTGGTGTTGACCCAGACGCAATCGGTGATACAGGCGCAGAAGGAGAAATCCCTACTCAAGCCTGGGTCGCAATTGGCGTCCTTGTGTTGGTAGCAGTAATCGCTGGAGCATTCATCTTAACCCGCGGTGGCGGCGAAGATGGCGACGACGAATTCGACTACTGATAGAAGAAGACGTTTGTAACTAGACAAAACACAAAACCCGCTTAGCGGGATTCCCTCGGCGGGGGGCCCTTAGGGCCACCCGCCTTTTTTTTTATTTTCTTTTTTTTCAAGCCTTAGGTTTTATCTCAAGGCATATCAGAACTCACAGGAATTGCAAAAAGAATTGCGTGTAATCTCACGTCATAGCCGAAAACCAAGGGAAATACAAGTATTCTGATCTATTGAGAAGGTGGAAAAATCAAGAAATATTGATACTTTAAAGAGGCGAAAATATACATTTCTTGGCCATTGATTTTGATGTTACAAAAAGTTTGTACTACATTTTTTCGGGGCAAAAATTTACATTCAATATGGTGATTGTCCAGTATCTCAAATGAGGGCATCAAAGGATACGCACCCATATCGTTATATGCTCAACAAAGCGTGCGAAAAAGTGCCATACGACAGTTTGGGGTATGAACAATGGTGACAAACAAGAATAAAGTGACCCTCGGGGGCAGCTGGCTTTTGCTGACGCTCCTGATGATTGGAATGAGTTGGAGCGCTGCGGTTTCGCCGGTAACGGAGAATTTGCAGACTTCTGAGAACGATGGGGCAGAGTCTAATGATGACCTGCTGGCTCTACCGGATGAGACAATTAATCCGGCAGATAATGATGAATTTGGATATGATGAGGGCGCCGAGTTAATCGGTGCTCGTACCGAAACCGCCAAGACTTTCTTGAAGGAAGAGGGCGGATTTGAGGCAGTCATCTCTCCAGTGCCAGTCCACTACATGAAGGACGGAGCATGGGAAGAGATCGATTTGACGATTCAGTCAAACGAGGAAGGTTGGGGAGTTACAGCAAACACCTATGAGACCTATTTCTCAAATGACGCTCGTCAAGGTGTCCAAATGGTAGTCGATGGACAGACTATCCGCTACGGTATTATGCCACAAGTAGTAGTTCTAGATGCAAACACGCTATCTCCAGAACCTTACATGGCTAAGCCTAGCAGTGAGCCCATCGATGTCGGTGCCAATGTAATTCGGTATCCGATGATGACAGGTCTCTCGCTAGACTACAAGGTCACTCCGACCCAGTTGAAGCAGAACCTTGTTGTCCGTGAGGCACCTAACCTGCTGGACCACCAGAAGGAATCAGGATACTTCGGCATATCAGAGACAATGTTTCTGCCAGTCGGATATGCTCTATTCCTAGGTGAGACACCAATTGCAGATGGTGAATTGGTTAAGACCAACCAATCACTGAGTATTCGCAATTTGGAGACAGGTGATGAATTGGTAGCTATTCCGCAACCACTCGTTAATAGCGTTGAGCCTACAGCAGAAGGCACACACATTGGTGAATATGTTATACGAGTTCAGGGTGAGCAAGTTACTTTGATCACAGTTGTTGAGAATACATGGTTGATGGATAGTGATAACCGAACTTTCCCTCTCGTGATTGACCCAACTTTGGACAAAGGCGCTCAGCGTGCAGGATATGCGTACTATTACCGCATCACTCGATGGGGTTGGTACACATCTACCTACGAGTATGCATATGCAACTACTTCGATAGTATACACCTGTAAGGGCTCTGGTTCATCTTACAACACCTGCACATCAGGTTCCTATAGCTGGTATTACCGATATGCATGGTACCGTTTTGACTTTAACAGTGCAATCCCTTCAGGAGCAACTGTTCAGAGTACGGATTTCAAATCTAGTGTTGGCAGATATTATGCTGGCGGAGCTAGAACATATGAAGTGGCAGTTTTGAAGTCAGGTAGCAGTCAGTCAAGTAATACGATTGATCCGAGCAGTTATCTGTATTCTAGTGGCCGAAATTTGAATCGCTACATTAGAAACAGTGCGGATTCGTCTAACACTGTTACATTGAGTGACCCTGGTTACTATTGGAATAACAATCCAGTCCATTCTATTGGAATGAACACCAATGGAGTTAGTGACGTGCAGGACGCTATTGATGGAAACGGAGCAGGAAGTTCTGGTTACATCCTTGGTCTAGGTCTGAGAAATGTTGGAAACTCGCCATACTGGTATTGGTGTGGTACAAACTACTACAGTTACTATGGATGTACAAGTTCCGCAAAGTATCCACACTTGCATGTGGATTACACCGGTGGTTCAGATACAGATGCTCCAGAAGATACTTTTGTACCATATACTGGATTGACCACTCACCGTTCTGAGCAGAGAACTTTCTGGCTCTCTTTGAAGGACGTAACTGGTGTAGATACTACATCAAGCGGTGGCCCATCAATGAATTATCGTGTTGACAACGGTTCTTGGACTAATGTTCATGCAACTACCTTGGGCACATGTATCGCAGGATACTGGTGCAACTTCCGTGCTGTAATACCCGCAGTACAAGAAGGAGAATATGTTCAGTATTTCTGGGCATTCCAAGATTTAGTTGGCACAGTAGCTGGTACAACCGGTAATCCGAATTTCAAAACGTTGCCTGTAGGCGGAACTGGAACCCCAAGCAGTATTACATCTGCTCCGAGTTCGCCATACAATTACTTCGTACAACCTGCAGAGGAGGCTGACGCATTCAATAGCGACGGCACGAAGAATAACAAGTGGCAACTAAAGATTGACCAATTGACCAATTTCCGATACTATTCGGTTTATCGATACTTCGATGAGCAAATAACATACTATGAAGATAGCCAAGAATGGATTTGGGAGTATGATACTTCTACATGTGGAACAGGAAATAACCAGTGTTTCAACACTGGTGCTTCTTATGAAATGAGATACAGTCCAACTGTATCTGGATACTCATACACCAACTGTGCTCAAGTTGCAACATGTGTTGTAACAGAGCCTACTGGAATGAGCATGTCTGGCCAGCACGGCCCTGGCATGTCCACAATTTGGTGGTACAATGCTGCAGAAGGAGCTTTCACAGTAGTTGGTTTAGATGATGAAACTGGAATCGATCAGCGTGTTTCAGGACAATCAGTAGGTACACAAGGCGGTGGTCGTAATTGCGATGACTGTTACTCTGCAGTACCAATTCCTGGTGACATCACCATGAAGTTCGGTACATTGAGTGTTAACGCAACTTACACATCAAGTCGCAACACAAGAAACTATTTCTGTGTTAACAGTAACAACCACCCACTGTACTTCGCAACCACCTCTAGCAGTAACCCATACTGTCTCTACTCATACACAACATACCGCTATGACCGTCAATTTAACGGCTGGATGGCACCTGGTTTTGATGGACGTTGGTCCGCAAATACTGACATTACTCAGAAGGTGAGCATGGTTAGGCCGACGCCTGATATTTACCCTGTGGAAATTGACATGACAGGATTGATGGATACTCACAGTGAGGATGACCGTACTGTTTCTGTTAAATTGATGGATGCAGGAGACCCTCCAACAGGTGTTAACTCATCAAGTGGTACTGATGCAAATGGTGTCCTTGAAGGACCACAGATACTTTACCGTGTGTATAACGCAACGACTTCTTCGTGGAGTTCATGGACTACAAACGCAATGACCCAACAATCTGGCAAGACTCGAACACAGTGTGAGTTAATCAATTGTGAATGGTCTGCAACCATCCCTGGTCAAGACCGTGACAACTCTGTTGAATACAGCATTCACGTACAGGATAACAACAATAATTGGAACAACACTACTGCTAGCAGTTATCAAATTGCAACACCAACAAAGGTATTCACCATTGAATGGCATGATATGAATTGTGGTTTTGGTCAACAATACAAGTGTTCGTATCAAGTAAAGATGTACGATGTAACAAACGAAATTGAGTATCATTACGATACTGGTTCATCAGCATACTATGATTACGAGAACATTGGTTACCAGAAGGGTGGCTCAACAGCAATTGGTGCAACTCTGAGAGAGAGAGGTCCAGGATATATTGCTGGAGCAAACCCATATGATTACAACTATCGTTTCTCAACAGATGGTAACAGTCACGCAAACGAAAGAATGGATGCTGGTATGACTGAATTGTACAATTATGATGAGGTCTTCACTGGAAACAGCAATGGTAACCCATACACATACTACTGTACTCGTTACTGGTATGCGTATAAACACCAGTGTGCTGAAGTCATTGACTTGCCTGTTGGATTCGACTTTGAGTACTTTGGTACCACATACAGTGGTAACAATAGTCACAAGATACACGCAATCCGTCACGGAGGCGCGTCGTTTAGTCAATCTACATCTAACACACCAATGCAGATGTCATACTACGGATGGGGTGGATACTGGGAGACTCTCCCAAGTACTGCTTCATACGTACGCAACGCACAACTTGCACCATGGTTTGGTTACTACAGTTCATACTACTGCTACAACAGTGGTAACAATGAGTGTAGTATCCGCACAAAGACAGTCCCATTCGATGGAGCTGGTATGGATGTCTATGCAGATATCACTACGCCAACCATATGGGATAACGAAATGAGTCCAATACGCATTGTGCCTAGTGGAGATTATATCCGCGTTACAGCTGACTTGACTATCGAGCCAGGTGTAGAGGTACAATTTGCAGCTGGTAAGGGTATTGACATGGCAGGTACTTGTGCTAAGTTGGTCGCTTCAAGCAATTCAACAGCCCCAACAGGATTTACCAACCTTGGTAATGGAAATGGTAAGGGAATTGCATTCACAAATGGTGGATGCACAACTGCAAATACTGATGACAGACACACCTTTGATGGCGTGTATTTCTCTAACCTTGATGTCGCAATAAGTGCTGGTAGTCGCCACGGCAACTCACCTCACTTCAATGGTAATGTTGGTAACTTCACATTCAATGATGTTACCTTCACAGATGTTGGTACTGCAATCAAGCACGGTTCAGGAACAGGTACTGGTTTTGATCTCTCAGGAGTTTCAATTACTAATGCAACCAACTCTTGTATTGATTTGCCTGATAACGCAGTGTTGAACTGGCTAGAAGGTTCGGCAACGAACTGTAACATGGGTAGTTCATCTACTGAAGGTGCAATCAAGACTGGCAGCGGAAGCGCAGTCACTCTTGAGAACTTGACCATTGCTGATTCAGCATACAATGGTATCATGGGTTCAGCAGCAACAATTTGGGCAAGCAACGTCTCAATGAGCACAAGCGGTCTAATGAGTTCAGAACTTAGTGGAACAGCAATTGAACAACTTTCAACAGCAACAAGTGGAACAGAATTGTACGCTAACAATATTGACTCAGGATATGCTAACGCAGTTGTGTCATATGCAACGGATGCTATGACGCTGACAGACATTACAGGTGGTACAATTTCATTGACTCCTGCAGGTCCTTCAGGAACTGTTCTTGGAGCCTCTGGATGGAGTGCTACAGATATTACAAGTACAGGTAATATGTTGTTAACAAGAACATCACCGAGTTCAATGGATAATGTAGACTTAGATGGTTACCTCCGCATGGACGGAACAGCATCTACAAGTGACACGGTTACAATTAACAATTTGGCAGCAGATGGAATTTCAGTCGCAGGTTGCGGTTGGAATGTACGTGCTAACAATGTCGACCTTGGTGATTCAACCAACGGTGTTTGGGCCACAGCTTCTTGCGGTTCAGGTAGTGCTTCGAGCACACTGACTGTAGTTGATGGTACAATGGACGGTAGTAGTTCAAATGGAAACATTGCCTACGCACGTAACGCTAAGGTTACTATTGTAGGAATTGACCTTACTGGGCAAACAGCAATGGGAAGTTACGTTGCAGTAGCAAGTACCAATGGTGAAGTACGACTGATTGATGTATCATGGAGAACTAACGATTGTTCTGATGCAAACGGATGGACAGGAATGTCCAACTGCTGGGTTGATGTTTCTTCATCATCCGGTTCAATATATATCGGCGGAACTGCTCAAGTTGCAGCATATCGTATGATGAGTGGAGTGCCAGTCTTTGTGGCAGACCACTCAGTCACAACCACAGCCGTTACAACATCGGGTACATGCCCAGGTACGGCTTGTGTGGTTACTGATGTGACCACAGTTGGTACATCTTACACTGATGGTTCTGGAAACGCAACCGCATGGTTGCTTCAGGACAAGTTAGAGAGAGTTAGTGGATCAACCTCTGTTACCGAGTCTTACACAGAACACCGCATTGCCGTCGCTGGTGGTGCAGGTCAAAACGAGACAGGCCCAGCAGATCTATGGTATACTGACCCTTGTACGATAAACAGTTTTGATTGTTCTATGCCAATAGGTGTGGGCGACCAAGCTTACTTGAAGTTGGAAGCATTCCCTCAAGATTGGAAAGGTGCTACAAAGGATTGTGCATGGTTGGCTACAAACACATCCACATCAAATGGATACTACTTGTACACAATGCAGATTATCACATTGTCAACGGACTTAGTTCTAGATGGATGTAAAGTCCACTTTAACGGAACTAAGATTTCAGTGAACACTACTGCAACACATGCACCAAAAATCATCCTCAAGAACGGAGGCGAATTGTTGATCTCCGAAGGTGGCGGTGAATCTGGTAACATGAAGGCAGTAACCAGCACTTATGGCTGGGAGATGGATATTCAGGATGGCGGAACATTTGTCCTAGATAACGCGTACATACGCGACATCAAGCAGAACTCCAATACCGGAGGAGCGCTGATGGTTGGAGATGGAGCGACGTTGGAATTGAAGAATGGCGCCATAGTATATGGAAGTCAAACTGTTTCCTCGAGAATGTCTACTATCAAGGTTGATGGTGGAACATTGTCAGTTAACGACGCAAATGTCTACAACGCTCAGCAGACTGGTGTTGGTGTTTGGATTCAAGATTCCGGAACCACTGCCATTCAGAACATCGGTGTCACAGGAGCAGATACTGGTATTGTAATCAAGGATGCAGCCCCAGCAATTGACGGCTTCACTCTGAATGATAACACAGTTGGTGTAGAAATTGATGGCGGAATGACGCTACCAAGTATCTACCGTTCAACTCTACTTTCAGGACAGAGTCGTGGTTGGGAAACCTATGAGATGGATTTGACCGGATTGGCAAGTAATTACAATTACATCCAGTTTGGTTTCAACAGTGTCTACGAGGGTGGAAACGTTCACCCACAATACAACTACTACACAAGTCGTTACTTCTCTGTGCACGACCGAATGCGTATTGCACTTAATGATGGAATTGACGATGACAATAACGGTAATGGAGATGAGTTGGAGAACTTCACAACGAATGCTGCTGGTAAGCAGATGACTGGGTACTATGACTCAGGTGAAACATCTAACTTGGGTGACAGACTCAACCCTAACCACCCATCAAGAAACGATGGATATGCTCGTTGGGATTGTAACTTATACGGTTACCAATACAGCCCAGGTGGATCTTACCAATACGGTTACTACTACTACCTCCTAAACTATGGACAAGGTGCTTACACTAATTCTGGTAATTACTACGGAGCAAACGCATACCCAACAGAAATGGGTTTCACAACTGATATTGTTGACGGTTTGACGGGTGCACAGAACTACTACCCGTACGAGTACTGGGGCTATTACTGGCCAACATGGTACTTCGGCCCACAATACCAAGGTGGAATCTTTACACCTCCAGAGGGCTTCAACGGTCTTTGGGGTAACTACAACGTATGTCTTTCATACGCATACCGATATCAGACACCAACACCAAACGGCTGGAGATTATCATGGCCGATTGTTGATGTCAGCAGCAGCAGTGTAACAGAAGTATCAGCATTTATTGATATTCTACACAACTACGCTGATTATTATGGAGACCGCTACGACTTTGTCTTCCGCGGTGGAAGTGATATTAACAGTTTGATGGATGCAGATTGGGGCCGTGAATTTGGAAAGGCTTCACTCGATAACGGTGTGATAGATGGTTCAGACACAGGTCTTCTCCTATCTGGTAACTTTGCAGCTGGCGACATTAGTGGCGTCACAATAAACTCACCAGTCAACGAAGGTGTTCTAGTGTCAGGCAGTTCAGCGGCATCAATGGACGGTATTACTGTTAACGATGGTCGTTACGGTATTCGTACAACTACAAATGCTGGCGGTTCTTTGAAAGCAATTAACACAGTTCTAGACAATCAGTCACAAGATGGTGTTGTTCTAGGATCTAGTTTCAAGTTGGATCTTGGTGGCTCAATCAGTAATGCAAGCAATGCTGCAGTGAATGTTCTAAGAACCAGTAGCAAGGATTGGAGCTTCGATAGCCTATCAATGGTTAACAATAACATCGGTCTATCCCATGCTGGAACAGGTGTAACCACCTGTACCGACTGTACAACTGGTGGCAACACAATGGATGTGATGACATCAGGTACTGTCAAGTGGGTTGAAGGAGATATTGATTTAGCCACGGTGGTAGCCACGGGTAATGGTGTATTAGAAAGAGCAAGATTACTAGATGTTACGATAAACGCTGATGGCAGCGGGGTCGCTGGTACTGGTGTATCAATGCTTGATGCTAATGACAAACGAGTAGGTGGAGGTGCGACGGATTCAAACGGCCAATTGCTCGACATGATATTCTATACCAATTATGTTCGTGCAAGCGGATTAGAAGTGGTGAATTTAGCCGGATATCATATCATGACTGTTGCTAAAGTCCGATACGATACATCTGGCTCAATGAGTTCTCGTGTCGCAGATTTCAGATATGCAGATAAATCAGTATCTTTGGTCGATGGACCAGGTAACGCCGATACAGTCGCACTGACGGATCGGTTTGATGCACGTGTTTGTTATAGTTGGGAATCAACTTCGTATAACGTGTTACAATCGTGTTCTGGTGCCAACAATATTGGTACTGGAAGTTCAAGAACCAAATTGAATGGTGATGGAGCCGGAGGTACGATTAAGGAATATGGTTACTTTGCAGCGATACCGACAGATATGAAAAATAAGGCGATTCTAATTGACTCGCCTTGGCTCTACACTAGAACTACTGGAGCGTCATTCAACGGTTCAACTGTTATTGTGAGTGGATTCTACAACAATGAGTGGTCTGATTTGTATGTGCAAAATTATGCCGGCGATGTCTACTTAGATGATACGCTGTGGGCAGGAATTAGTCCAAAGGATACAGCGTTCTTCAACCTAGGATATTACGGTGGATACAGTTATGGTAATTTCTTCGTGAATGATTCCACGCTGATTAATGTCGGTGCAGTTGGAAGTGGTGCAGGTTATTACAACCGTAATCCTGAGATGCATGTCACTAACAGTACTTTAGTGTCGTACTCTCAGTTGGAAGATGTGCAATCGGTATATCCTGAAGAGATTTGTATCCAGTCCGCTGGAACAGATGCTGGTGACTGGATTGTTGATAACAACACATTGTACGACTGTACTGTTGGTGTGATGATTTACATTAACTACTATGCAACCAGCCCTGCCTATGGTGGATCTGGTACAGATGGTGCTCGATGGAGTAACAACACATTGTATGATAGCACATATCTACCATTCTGGATTTACCTCCAGTCGGATGCTGATGATCTGCTTGTTGACAATAACACTGTAACAGGTTCAAAGAGAGTCCAATACGGTGTTTATGCACAAGACAATCGTCTGAACAGTGTAGAGATTCGTAGTAATACTCTAATTACAACTGACGAACCTATCTACTTGCGTAATGCTAAGCAGTGGGATATTAACAACAACACCATCTTTGGTGATGCTAATTCAGCACACTCTGGAATTTATGTCCGTAATGGTCATGGTTCTATTACAGATAACACTTTGATTGATTCCGATGGAGGAATAAACGTCTATGGTGTCCGTTCTGGATATGATGTTGATATCAGTGGAAACACAATTGGTGCATCTGGAGGAAGAGTTTCACCAACTGCAACAGGTATCTACCTAGAGAACTGTGGACTTGCAGAAGTTACAATGTCTGGAAACCATATCAGCACAACATCTAACGCTCTATTGTCAGATGGTTGTGATGTATCTGACGTTGGCAGTGTATTTGCTAGCGCAGGTGGTTCAGCTTCACAGATTCACTCAGTGAACATTGAAGCATCTCAATTCAACCCAGCGATCAAGAATATCAGTACAGGTGACACAGTCCGATGGATTTTGACACAGTACAACAGTGATCCAAACAACTACCAGCATACAACAACCAGTAACACAACTGGTCTGTGGGACAGCACTGCAATGAATTTGGGCAGCACTTTTGCCTACACATTCAACACAGCGGGTACATACGAGTACCACTGCAGTATCCACAGTTGGATGTCTGGAGTAGTCAATGTAGCAAACAGCACTGGTAACAGCAACCTGCAAACCTACGGAATTGACATCCTTGACGGAAGCGAAGAAGTCTCCTTAGATGGTACATCCATCGGCGGATTCAGTCTAGCATACCGCCAAGATGGTGGAGATTTGTCAGTAAGTGGCGGTACAGTAGTTACTGGTGACAACGGATTTGACTTGACCAATGTTGATGTAACAATCGACGGTCTAAGTGTTTCATCATCTGTTGGTGGCGGAATTGGTATTGATGCATCTTCCGACAACGGTCGACATACACTTGACATCGCAAATTTCGATGCAACAGGTTCAATCGGTCTATTGACAGATGGTCACAATGATTTCCGCTGGAACGGTGGAGACTCAACAGCTGAAACCACTTTGAAGACTCTTGGTGGTGCATCAGGAACAATTGAGAACATGACCGTAACAACAGATGGTCCATGGAGAACTGGCGGTAGTTCAACACAAATTAACGCAGGTGCTTACTCAACCGTTACTAGTGTTGGAAACACACTCAACCAGAGTATGTTGACCATTGGAACAAGTGCAGTCATCCACGAGGGTAACCTCCTTGACCTCACTGTTCTACACATGGGAAGCGCATCAACTGATGTTGGTTTGATGATTAAGTCAACTGACCTAGGTCGTTCTGAATATGTCAGCCCATCATGGCGCTCTAACATAATCTCAGTAGGTGAAGGTCCAAGTGGAGCAGCAGCAATTGGAGATTGGTTTGTAAGTCATCCACTTGGTGTATCCAACATTGCTGACGACGCAATGCCTGGTGCAGTAGCGGTCAACCCTGACCCAACTAGCCAAGCAATGGGTTACATGACATGGGATAATTCAAACCTCAACATCATGCTAACTGGTGTGACATTCACACTAACTGATGGTATGTGGTACTTGGATACCCAGCAAGGCGGTTCAACAGTTGGTGACAACTGGTACGTCAGTCACAACCTGCCATTCGAGGCAGATTACATGCTATGGGCGGAAGACCTGAACAACTGGGGAATCCGCAAGGTTATGCCTGGTGGAAACTGGGTTGACGTCACAGCATCATGTAATGGTATGCAGGCGGCTCCAGGATTCGGAATCCCAGGAGTAACAGCAACATTCAGTGGAATCAGCGAATTCTCAATCCCATGGGGTTGTATCGGAAATCCAACAGGTCGTGTGAAGACTCTAGCAATCATCCAGAATGAAAACACTGGACACGTGCTTGGTGTCTACCCACCACAATACTTCAACCAAACATGTGGTTGTGCACAGTCTTTCCAAGACTTCGGCACACTACAGTTGGAAGGTGGCGACTTAGCTGATGGAACATTAGATGATTATCTATTGATCCACCGAACTTTCACAGCAACTGGTGCAACAACACCACGCGCATATGATGTGACAGTAAAGGTGCGAGATGCAGACAACATTTACTGGGACTGGGGTACACACAGCAATTTGTCAATGGATGAAAACAGAGATATCACAATTGATATCATGCGTGCAAAGCCAGTTATTGCTGACCTTGTTGACGTCTCCTATGATGAAGACACAGGTGCACACACAATATCACTGACAGACAAGGCTCAGGATTACCAACAGGCATCCAGTGCACTATCATGGACTGTGACAAATGATGCAACTAACCCAAGCAACGCATCGTCACCAATGGCCTATGATTTGACTGGCCAGACAATGACCATTACACCTGACGCAGATGAGTTCGGTAACCACCGTCTCTACTTGACCGTCATGGATGGGCATGGTTTGTACAGCAGTCAGTCAATCCTAGTTGGTGTTGAGAACGTCAATGACGCTCCGTCAATCTTCAATGACCGCCATTCAACTGGTATGCCAGTCTTCTCGGAGACAATGGATTCCTTAGGAAACGCAGTCTACAATGTAGTCGACGAACCACAACGCCGCCACCCAATTACTGGTGAGGAAATGACCTGGGACTTGATTACCAAGAACCTAGGTAGTTCCAATGGTGAAGCGTTTGTTGTTGATTTGGCAAACGAGCAAGACGGAACTGCAGATAACAACAGCGAGCAGGCACCTCAGACCTACACATGGTCTGCAGTGACTGACCCAGCAGTTTGTGTGCCATTCAGTGTCAGCGTACAGAGTAACACATTGGTAATTGACCTCAACGAGGACAATGAAGCAGGTGGAACTTGTGATATCGTGTTAGACCTAACTGACGGTGCATCAGTCAACGATGCAGCAACCACTGTGAGTGTTCCATTCACAGTCAATCCAGTTAACGACCAGCCACGTATCCTACCATGGAATGTGAGTCAAGGTGCATACATTACCACAGATTATCTTGACGCAAACGGCGACAAGGTATCAGGTAAGATCACTGACACAACCGCAACCCATGATGCATGGTACTGGCAGGTTGATGAGGATACAGAGGACGCAGACCTCTTGACTGTTGATTTGACCGCAATGATGAGTGATAACGACCATACAATCGAGCAACTAACTTGGGAAGTAGATGATACCCAGGCTTCGCTTGACCAGTGTCCGTATCAGAATTACTTCGCAGTAACGATTGATAACAACGCACACACATTGGAGATTGACCTCATCCCTGACGCAACCACCGACGCAGATAGCAGCGAGTGGGATATGCTACAGGATGCAGATGGCGATGGTACACCAGACGATGGTATCCACCAGATGAGTCCACGAAGTGGTACATACTGTGCTCTAAACCTATGGATGAATGATACAGCAACGCCTCCTGGACAATACAATTACGGGCAGTCAACAACTGGCACATACAACCAAGGTAGCAGCCAAGAAACACTATACATCCGTGTTCACAATGCAGTAGAGGCACGACCTGACTTCAACTTCGACGAAGTCCGTGTTTCACCACCTCCAATGGACTTCAAGGGAATTGACGGTGTTCTACGTGAGACCATGGTCCCTGTATCAGTAAGTCTAGAGATGGAAGGCGATGAGCCAATCAACTCTGATGGTACGTACAAGTATCTGTACGATTTGAGAGTCTCATACTATGTGTCAGACTGTTCAGGTTGCGCAGGACTCTACCAAGGTAGTGTACGTCTAGGAAGCAATGGACCTGGAAACGGTGACATGGCTCTACCAGACTGGAATGGAGAAACTGAAGTTGGAAGCTTTGTTCGATTGAACAAGACTTCTGAGGACGTACGAGTGTTCGTAGATGTTCTAACAGTGAACCCATTCACTGGACAATACACTGACAACAGCAAGTACGAGAAGCCAGCATTGGAAGAGAAGAACTGGGCAGACAACAACATGACTGCTTCAGGAACCAACAGTGAGTTACCAATGATTGTCGAGACAAGGGCTGCATCAAGCGTTGCTTCGTTTGCACCAAGTCTGATGGCAGTTGGTCTAGTCGGCATCTTTGTCGGCGCTCTCCTAAGCCGCTCCCGTTCGGAAGAGGATGAGGAAGAGTTCGAAGAGGAATCAATGGTTGATGATGACCGTGCAGTAAGCCCAGTTATCGCGACCATCCTCTTGGTAGCAATCACAGTCGTCTTGGCTGGTGTAATCTACGTGTGGGCAGGCTCACTCGCAGACACCAGCACAAAGGGTGTTCCAAGACTGACCTTCACTGCAGAGTCAAGAACTGTGCAGGAAGTCACTGGACTACCTCAAGACCAGTGGCACTGGAGGATCACCACATCATACGCAGCAACTGACTTAGCTACTCAAGCGGTCACTGTTTCGGTATTGTGGAATAATGCTAGTGGACAACAAGTGTACAAAACTGCACTCGCACCATCGGGTGGAGATGTAGAACATGTGTATGGTTTCGCACCTCGTAACAGCGAAGCGATGGTCACCTTCTGGGATGACATATCGCATTGTGAGCGCGGCGGATCTGCTTGTATCACCGAATTCGGAGCTGGAGACAGAATCTATGTGCGAATGACCGACAATGACGGACTCATCGACAACGCAGAGATTAGCATCCAGTACGAGTTGCCAGGTGGAGCAGCATACATCCTAAAGCAGTACACTGCTACACCAACCAGCATCCGTTGAATAGGAAATAGAAGCGCCTTCGGGCGTGGAAAGCAGGGATGCTTGGGGGCTTAGGCCCCCGAGCACCCGAACCTCTGAGGGGCGCAAGCCCTGATTGAGGCTGATTTGGCCCCACCGTAGTCCGGTTTATTCCGGAAGACGGTGGGGCCTTTTCTTATTTTGAACTCTAAATGCCGTTTGTGCATATTATTGCCATTTTCATTGTTTTTATTATCCATCAAGCCATTGATAAAAGGGTAGGTGAACCGGTAGGTTGGAGCCACATGTCTAAGTTACGCTCAGTTGTCTTTGATTGCGATGGTGTCTTGATAGATACTATTTCTTCATGGCGTATAATTCATGATTACTTTGGTACAAGCAGTGGAGAGATGTTAGACAAATTTCTTGCCGGAGGAATTTCTGATGAGGAATTCATGGCTGATGATATTAGCCATTGGAAGCAGGTTAAACCAGAAATACATCGTGATGAATTGATGCGTTGTTATCAAGGTGTTAAATTAAATCCAGGAGCAAGAGAACTTGTTGAAGCCTTACAAGAACGAGGTATACATGTGGCTATTGTTAGCGCAGGTGTTGATTTGTTAATCGGCTCCATTGCGAAGATGCTGAATGTGGATGATTGGGTTTCAAACGGCTTCCAGTACAGCGATGACGGATTTCTTGAAGATGAAGGGGTAGTTCGTGTTCCAGCGCATGACAAAGCGATAATGGTCAATAAATTGTGCCGCATCAACGGTTTTGACTCAAGTGAAATATGTTCTGTTGGTGACAACCATACTGATCTTTCAATGATGATTCCAGGGAGCATGTTCATCGGATTTAACCCGAGTAAAGAGATGGCTTACCAAGGATTTCGAGATGCCGGTGTACCGATAGTTGAAGGACACGATTGTAGAGACCTTTGGCCGCATCTGTTTTCTGGTGATGATTTCCCAAATTGATTCACTTCGGCCACAAGGGAGCAGATTCACGCGATACATTCATGTTGAAGTGGGCTGGTAAGAGTTGCATGGAACTCTTTCTTGATAGTGCGGTGATTGCTGAAGTTGAGGAGATATCCTCTGGGGGTGTATTGGGCGGAGTTACAACAAATCCCACACTAATTCGTCGTTCTGGCGGCGATTTCAAGAAAACGATACAGCGGATTGCAGAACTTTGTCCTGGCCCCATCAGTGCTGAGGTAAACAGCATGGATTGCGATGGGATGGTTAGCGAAGCACGAGAATTAAAGGAATTGTTACCTGATAATGTAATTATCAAAATTCCTTGCACTGCTGAAGGCCTAGCGGCAACAACTATCCTGTCTAAAGAAGGAATAGATGTTAACATGACATTGGTTTTCAGCGTCTCTCAGGCGCTCCTTTCAGCAAAGGCAGGCGCTTGCTATGTTTCTCCTTTTATTGGTAGAATTGATGATAAAGGAGAAGATGGAATGAAACTAATAGCCGAAATCATGCAAGCTTGGAATAATGATTCAAGTATTACATGTAAGGTTCTTGCCGCTTCTATCAGATCATTAGCCCATGTTGAGTTATCTGCTAGATTAGGTGCTCATGCAGCAACAATACCAACTACTATTTTCCATCAAATGATTAAACATGAGTTGACTGATGTAGGGATTGAAAAGTTCCTTGCAGATTGGGATGCGGTAGAATCCGAAGGACGCGCATAGAGTAGATGTTGTCATCCTCAAGCAAAAGGAATTGTTGCAGTCTTGTGTGAATGCAAATTTACTACAGTCAAAATACACGGTTTAGGTTGGAATCCAAGCATACGCATGTAGCCGGTTTGGTCTTGCCATGTGCTGCTTTGAATCAAAGTAGTACCCTTGTAATCTCCACAATGGTGGCTATGAACGTGGCCAGTGACAAAGATGTCTGGAATCTCCTCAATGACCATGTGGTCTTCTGGTTCGGGTGATAGAGGGGTTTTCCCACCCCATGAAGGTGCTAAGTGCCGCCTTTCTAGCATTTGTTCCATTGCTTTTTCTGGTTCCGAAAATGTGACGTGCCGAATGGATGAGACGAAATCCATGATACTAACGCCGTGGTAAGCAAGAGTTCTCACCCCATGAAGGCTGAAATCGCATGGATTACCCACAAACGTTGCGCTGTTGAAGTATTGCTGAATCAACTTGTCTAGAGATGGTTGAGGTTCTGCAGGGCGAACGGCGTCGTGGTTGCCTGGGAGAATAATAGTCTCAACCCATTCGGGTAGTATTTCTGTTAGACGTGCCATTTCTTCGTACTGTTTGTAGAGGTCAACAATTTCCAATTCCTTGTCTTGGTCTTTGTAAATACCAACTCCATCAACTATGTCTCCAGAGAGAATAAGATACTTGATAGTCTTAGCAAGTGGGTCTTCGTGAAACCATTTGACCATCTTTTCCCATTGGGCGTGCAAAAATGTGTTGGAGCCAACGTGGATGTCAGAAAGAAAGGCAACTGAAACCGCTTGATTGTCAGGTGCAACACGCTTTTCGTGGCGTGTCATTGGCGGCAGATGGATATCTTCGACGATGAATCTATCACCACCACCTGGCAGAACAAAACCAGTTATTCCAACAACATCATCCTCCATCAGTCCTGCAACAGCGATAGTATTTCTTCTCTTGGCTGATGGCAAATTATCCATGGCGCGTGGTGGGCTGAGAATACAATGAATATCACCTGTTTTGTCTTCTAATTTGAATCTGAGTTTCTCTCCACTTAGTCTGACATCGTTGACTAATCCAACTATGGTTGCAGTGTTGCTGTTACTGGAATATCGAGATTTATCTCGGTGTAATTGGATCACATCAATTGGTCGATTAGGAAGGCGTCCTGAAGCCACTAACATCTTTTTGAGTTTGTCAAGACGATTGTTAAAACAAGAGAGAATATCTGCAAATTTGCCTTCAGTAGTGCTTTTTCCTGTGATATCAAAATGAATATCTAATTCAACATCAGTGTCTGATGCCGCCATTGAAAATCCATCAATTGAGAAATGTGGTAGGTCGTGTGGCCGAGATGCTGGCTTGATTTCTGGTGGGTCTATTGGTGCAATCACTCTTCCAATATTGTCATCATTTTCTGTTGTTTGAATTGTTCCATCTAATATTGGGACGATGTTTGCTTTTACTTCTTCGGATTTTTCTTCAACAGATAATTCAGTCACTTCAATAGATGTAGATTCGATATCATCACTTTGAGGTGTTTCTTCTACAGGGCGAGATAACACATCAAGTTGTTCAAGAATATCTTCACTAAGTAATCCTTTGATTCCGTGAGATATTGCGGTATCTATCAAGAGGTCTGGGTTGCTATGTGAAAGCAATTTTTCTTGCACGCCAGCGATTGGAATCAAGCACGCTTTACTCAGTTTTACTGAGATGGTACGCCAACGCCCGTCCTCCATACCCTCACACGCAGACGTGGACGTTCTAAGCAATTGCGATAGGCACCACGGAAATTGGGGGGTCTATTCTGAGAAATAGAAGAAATCTATTCATCTCCCCAAGATATTGCAGAGTCAAGAATATTTTCAGACTCGTTTTTTGGTTCTTCAGGTTCTTCTTCACCATTTGACCAAGCAACATCACCTTGCCAATCTTCTGATTTAGGGCCATCATTTAGGATTTCAAGTGCTTGTGGGATATCAGGTGAACTTGAGACAATCTCCTCTTCAACCTCTTCTTCCGAGTTCTCTTCTTCCGTTTCAAAGTGGTCACCCCACACTTCTAGGGCGACTCGTAGAGCAAATGTGGCAAAGGCTTCTTTGTTGCTATGGCGGTCTCCATGACCAAATTCTGCACTTTTAGTGGTTACTTCTCCATTGATTGAAATGCCAACCCATACTAAGCCAACTTCTTTGGTTTCAGTTGCTCCAGTTGGTCCAGCAATTCCAGTAACTGAAATACTCATTTCAGCACCAGATATCTTTGCTGCCCCAACTGCCATTGCAGCAGCCATTTCGGAGCTGACAGCCCCTGCAGCCCCCTCTTCTAAGGCGAAAAGTGATTCATCAACACCGAGTTGTGTCATCTTTGCTTCGTTTGAGTATGTGACCCAGCCTTGGTTGAACCAGCGGCTTGCTCCTTGAATGTCTGTTAGGGCGGATGATACCATCCCTCCTGTGCAGGATTCAGCAGTAGAAATATGAATTTTTGACTGCTTTAGTCGGCGGGCGAGGAGCCCTGCCAAAACAGAGGCGTCTTGTGCCATAATTTGCCCGCGTAGCGGCCCCTTTTGACTATATGGGAGGGTGCTGGGTATCATTTTATTGCGATTTCAGCCCTGTGGCGCAGATTATGCCAAATTATTCTTAGATTTCTATTATTTTTCTAAGCACACCATTATTGAGCCAATTTTCGATTTATTCTCTTGAAATCGCTTGAAACTACGTGACAATATTTAGGATTTTAATATGGGCCCGGGCGGATTTGAACCGCCGATATTCGCCTTGTAAAGGCGACGTCATAACCGCTAGACCACGAGCCCGACAAAGAGGCCGAGGAACCTCTCCATTATGAACGGCGCGACCCCGTAGCCTTTTGGAGGGTGAGTGATGTGGTAGTGGCACGTGAGCGAGATATCGGACTTGTTGGCGCGGTTAGAAGCCGCAGATGTGCCTATTAATTCGGCTATCAGAGATGCGATGCTATCAGTTGATGTTGCTGATTTCACTGATTACGACCCCACTCCGTTCTTCCATGACCGCCCATTAGTTTTCACTGAGACTGATGGAGGCGGGGTCAAGACAATATCTGCACCACACATGATTTGCACTCTTTTACATCACCTCGAGTTAGAAGAGGGAGATGAAGTTCTGTTACTCGGCGCCAAGGGTGGTTATTTGGCTGCATTAATTGGCCATATTGTTGGGCCTGAGGGCGGAGTTACGATAGTAGACCCAAACAGGCAAGTCATTGAACATGTGAGAGAACATTTGCGTAATTACCCTAGTGAGGCTACATTTCATACACGTAAGATGAGGCAAATCAACCACACACCACCAAATCTACCTCAGCCCCTGAATAGGGTTCTAGTTACTGGTTCACTCTCTGAATTACCAAGTTGGCTAGAAAATCGTGTTGCTGATGGAGGGTTTGTGATAGTGCCGATTGGTGGAAGGATTGCCCAACGCCTTGTCAAATTGGAGAAGCAGGGCGAATGGTTTGAAACAGATCTTGGTGGAGTTTTGTTTGGCCCAGTTGATATTTGTGAAACAGAAGCAGAGCCAACAGATTCTAGAGAATTAGCAGGCCTCTTTGAAGACGCACTTGAAATTGGTATGGAATTAGGTGTCTTTAATGAGAATGAGGGAGAACAATTGAGATTGTTCGCTCAACAATTGCGTGGGTTGCCTGATAATTTGCCACCAGTTCTTTTCACACCAGATGATGATGTTGATGATGTATGGGTCGATGATAATGAGCCCGATGACATCATAATAAAATTTGATAATATGGGTGAAGAATTAGTTGACCATCCGTTATTTGACCTGCTTGAAACAGCATCAGATTGGTTGATGCCATTATGGCCGACAGTATTGGCATTACTTGAGACTAAGATGCAACATCCTGGCGCTCCTGATGCGTCGTTTGAAGACTTGGGTTTTGGTAATCATGAGGACTTAGTGCCCTGATGATTGTCATTTCATCAGTTGATTACAAGCTATCTTCTGACTCAGCAAGTGTTTCGAGTGAAATATGGATTGGAGGTGTATTCCATTCTGTCGTATGGCGGCTTGTTTTTGGCGGGTAGAGTTGGTCAGAAGCAGCCATATCAATGATCTCTTGTTTGCTTAGAAATTCTAATCCACAATTCGGCCAAGCCTCAACTACTATGGAATCATCATTTAGGTAATCAAAAAGTACAACAGGAAGTCGTTTTAGATTTAATTGAAAACCAACTTGATGGCGATGGTGTCCATCAAGGATTGTGCCAGTTTCACTATCAACGAGAAGTGGTTTTGTATAACAGCCCCATTTTTTTGTGATACTTGCTAATTCATCCACTTTTTTGGGCTTAATTTCCTCGTGTGGTTTAAGCCACTCAATAGGTACAAGTTCTATCTCCACGGCTGCGGCTCGCCGTTGCCCTTGAAAGCAGTTGCCGTTGTGGGTTGTCTGTGGGACCATTCACTAGACTAGCCGCGCTGCCTGAAGGTAGGCTTGCTGATGTACCTAGTAGAGCCTTGCCTATAGAGATGGAATCATGGGTTGAATCGTTGCCTGAAGACCTTCTTGAAATCGTTTCAAGAGTGGCTCAAGCAGGTGGTGGAATTTGGCTTGTCGGCGGTAGTGTTCGTGAAGGATTAGCTGGCTTGATTCCGAAGGATTACGATTTGGCAACCGATTTGGAGCCAGATAATGTGATGGAGATATTTCCCAATTCAATAGATACAGGTTCCCAATATGGGACTGTTAGCGTTAGAATAGAGGGTAAAATGGAACTTTTTGAAGTAACTACATTGAGGTGCGATCAAGAATACCGTGATGGTAGAAGGCCGGATTCAGTTGATTTTGGCACTTCACTATTAGTTGACCTTGAGAGAAGAGATTTGACGATTAATGCGATGGCGGTTGACCTTGCAAGAGGCCAATTGTATGACCAATTTGGCGGATTTGATGACCTTCAAAAAAAGATTCTTCGAGCGGTCGGAGATGCTTCACTTAGGTTGGCGGAAGATGGTTTGCGCTTGATGCGTGTATACCGGTTCATGGATCAAAGTGGCGCCGGATTATGGTTGCCTGATGCTGAGTTAGAAGCGGCTCTTCGCGAATGTCAACAGATGTTGGCAAATGTTAGTGCAGAGAGAATTTGGCAGGAATTGAAACGAATTTTGGCAGGCCAACATGCTGCTGAGGTGTTGCAAAAAATGAGCAATGATGGCATTTTGTCCCTTATTTTTTCAAATTATGTGTACGATTTGACAGGTCAAAGCGAGTTGAATATTTCTGATTCTGAAGCAATTATTTCAGCACGTTTAGCAATGTTATTTGGTGGTGAGTCTCCAACCCAATTAATGCGTGAATTGAAGATGGAAAAATCGGTGATGAAAGAGGTAATGGCTTTGAGGGAGAGAATGAATCATCTTCCTGATGCCGATGACATCCCTCAATTGAGACTTTACAGAGCAGTGGTTGATGAAAGGTTGACGACTCAACTTTCTTGCGATATTGCTCGCGGCAGTAAGGGTGCAAAACAGGTAGCGTCAGCATTGGAGAATTTGGCTCCAAACATTGCTGGTAATGCTCCTCTTGCAGATGGTAATTGGATTGTTGAACAAACTGGATTGACGCCAGGCATCAAACTAGGAAGATTGAAGTCTTGGCTTCATCGAATTCAGGTTGTCAACGACATTAGTTCTCTAGACGAGTTGAGTAACGAGTTGGGACAATTTAATTGGCAAGATAGTGAGCATAATGAATGGCCCAGTTTTTGCTGGCCGTGACTCAAAGTTTGAGATTACGCGCAATCACTAATCGTTGTACTTCTTGTGTCCCTTCGTAGATTTGGGTTATTTTTGCATCTCTGAAGAACCTCTCAACAGGGAATTCAGTGACATATCCATATCCACCATGAATCTGAACTGCTCGTTCAGCAACCCACATGGCAGTGTCTCCTGCATACAATTTTGCCATACTTGCTTCAGTTGTGTGTCTAGGTGCCCCTTCTTCGTAGTGCAACTGTTTTGCCTTGGCGGCACGGTAGACCAAAAGACGGGCAGCATCTACTCTAGTTGCCATGTCTGAAAGGTACGATGTTATCATTTGGTGGGCGGCAAGAGGTTTGCCGAAAGTCTCTCTCTCTTGTGAGTATTTGAGTGCGGCTTCAAATGCTCCTTGAGCGATGCCTAGTGCTTGGGCTGCGATACCAATTCGTGAATTGTCAAGTGCATTCATAGCGATTGAGAATCCTTTTCCAACTTCTCCTAGGACATTTTCAACAGGCACAATACAATCTTCAAGAACGAGTGTGCATGTGTCACTACTGCGGATTCCGAGTTTGTCTTCTTTCTTGCCTACTGTAAATCCATCAAATGTTTTTTCAACGATGAAAGCAGTTGTGCCTCCATGTTTTTTCACACCATATTCTGGATGGTCAACAACTTTGGCAAAGAGGACATAAATATCTGCTGATGCCCCATTTGTAACCCACATTTTCATGCCGTTTAGGATGTAATGCGAACCGTCTTCAGAAAGTTTTGCTTTGCAAGATAAAGCCGCTGCGTCAGTACCCGCACCGGCTTCTGAAAGTGAGTATGCGCCAATTTTGTCATTTGCTAATTGAGGTAGATATTGCTGTTTCTGCTCATCAGTCCCATGAAGAGTAATGGTCTTGCAACAAAGCCCAACATGAACTCCATAAAACACAGAGAATGAAGCGTCCACTCTAGCTAATTCTTCGATGATAATTGCTTCGCTGATGTCATCAACTGGCATACCATTGTATTCTTCGGCGATGGTAATCCCCTGAAGTCCGGTTTCTGCACAAAATTGCTTCCATTCTTCAGTAGGTGCGATTTGTCCTTTATCTCTCACTTCAATAGTGGGGGGTAATACTGACTCTGCAAAATCTCTAACCATTTCTCTAATCATGGTCTGTTCGTCGGTCTCTTGGAAGTCCATACATCTCACCGCAAGTAGGGCGATTAGTCACTTGTTCATAACGGGTTCCTTGATGGGCTTGATTATTCAATTTCAGGGATGTCAACTTAAATTTTTAAATATAAAGCGAAAGTCGCCGCGCTAAAAGGGGTATTTTTAGTGTCGGATGAGGAAGATTATATTGAATTCAAAATTATTGATGATCGCAAGTATTCAAAGGCTCACCTCTGGTTCTCAAAATTAGAATCAGATGAAGAAACAGGTGACTTGTTCAAAATAGGTATTACAGATTTTTTACAGGCTGAATTAGGAGATATGATATCTGTAGTACTTTCTCAATCACAAGATGATGATGAATATGATGAATTTTCCGAAGAGAAAGATTCTGACCAAGTTGGAACTGGCGCTCGCGAAGCAGGTGCTAGTGGTCATGAAGTTCTCGCAGATGAAACTCTTGCAACCCTACGAAGTACTTCTGGCACGCACGTTGTCGACGCACCGGTTGCTTGTCATGTGATTGAACTTAATGGGGAAGTTGAAGATAGCCCTGAATTAGTTAATGATGACCCATACGGGCATGGATGGTTGATGAACATTAGGCCAGATGATCTAGATGAGGAAGAACTACTAACTCCTGAAGAGTATCTTGATTACTTATACGATGTTTGAGTTACAAATTAGTTGCATTAAGCAACCCAGCGGTAAGTTCTAGCGCCTTCATAGACACCTTCTGATTCAATTTCAACAAGTGCAAATTCGCCTTTTGGCTCAACAACGCTTTCTTCTCGGAGGCCTTTGTGAAGCGCTTCGTATGTTGTCTGGTCAATAGCAACTCTTCCTGCCATTCTCTCAAACAGATTCCAGCGTGAGACCACTTCTCTCCAGCGTGGTGAAACTAGTCCTTCGAACACTTTGGCTTTTGCACCAGAGCCATAACCACACATTCCAAAGTAATTTTCTTCAATGTTCTCGTTATCTTCGTAATCAGATTCAAAGGTTGACATGATTGCAAGGAAGATGGAGCCAGTATATTGGTTGCCAATTAAACTGGACGCACGCTGTCCCTTCTCAATTCGTTGTTCATGGAATTCTTGATATTGCTCAGTTTTTGAAATTGCTCTTCGATAAACATCTTGAGATTTTTCCCATTCAATTTCACCCTCAGGTGTATCTTCAAAGTTTTCTCGTTCTGGCTCTGAGCCAATATTTGCAACAATTTCAGCCCATACCGGTTCATCTCGGCGGTCGTGGCGGAAAACATCGGGAAACATTCTTTTTGCTTGGAAAGCATACGGGAGATGCATGATGATACGAATCCATTGTGAAGTCAGAATTTCATCTTCCTTGGAATTGTAACGCTTGTCTTTGATAGCTTTGCGCTGGAAATCAAGAAAAGCAGTCTTTACTGCCTCTTGGTAACAGCGGTTTGAAAATTGTCCATCAAAAATAGGTTCGTCGCGGTGGACCTGGACCATCTCTTCACCATGAGCGAAGATTCCTAGGCGGCGAACGGTGGATTCTGGAAGGTGTTTTACCATTCTTTCAGCCAAACCGTCTTTGAGAGTAGCGCCGGCTTCTTTTGCTAGTTGTAGAACATGAGTGATGACTGATGTGAGTGAGACCTCTCTGCGTGGCTTGAAGAAATCGTGAACAGGAGTAGTGGAAATTCCCCAACGGTCTGGAATAGAAATCAAACGAGGATTGTGGCGAACAAGTATTGCTCCTCCGCCGGCACCTTGAGTATATTCACCACTTGACTCTAGGTCATACTTGGCGTTGTCCGAGAATACTACGATTCCAACACGCTTGTCCTCTTCGCCACCTCTTGCAACCCAATCAAGTGTGTTGTGAAGAGCGTCTACAGCGCCGATGCAGGCAAAGGTCATATCAACAACATCGCAGTTTCTGAAACAATCTTCGCCATACTGGTGAGAGTATCTTTGCGTGAGCATATCAAGGATGTATGTTGCAGTTGGCTTTGCACCATCAAGTGCTGATTCAGTTCCGAGATACATTCGACCTATTGTGCGTGGGTCTAGACCATTTCTGTCAATTAAGCGAGTAACAGCGTTTGCACCCATTGTCGCGGTATCTTCATGAATGTCTGGCACAGACATTGCAGCGAGTCCAAGTCCACGGTTTAATTTACCATAATCCGCACCTCTCATTTCGGCGAAATCCTTCATATCGAAGTAAATCTTGGGGAAATGGATGGCGATGTCATCAATACCAACTTCACCCATGCTAATTCCTATTTTTTGTCTGCGCGCGAGTTGCTTTAGAACCCTCTCCCAACATCAAAGCACAATATCACTATTAATGTAAGAAAATAGAATATTCAGGATATTATTATTATTTGCGAATGGTAGTTGTTTCATTCAAGTGAAAAAGTGGCAACAAGTTTGATTTTAGGTAGTAATCTCGTTGACTTTTTCAAGCAGACTTGGATTTTTCTCAAAATGGGTTGCGAGAGGCGCAAGAATCTCAACCAAAGCATCAGCGACACCAAATTTTAGGTCAATGGGATGCATCTCTCCACTAGATATTGCGGTTTTGATAGCGTCTAGGTTATCCCACGTGCTAGGCTCTCCGTACTCCGGTTTCGGAGTTATTGTTAAGGTACCTAATTCTGGCAAAATAATGTATTCAACTAATTCATACACAGGAGAATTATCTTCTTGTGGGTCAAGGAATGCTTTGCGCATTTTTTTGCGTAGTTTATTTCCCTCGTCATGGAGTAAAATTGCACCCGACGGGTCGGATTTACTCATCTTGTGGTCAAATGATTCCATGCGGCCGCCAACAGCGCGCAATCCCGATAGAATAGGGGTGTGAACGCAAGTTGCTTTTGTCCACTTGTAGTGGTCAGCAACTTGTCGCATGTACATGTGGGCTTTGCGCTGATCCATCCCTCCAAGAGCGATGTCAATATTTAGTTCAAAGATATCAGCGGCTTGCATTGCAGGATAGAAGAATTTTGACAAATCTCCATCTGCAGAATCTTCGGCACGACCCATGATGCTGAAAGTGCGCCTAACTCGTTTTAGGCTCATATTTTTTGAGCAGCGTAGGACTGTTGCCCAGTAATCCCCAGAATCCATTAATTCACTGGCGTATAGGAATCGTAATTGTCCAGCACCATCTCCTTCTTCGGGATGATTTAGTAGGGCACGAAATACCTCTTCCATGTAGGCTCCTGTGAGTTTTATTTTCTCCATATCGCCGCCGAACTTGTCATTGACCCAAGCGTGCCAGTCGGCTAAGAAAATTAGAACATTGACATTTGCATCAAGTAGGCGTCGCAATGTTTGAGCGATTATCTTCCAGCCGATGTGTGCCTTTCCTGACGGCTCAAATCCTACATAGGCTCGTAAAATGCCATCGCTAGCATGCGAGGTAGAATTTGTTAAGCAGTTGACAAGATGGTCAACTCCTACTACTTCATCAACACCAGAGAACATAGCCTCAACCAATTGTCGCTGCTCTTCGGAGAGCGATGCAAGGTCTTCTGCTTCCATGTTTCCACCTTCAGAATATTTTTCCTAATTTCTCGCCGCGGCTTGCAGCGCGAGTGACATCTCCTCTGTTGAGGCATTCTTCAATTTCAGTAATTAGTTCTTCAGCCTGCGAAGCAATTTCCGAATCAACATCACTCATTTTCATGAAGTGTCGCGCTTGTGATATCGCAGATTTTGCTTTGGAAGCCTTCTTGGTCGCTTCTTTGGCTTTGTCACCACGTTGTTTCGCACTGTATCCAGTTGCGGCATCAAGGAATCCAGACCAGCGGCGGCGAGATTCCATCGCTTGTTCTCTGCCGCCATCTGATGAAAGAAATTCTTCCAAATCTGAACCTTTCATTTGTTCAACATCAGTGGATAGTTTTCCCTTTTCGTCATAATGAGCGTGAACTTTGACTAAAATACCAAAATGACCAGAAAATGAATCATCTCCTGATGCCTCTACACTCTCAAAATATTGCTTTCCTAGGGCAGTAAGCCCTCCTTCAGCACCCACACTTTTCACAACTCCTCGCTTAACCTCAAAGGTCTCCATGTATGGGGCGGAGATGCTCATGTGGTTCAAACTTATTCTTCTAGAAGGGGTTGTTTGCTATCCGTGAAGGATAAATCATTGAGGCCGGTGGCGTGTTTCATGCGAAGGGCCATTATCCCGCTCATGTTGCTCCTGATGCTCATTCCTACTACCTTAGCACAAGAGATGGATTCTGTAGTTGATGTAACGACTGTCTTAGTTATTGGTGATGCGGATATTGGAATAGAAGAGATAGCAATTTCTCCTGATGGAGAAGATGTATTGTTGGTTGGTATTTTTGGTTATGCACACCTTATTTCTTCAAGCGAACCAATTGTACAAGTAGAACTCAATACTAATGATGACGATGACCTAAAAGATGTTGATTGGCACCCTCAAGGTTTGACGGCTCTGATAGCGGGAAATGATGGCACATTGTTGCGCTATACTCGTAACGACCACTCAGTAGGCCATGTTGCTGGTTCAACAGCCAGCCTCATGGGTAGTCAATTGACTGCAGTAACTTGGGACTCCTCAGGAAACTGGGCTTACATTGGTGATGACAATGGTCTCTTGACGAGATTCAGAGAAGATGCTAATGGATATTCTGAATATTTCCCAATTAACGGAACAAAGAATTCCGAAATACTTGATATTAGTTGCCTTCACAAAATGCATTCAGTTTGTGTGGTTGCAACACAAGATGATGGCCTTGCTCTCATTGATCAAGAACATGAATTACATTGGCTAACCGGTAGCGAGGGGAATCGTTGGTTTTCAGTTGAATGCCCTCATCCTGAAAGAGAACGCTGTTATGCTGTTGGGAAAAGTCAATCAGTAGGTGTAGTCGAACTCAACTCAAACAGTCCATCTTCTTCTTATGTATTGGTCAAAAAAGTTGAAATTTCTGGCGAATTTGTCGGAATACATGCTAGAGATAACGAACACCTGTTGCTACAAACAGCACCATTTGGTTGGGTTGATTGGGAGATAATGGCTGGCGAGGATAAGATGGGCGTTGCCTTCCCTTGGTTGGGCAATTCAGATGTTCAAAATACCGACCCTGCAATGGCAGGCGAATCAC
This sequence comes from Methanobacteriota archaeon, assembly GCA_018650285.1. Lineage (GTDB taxonomy): Archaea > Thermoplasmatota > Poseidoniia > Poseidoniales > Thalassarchaeaceae > MGIIb-Q1. Next base: position 168,489 of record JABIGF010000020.1, read on the forward strand.
TTGTTGGCAGTTGGTCAGAAAGTTCAGAGGTTGGTTTTGGGATTACCTCGTATGGTAGAGTTGTGAAGTATTACCCTCCTTCAAATACGATTAGTGAGAATCTAGTTTCTGCACTAGCTCCGATGTTTGTGATTATCACAGTACCCGGTGTAGTGTTAGGGTTGATTTACATTAGTTCCCCTAAGTTGCAGAAGAAGTACCTTGCATGGTCAAATGCGCGTCGAGTAGCCAAGAGAGAAGCGAGAAAGCAAGCATCACCTTCTACTCGTCGAAGAAAGAAATAATCGAATTCCCTCCTACGGAGGGTTGATGAGCCATTCACTACCGGACAATCACCAAGGGTGTTGACTTGGTATACGAGGCTCTTGATTTCTATGATGTTGATTCTCGACTGACTGAAGAGGAAATAATGGTGCGCGATATGGTGCGCGATTGGGTCGAAGAAGAAGTTCTTCCAAAGATAGAAGATGCGTGCCATAAAGGCGTTTTTCTTGACGAATGGCGTATTGCTCTTGGGGAAATGGGTGTATTAGGCGCTCCGTTAGAAGGATACGGTTGCCCTGGTTTGTCATATACTGCATACGGTGTGATTTGCCGTGAATTAGAACGAGGCGACTCAGGTCTGCGTTCTTTTGCTAGCGTTCAAGGTTCTCTAGCAATGTATCCAATTTGGGACTTTGGAAGTGAAGAACAGAAGAACAAATATTTGCCAAAAATGGCTACAGGTGAACTCATCGGTTGTTTTGGATTAACGGAACCTGATTATGGTTCAAATCCAGGCGACATGATAACCAAGGCTGAAGATAAGGGAGACCACTTCTTGCTGAATGGCGCAAAAATGTGGATTACTAATGGTACAATTTCCGACTTAGCAGTTGTTTGGGCGAAATTGGATGGCGTCATTCGTGGTTTCATTGTTGAAACCGGTGATGAAGGATATTCAGCACCTGAAATGAAAGGGAAGCACTCATTGAAAGCGAGTGTTACTAGTGAATTAGTATTCCAAGATTGCAAGATTCCAAAGGATAGAATTTTGCCGGGCGTAAAGGGTCTGCGCGGACCCTTCTCTTGTTTGAACAATGCACGCTATGGGATTTCTTGGGGGGCTCTTGGGGCTGCTCAAGCTTGCTTTGATTCTGCCAAAGAGTATGCTCTTTCACGTATTCAATTTGACCATCCTATTGCTGCATACCAACTTGTTCAAAACAAGTTGGCATGGATGCTTCGTGAAATTACTAAGGGCCAGTTGCTCGCTTCGGAATTAGGTCGAAAGAAGGATACAGGGGATTGGATCCCTGAGCACATCTCTCTTGCTAAAATGAACAATGTAGATATTGCGCTGGAAATTGCTCGAATGGCTAGAGATATGCACGGCGCAAATGGAATATTGGATGAGTATTGTATCATGCGCCACATGGCCAATCTGGAGTCGGTTAAGACCTACGAAGGCACTCATGATATTCACAATTTGATTCTTGGACGCCATATTACGGGCATTCAAAGTTTCACTCGTTCACTTTGATTATTAATGAAAAGAGTATTAGTTTCACTCTTAATTTTCCTTCGTTAATAGGGCTGATGTTGCATTTTCTATTCAATAATTGCTAGTATATGTACTTATGAATTGGTAATTGTAAGTGGCATTCATTAATAGATACACAACACCACCCAAAAACATGAGTCGTGCATTAGTTGTCGTAGTTGTAGCATTGTTTATGTTGCCCACATTAATATTGACAGCCTCAACAACGGTTGTAGCAAGTGAGAATAATGTTATTGTTGAACCCATTTGCAATGCCAATCGAAATACTACATGGACAGTCGGGCTCATTTATTGTGACAATGGTGCAAACGAAGATTATACGCTTTTTTCACCAATGTCATCTTCAAGCACATATTTGATTGACACACATGGACGTGAAATACATTCTTGGAATTCACCTAGTGGTTTGCGTCCAGGACTTTCAGCCTACATACTAGATGATGGTGATTTACTCAGGACAGAAAATCTTGGCGCTAGTGGTAGTTCAACCTTTAATGGCGGTGGAGTCGCAGGAAAAGTTGAGAGATTGTCTTGGGATAGTCAAATTGAATGGGAGTGGAATTACGATGGAGAAACAATGCGCAGCCATCACGATATTGAGCCAATGCCCAATGGCAACGTCCTGATGATTGCTTGGGAATTGAAAAGTGAAACGGAATCAGAAGATGCGGGTCGTGATCCAAGCAAGATGACTCAAAATTCTCTTTGGCCCGACCACATAATAGAGATTCAACCACTTGGTTCTAATCAGGCAAATATTGTTTGGGAATGGCACATTTGGGACCATTTAATTCAGGATTATGATGTTACAAAGGACAATTATGGAGTTGTTGCAAACCATCCAGAATTACTTGACATTAATTTTGCTGATGGGAGTAATCAGAACACCAAATATGGTTCTGATTGGATGCATTGTAATGGGATTGATTACAATCCTGCGTTAGACCAGATAGTACTTTCTTGCAAGAATACGAACGAATTCTATGTCATTGACCATAGCACGACGACTTTGGAAGCAGCATCACATTCAGGTGGAGACTCAGGTAAAGGTGGAGATATTCTGTATCGTTGGGGTAATCCAGAAGCCTATGGCGCCGGCACTTCACAAGACCAACAGTTGTTTGGACAACATGATATTCAATGGATACAGGATGGTAGAACTGGTGCTGGTGATTTTATTGTTTTCAACAATGGCGCAGGGCGCATTAGTAGTTATTCGTCGGTAGATACCATCTCTCCACCATTGGTGAATGGAGAATACGCCCTTCAATCAGGTAGTTCTTGGGGGCCTGCAGCACCATATTGGACATGGGACCAAGGTGCCAATATGTTCGGTAATTCTTTGGGAGGGGTTGAAAGACTAGAAAATGGAAATACGTTGGTGACTTCAGGTGTTGAAGGGATATTCTATGAGATAGACTCGTCAGGTGATATTGTTTGGAAATATATCAATCCTGTAGTCAATAGTGGGCCGTTGACTCAAGGTGACTCTATACCTCAAGGGCAAAACCCTAATTCTTTGCAGAATGTCGTATTCAAGGCTAATCGTTACAATAGTTCATTTCCGGGTTTCGCAGGCAAAAGTATGACACCTGGAGATTATATTGAATCATGGACAGATAACTGTGGCAATGAAGAATCAATTCCTTGGGATTCAGATGGGGATGGTTGTATTGATGATTCTGATGGCGATGGCGTCAAGGATAATGCAGATATTTGCAATGGATTTGATGATAATATCGATGTAGATGCTGATGGAATTCCTGATGGTTGTGATCCGTTGATTGATTCAGATGGTGACGGAATCGCGGATGATTGGGATATTGATGAATCACAATTAGACTACACAATAGTTGATACAGGACAGTATGAATGTTATGGTGAATTAACCATAATCACTTGTCCTACTGTTGGTGATTTTGTTGGTCAAGATGCTCAGCATGATGGAGTTCAGCCATCGTACCTTGACAATGAAGATGGGACCATCACTGACCTTGTTACTGGATTAATGTGGCAAGAGAATCCGAATGGTTTTGTAAAAGCGAAATGGGATGATGCCATTGCAGATGCAAGTACAATTAATACAGGGGGGTTCAGTGATTGGCGAGTGCCTACAATCAAAGAACTCTATTCATTAATAGATTTCAGAGGCGAGGACCCAAGTAGTTACCAAGGTTCTGATACTAGTACATTGACACCTTTTATTGATACAAATTATTTCGGATTTGAGTATGGAGATGAATCTCAGAATGAAAGAATCATCGACTCCCAATATTGGTCGAGCACCGAGTATGTTTCTACGACAATGAATAGTGATGACACGGTCTTTGGTGTGAACTTTGCAGACGGGCGTATCAAAGGGTATCCAAAGGTCAAAGGAAATGGTGAAATTAAACTAATGTTCATTCAATATGTTCGTGATGTGGAGACTTATGGTGTCAATGATTTTGTTGATAATGGGGATGGAACAATCACTGACCGTAATACAGGACTAATGTGGCAGAGAGATGATAGTGGTTCGGGAATGAATTGGAATGATGCTCTTATTCATGCTGAGCAACTTAATTTTGCTGGCCATGATGATTGGCGACTTCCAAATGTAAAGGAACTTCAAAGTATTCTTGATTATTCTCGTTCGCCACAAACAACAAATTCTCCAGCTATTGACCCCGTATTCAATTCAACACAGATTATTGATGAAGGGAACAATGTAAACTGGGCTTTCTATTGGTCTAGCACTACCCATGCAACTCACCAAGACGGAAATGACGGTAGAACTGCATCTTATGTCGCATTTGGTGAGGCGTTAGGTTGGATGCAACAGCCTCCAAATAGTGGGACTTATGTATTGCTGGACGTCCATGGCGCAGGTGCTCAAAGGAGCGACCCAAAAGATGGTGATCCCGCAGATTACCCCAATGGTCACGGGCCACAAGGTGATGTAATTCGAATCAATAATTTTGTTAGGGCTGTGAGGAATGTTCCACTCCCAGTTCAAGGATGTATGAATTCCACAGCCACCAATTTTGATGCAAATGCTACTGTTGATGATGGCTCTTGTGAATATCCTCCACCCCCTGTAGAAGGTTGTATGAATTCCACAGCCACCAATTTTGATGCAAATGCCACGGTTGATGATGGCTCTTGTGAGTATCCTCCACCCCCTGTGGATGGCTGTATGAATTCCACAGCCACGAATTTTGATGCTAATGCCACTGTTGATAATGGCTCTTGCGAATATCCGCCACCTCCTGTGGAAGGCTGTATGAATTCTACAGCTACCAATTTTGATGTGAATGCTACTGTTGATAATGGCTCTTGCGAATATCCTCCGCCACCACCACCGCCAGTTCTAGTGTTGGGTTGTATGAATTCCACCGCCACCAATTTTGATGCTAATGCAACGGATGACGACGGCTCTTGCTCATATTCTGAACCGCCTTTGGAGAGTGTGATTGGTTGTACTTACCCAAGTGCAATGAATTACAATCCCGATGCAACAGTTGATTCGGGTGATTGTACCTTTTCAGATGATGGTGGCGATAGTTCTTCAGTGGATGATAAAGGATTAGGGACAGTTGTTTCTGGGTCGATTATTATGATTTCAGCATTCATAATTATAGGTTTATTTTGTGTTGTAATAATCGGTTTGCTCTTAAAGTCAAATAAAAATGACTAATTCATCAATGATTCTCAATTAATGTTGAGGGTGCGATACTTGCGAATTAAGTAATTCCCTCAAAAGATATTGTTTGGAATTTTGTAGTTGTTACATCTATACTGAAGAGATTTTCATTTATTATTATTGAATATTCACCCTACGGGTGACAGTTGACGGGTGGCTAATGTTCATAGAGGGGTCTTAAGTCGCCCAATTCATGGTAGAAATTGCCGTGTTGTTGAAGCAGGTCCCCGACACAAATGCGAAAATCGTAGTTGTAGGTGGTAGAGTTGATGAATCCGCAGTTACAAGTTGGGTCACAAGTCCATACGATGAGTACGCTTTGGAGGCTGCATTGCAGCATACTGAGGCAGCAGGTGGTTCAATCACTGCAATCACATTGGGTCCTGCAAGAGCAGACAAGGTTCTGAAGGATGCTGCGGCTCTTGGTGTTACCAAGTTGGTCCGTATTTGGGATGACAGTTGGCAGGATTTAGATTCAAAGCAAGTTCAATCTGCATTGGCCAATGCAGTTCAGGCAGCAGGTGCAGAACTGGTCTATTGCGGAAAGCAGTCAGCAGACCGAAATCAAGGCTCAACAGGTCCAGGCGTTGCTGAACTTCTTGGTGCTGGTTGTGTTGTTGAAGTCAGCGAGTTTGATGCTGCTGGCACAACCTATCTGCGTCCAGCTGCTAGCGGCAGTGAAAAGGTCACAGTCGCAGCACCAGCCGTAGTCACTTTTACCAAAACAGCATCTGACTTACGCCGTCCAAATGTCCGTGGAATCATGATGGCAAAGAGGGCACAAATCGATGTCGTAGCCGGAGATGTAGGTTCATCAACTGTCAATTTCAATGGTCACTCTTCGCCGGCGGAAAAGCCACCAGGGAAGACCTACGAAGGTTCAGGTAGTGTTCCAGAAGTAGTTGGACTGTTGCGTGACGAAGCGAAGGTATTGTAGGAGGGGTAAATATGGATATTACAATCATTGCAGAAACTCAAGGAAATGGACTTCACGCTGTAACAAACCAATTGGTCGGTGCGGCATCTTCACTCGGTGCTTCTCCAACCGTTCTTTGCGGCGGAGGGGTTGGTGCTGATGAGGCAGCAGGAATCGCAGGTGTCGGCAAGGTACTTTCAGTCACTGGAGATTGCTTCTCAACTTTTGATGGCGGCGCTTGGGCTGCAGCATTTGATGCTGCGGCTGGTAGCGGAGTTATCGTTGGAGCAGCAACTGCTCAAGGAAGAGATGTTGTGGCAAGAATTGCTGCACGTCGTGGAATTCCTGTTGTGCAAGATGTTGTCTCAATGAGTCCCGGTCTCAACATGACTCATCCAATTTATTCTGGCAAAGCGATGCAAGAAGTTACTGTTTCAGGTGACTGCGGTGTGACATTGCGAGCCAACACATTTGCTCCTGCTGGAGGCGGTGGAAGTGCAGAAACAGCCACTGTTCAACAGAGTGGTGATGTCAAGATTGCAGTACAGGAAGCGATTGCAAAAGCCAGTGAAAGGCTAGATGTTGCTGATGCAGATATCATTATTTCTGGAGGTCGCGGTATGGGTGGTCCTGAGAATTTTGACAAACTCTACGCTTTGGCTGACGAGATGGGTGGTGCAGTAGGTGCAAGCCGAGCAGCAGTCGATGCATGGGACGGGATACCACATACTATGCAAGTCGGTCAAACCGGCAAGACGGTAAATCCAAGTCTCTACATTGCTGTAGGAATTAGCGGTGCAATCCAGCATCTTGCCGGAATGCGCACTAGCAAATACATCGTTGCAATCAACAAAGATCCTGAAGCACCAATCTTCAAGGTTGCTGATTATGGAATAGTTGCAACATGGGAAGAGGCGATGCCTGTTCTTGCTGCTGAAATTGCCAAAATTCTCTGAATGAGTGATTCATCACCATTTGCTAATTGCGGCGGAACCCAAAAAGGGTGGCTCCGTTTCAAAGATACGATGGCGAGGGATATTCCGTGGATGCGAGAGCGTTTTGACGACCTAAAATCTCAGAATTTGCAGTGGGAACCGCCCACTCTTGAATCTGCTAGCACACCTAGTTGTACAGTTGATGGACAAGATATGATAATGCTCTCAGCAAACAATTATCTCAACTTGACAACTCATCCCAAAGTGGTGGCTGCAGCAGTTGCTGCAACCCAAAAATATGGTGCGGGCAGCGGTTCAGTGCGAGCAATTAGCGGCACCATGGATATCCATTTGGAGGCTGAGAGAAAAGTTGCAGAATTCAAAGGCGTAGAAGCATCTCTCATCTATTCAGCGGGATATACAGCCAATGTTGGTCTCATTCCAACACTTGTTACTGGCAAGCAGGATGTCATCATCTCTGACGAGTTGAATCACGGTTCTATCATTGATGGTGTGAGATTGACTAAGGCAAGCAGGGCAGTCTATCCGCACAATGATGTTGCGGCACTTGAGCAAGTTCTCAAGCAACATTCTGATAGCGAGAGAAAACTAATCATTACAGATGGCGTCTTTTCAATGGACGGTGATGTTGCTCCATTAGACGAGATAACTGAATTGGCCGAGGAGCATGGCGCGATGGTCTTTGTTGACGATTGTCACGGAGAGGGCGTTTTGGGTGACAGAGGCGCAGGGATTGTTGACCACTTCAAGTTACAAGGAAGAGTTGATTTTGAGATAGGTTCATTCTCCAAGGCTCTAGGTGTTCAAGGGGGAATAGTTGCTGGTAGTGAACAGGTTCGTACACACGCTCTCAACCACTCAAGGTCTTGGTTGCTTTCGGGTAGCCAGCCGCCAGGTGTCGCAGCAGCACAGAAAGCTGCTGTTGAAGTTTTGATGGAAGAGCCTGAACATCATGCGCGACTTTGGGCGAATACCGACCACTTCCGTAAGGAGATGGAATCTCTTGGTTTTGATTTGGGAATGTCAACCACACCAATTATTCCGGTGATGTGTGGTGAATCTGCTGTTGCAAAGCAGTTGTCAGCAGAAATGCGTCAACTCGGAGTAGTTGTAGGCGCTATCGTATTCCCGATGGTAGCGCGAGATAAAGCCCGTGTTAGGAACCAATTGTCAGCAGGATTGAGTGATGGGCAACTGAATGAAATTCTAGTTGCATATGAGAAAGCAGGCAAAATTGTGGGCCTAATCTGAAGTTATTCGTCAAGAGCATTGACAGCATCTTCTAGTTCTTGTTCCATCTCTATTTGTTCGATTTGAAAGTTTGCTGGGCCAAACGGGTCCCTTCCATCTTCAAGCATTGTTAGCATTCGGTGGCGTGGGGCCCATGAAAGATGAACATATATTGGGCCAGATGCAAGCATCAATATCCATGCCAACATTTCTGGAATGGCAACAGCAATCCCCATCCAATTCCCAAGTAGTATGGCAAATCCAACGAATGGCATGGTATAGATCAGCACTCTTGGTGGTGCTATTGGTGGGCGAGGCAAAATCTTGGCTACAATTGCAGAAAATTGGCCTGCGATAGCAAGGCCAAGCGCCACACTCAAACCTCTGAAAGATGCTTCATTGAACCACGCTTCAAGATTCCATTCATTGTGATATCCAATTGGTAAAATTAGGGCGATGGTGACTAGGCACCCATAGAATGCACCAACTATTGCTGGTTGGCTAATAATTAACGGCCACGCTGCAAATCTTTGAGAGAGTGAAGAGCCAAGAAGCATCTCTTGTTGCGAGTCATCAAGCGACGTCAAACGCTCTCGCCACGCTTCCATAACGTTCTCTCCGTTCAATAAGACGCATTAACATTGACCAATGAATCGAGGTCAATGTCCTAATATTCCTCTTCTTTCAAGTTGCCTGCAGTAATATCTCGCGTCGAATCTATTTCCGCTCTACGCATCTTTCTGAGCAGCGCACCTGGTTGTGGGCTCATTGCCCCTGAGACAGAAGTATCTTGCCAAACTCTCTTGGTAGGATAGAACTCTTCATCTTCACGGATGCGTGCATCTTCAATTGGGTCTTCAAATCCATCATCACGTTCTTGTGCGTCACGAAATGTTAGTGCTTGATTAATGTGTGAAATCACTTTTCTAATATTTTGGTTAAGTGGGTAATTCCAGTACAATATTATCTTCCCATTCATGTTATCTTTTTTGATAAGAGTGCGTGCAAGAATAGGGTCGCCGACTGCAAATAAGCGGGCTTTTTGTGGTATTTCGTGCCATTTCGTGCCATCGCTGACCCACACTGAAGTGTCATCAATACTTTCCCCAGGGTGCCAAGGGTGCCCTGTTCCAATTGCTACAAGAGCCAATATTTCGTTTCTTTTTACATTCTTCAAAAGCCGTTCCCATAGTATTGCTGAGGCAATTGCAACTACAATAATTTGTAATAATATATTGGAAAAGTTGACGAGTGTTAGTATCTTAAAGCAGAAGAAAATAGCAAAAATTCCGATGATTATTGTGAATACTGCATTGATGATATTTTGTCGTTGAATGCCGGCAATATCACTGTTGACCGACCAGAGGCTGGCGTTGTCAGGTAGGTCGGCCATGCTACCCGTTAGAGGTAGACATACATTCAATTTGCGACCGAGTTGTTCAAGTCAGATGGCAATTCTCGACAAAGTGATGTTGCCGCACATCTTTCTCTTCAAGAGGGTGAATTGATGAGTCGTGAGGTTAAACCAATTTTGCCTATTCTCCTTCCATGGCGTGATTATCAGGGTAATGTTTTGAATATTGAAAACTTTCTTAGAACAAGGAAATTCACTCTAATATATGCAATTACCATTGTTGGTGTGTGGAATTATATTGGTTCCACGCCACATTGGAGCGATTGTTACAGCGTTGATTTTCAGATTACTTGTGCGACTACAATTTGGGCCGGTGAAATGTTTACTTCTCCCATTAATTTTCTAATTTCATTTTTCACTGCACCTTGGTTTCACAACAGCTACCAACATATTTTCTTCGTGACTTTTTGCACACTAATTTTCACTCAATCATTTGAAGGAATAAACGGGACAAAAGCAACAATTTTTCTCTTCTTTGGAATTATTGCGATTGTTTCAATTATCTGCGGACTTAGTATGCATATTGGCCATTACTTATTTCCAGAATATGCACTTTTTTCTGATGGGTTACAAAGAATCTGGAGCGGCGGTTCAGTAGGTTTCATGGGGCTAATAGGCGCACTAGCAAATCACTCAAGATACAAATGGTTAATGCCAGCAATGCTGTTTACTTTTGAATTTTGGAATAGGTATTTCAACGGTATTTCAACGTACATTACGCTAGCCCATTTGATGGCGGCAACCATTGGATTTTTCTTTTGGGGATGGTATATTCGTGAGCAACAGATATTGGCTGAGAATTCAGGAGTAATTCTTTGAAATTGATAGTTTCATCGCCTCAATTCGCTTCTTTCTGGTGTTTTTGATTGGGTCGTGTAATCGCGCGCAGGCGGTGTGCGCGAGGGCCACGTTCAAGAGGGGGTCAAGTAAGACGGGGGTGAGGATAGGTATGGCCGAACTACCCAAGGGCGTTACCAAAGAGGTTCGCAGAGGCGGGTCTGGGGTGCTTGAGTTACTCCTCATTGACTTTGATAGAGAAGGTGGAGACGGCTACATTCGTATCGAGCAAGCAACTGAACCCGCAACCGTCGCTCAATTGGTCATCATAGGTGGCTCACCAGCAATGGCACTCTTTGAATTCCAAACTTTGTTGATGGGTCAAGCAGCGCTAGATGAATTGCGAACAAGCGCTAGGGCAGAAGATTCTAGAATTTCAGTTCACACAGAAGTTGATTTTAGTTTGATTGCAGATTTACATCCTGAGGCTAAATTGCATTTCACCGATGAAGATGTGATAACAGGGCAGAAAATTGAGGGTTGGATAATCAACACAAAAAATGATTCTGATTGGTGGCGCTCTAAACAAAAGCGTGAGTGGACGATGAGCGAATTATCTTCTGATGAGGAGATTGAAGAAACAGTTGCCCCTTCTGTGATAATTGACTACCATTCTGGTGAAGAATTAGAGGCGGGTTGTAGTTACCTAATTGATGACCAGACGCCAGATTCAGTGATGAAGATTGCAACTCATCTTGCGACAATCGGCCACCCACTATTGGTGATATCAAGGAATTCTCCACAGCGCCTGTCTGATGATTTTGGTTTACCCGCGTCGCTTTGTTACTGGCTAACTGAAAGAGAAGTAGAGGGTGTTCAAACAATTACTCCTGGTTTGGAAGCAGTACGACGTGTTTGCGATGAGTTTCTTTGGGCTTCAACTCGTTCTGTAATAATTATTGATGGCGTGGAATACCTTAGTGGAATCCATGGTTTTGGTCCATTATTGGGGATGTTGAGGGATCTGTTTGATGGCATTCAGACATCTGATGACATCGTTTTGATACCTGCTGATTTGGATGTATGGGATGAAAGGGAACGCACAATGCTAGGGCGCGAATGTGACCTCATCTCAGCAGGTCTTGCTGCAGAATGGGCTGAGCGCCCAGCAGTTGTTGAGGGGCATTCATTTTGTCAAGAGGTTGCAGGGGCAACCATTCCTGAGCCAATACAAATTGATGTTTTGACAGTGGCTGAGGACGATTTCAAAGCAGCGGCTCACCGATTATTGTCTCCAACTGAACAAATATCTGTAAAAGAGGAAAGTCAACCAGTTAGTGCAAATGGTACAACTGCTGCTCATTTTTCTCAGCCAGTAACTGATTTTTCAGCTAGAAGTTTGATTGATGAGATGAAGAATGAAGATGATGGTGTAATTATTGCTGAAAAGGAAACGCCGCCGATAGAAAGCGAAGGCGTAATTTCCAATGAAAGTGATGATGGTAGCGATGAATTCAAACTTCCAGAATGGGCAACTGCTCCATCTGCAAATATGGGAGATGAGCCAATACCAACTCAGCCTGTAGTTGTTGAATCTGTTGAGCAAAGTCCTACACCTAATCAAACTCCTGAATGGTTTGAATCGGCAAGAAAGGAGGCTCTTGGAGAATCTACAAGTTTCTTGGAAGATAACGATTCTCAGATTGAGCCAATAGAGGAGACACTTTCAGTAGAAATTGATGAGCCTAGTGGACCAAAACAACCAACGGTCAACTATCGCTCAAAGAGAGAACGAAAGATTTCAGTTCCACACAAACCGGATATATTGCAACTTGAAAAAAGTTCAATGCATTATGCCGCATCAAATAGTAAAGCGGTTGAAACTGAGTTAGATGAGCCGGGTTTTGAGGCGATTGACCGCACAGTCACAGCACTTAATTCCAAGAGAGACCAGTTCCGCGAAATTGGTGAATGGCAAACAAATGAAGAGCGCGATTGGCAAGTTCTTGCTACTGATGAGATGGGGGCGGCAGTGGATAATTCACGTCCAGTTAGGCATCATGTGAAGAAAGAGGAGTCATCTTCGGTTTCACGATTGCATGTTCGCCAATGGGGTGCTGCATCCAATAGTGCTTCTACAAATACGGCCTATGGTTCCACTCCAGAAGATATTGAAAATCCAAAAATGAGAGAATTTGCAACAAGAGCCCAGAAGTCAAAGACATTGATTCAGAAACTTGTTGGTTCAGAGTTAGAAGCACTTTATGCTGACCGTAAACAGATGGTTAGTGCATCATCAATAGATTTGGAAATATTAGAGCGAATTGATGCCTTGGGTAAGAAAGGCCATCCAATTCGTGAATTGGTTGAGAGGATTGAAGCAAATTCCAAAGAGGGTACAAAATTTTTGTCGGTACTGGAGAAAAGGTCAGTCCAAGTTGATGATTTAATCAAACGATTGAATGTTCAAGAAGAGCGTTCTGTAATTGATTCAAAGGTGGCGGCAAAATATAGGAAGAATCTCATTAATTTTGAACAAATAAAGGAAGTAGAATCATTACTTTCAGATTTTGAAGGTTGAATAAGTTAGGTATTGTTGATAATCCGAATTAGATAGGGAGAAACTGGTGAAAGAGATGAGTCAGCGAACCCAACTCCAACAACAATTGGAGAAGAGCCGCCGTCTTCTTGCTGAGAGAAAGTCAGAAAGAGATTCAAAAGAAGGTGCAGAACAAGTTGTACATTCTTCACTTGGCCGTTTGATACGGGAAAGAAATATGCCAGCAGATACGAATCCATTTGATGGCCCATTCCTTGCATCTACATCGGATGCGGTGCAGAAGAAAACAGGGACATTCGGGTCTATTGCTGCTGAAAGGATTCAGCGAATGAGGCAAGGTGCAGAAGCAACGGCTCCTATGATTGACCGTGATCAGGCAGGTGTCCCAATTTCTTTGGATACGCCCGCTTGGATATATTCAGAGGTTGTTGACCCAGAGTCTAGCGATAGTGCGACCCCAGTTTGGAGAGATGTGCTTTCAAAACAGAGAGGTCATTCTCGGCCGAGCACTAGTGCTAGGGATGCGCATGCAGAACTAACCGATTCAACCCAGTCAAACGATTCATCCCAAATGGTGGCACTGGCTGAAGAAATTGCATTAGGGCGGCCAAAGTGGCCTAGTATTTTCATGCCAAACCCTCTTTATTCTTGGGGTAATTGGCAAGTTGGCCCAAATAACAGGATGGCTAGTACTGCGGCTAGAGAGATAATCACTTATCCAGCGGAGAGAGCAAATCCGCTCCTTATTTTGGGCAGTGATGGAGTTGGTAAGAGCCACTTGCTTCAAGCGTTAGGTTCCTCACTTTACACAAGATTGCCTGATAGAGAGATTCGCATTATTGCGGGTGGTGATATCCCTGCTCAACTGCCAGATGATTGGGTGGATGCAATACAGGGATGCAGTGCGTTACTTGTGGAGGACATCCACCAGATGGAGGGGGCGACTCAAGATGACCTTGGCAAGGTTGTAGATTATTGTTTAAATCTCGGCGTTCAAGTGGTACTAACATCTGATGGTGACTCAAATTTCTCCACTATTCTAAACAGTGCAATTAGTGGTGCTGTAGAGGTTAATATTTCCAATCCTGATGCGATGACAATTGTGTTATTTTTGCGCAATCGTGCATTAATTCGTGGCATTTCACTCTCTGATGGACAATTGGGCGCCATTGCTGCCGCGGCTAGTGATTGGCGCAAGGCAGCATCTGGTTTTGAGCAGGTAGCTATAGCCATTGAGGCTGGTGCTGAACCATTAGGTGTTTCAGATATTGAAACAATTCTTGGTGGTGAAGAATTACCGATGAGAGGCGATGATACTTTGGTTGCTTGGGATAGCGAACAGACCGGTCAAAAAATTGTTCGAGAGGTGCTTGATGATGTATTACCCCGTGGCGCAATGCCAAATATTGACTTGGTTACTGAATTGGAATCAAAGGTAGATGACTATGTGGCACCTAATTTGATGCCTGAGTCTAGTCGAGATGCAGTGGATGCATTAATTGATAGACACCTTGGTAGAGAAAAGAGTGCCTTAGAAGAGGCAAGGTCTCGATTAGAAGATGAAGCAGCACCAACGAATTTAGAGGTGCCTAGAGCCGATTTACCTCATATTGACTTGATGAGTGACGGCTTCCTTGATAGGTTAGAATCAAGATTACAACGTCATCAAGATGAATTATTTTCATTACATAATGAAATGGAAACCATTGCAGGACAATTAGATGATGCCGAGCCTAAAGAATTGGTCGCAATGGCCGACAGAATGCTTGAAATTGAGCGCGAATTATCCCGCATTTCAAGATTAGATGCCGGTGAAGCACTCAAATCAAGAAAGAAGCCATCTCGTCCATACGAACCAGAAATTATTGAGGAATATGTCCCAGAAGGCGAGTGGGATATTGACGAGGAATCAATATCTGCTGATGACCTCCTTGAACCAAAAGCAGTTCTCCGTCCAATAAAGGTCTTGAAACCAATATTTTTGGATGACCGAGAAGGCGAAGAAGAATGACGAAATGGAATAATCGATTTCGTCCACCTAAGGATGAGTGGTGGAGTAAGGGTATTGATTTCACCTGTCTTCCTGAATGTGGACGCTGTTGTGACGAACCTGGAGGGATTGTCTATCTTTCACGACAAGATGCCGAGAGAATTGCAGAACATCAAGAGATGAGTTTAGTCTCATGGCTCGAAAAATTTTGTCGGACTACTTACGACGGGAGATTTGTCTTAGAATCAAAACCTAGTGATGGGAGATGCATCTATCTAACTAGTGAGAAAGTTTGTACGATTTACGAAGTTAAGCCCGCTCAGTGTTCGGCCTTTCCTTTTTGGGGGGAGAATTTAGTCACAGACCGCGCATGGCAGAAAACCAAAACGATATGTCCCGGAATTGATCACCCTGATGCAATTATGATTGATGGTGATATGATAAAACTGAAACTTGAGGCAGACAAAGCGGCTGAGAAAGGTTTCCGAATGGTGTGAAAGCACTGTCTTCTTTGCTTTCCATGCTTTCACAAACCAGTTTGATTTTGCAGATGTTTTGTGCGTCGCACTTATACCACAGACTTGGCTGAGGTGAATCCCGGAAGGAGGTAAGGCAGAAATGAGTGATTCCGAAGAAGAGCCAACAATCTTTGAAGTGAAGGCGGGTCATCTTGATACAGGACTTCGTGGAATACCTGTTGGAACTTGTCGAACATCATTCGTTGACCCGATGAAAGGAGTCCACTATGTTGGTTATCCTGTTGGCGATTTAGCAGATATGGACCCAGAAGACGTCATCTTTTTGTTGTTTGAGAAAAGATTGCCAAATCGTCATGAATCTCAAAATTTCCGCAAAGATTTGGCTGAGCGTGCTGAAGAAATGCCGGCAGGTGCACTACGTGTGCTTGAGGCATTGACTCCTGGTAGCGGCCATCCAATGGATTGGTTGGCACTTGGTATCCAAGCGCTTGGAATAGCAGAAACTACTGGTGATTTCAAAGAAGACGGTCTTAATTTAATTGCTAGAATGCCAGAACTAATGGCAACAATATTCCTACTTCGTGGTGGCCATGGAATCCCTGAATCAGGTAGTAACCCCCGTTTAGGTTTAGTTGAGAATTTTGTTCATTTAATGGATCTAGAAGAAGACAAGGCAGCCAAGATGACCAAGGTGTTGCGAACTTTCCTTGTTCTTCACATGGACCACGGTGGGGGCAATTTGTCTACCTTTTCAGGTAAATGTGTAGCTAGTGGAAAAGCCAATCTATACGCCTCAATTGCTAGTGCGATGAACGCTCTATCAGGTCCTCTTCATGGTAGAGCAAATCAGGCTTGTCTTGAATTTGTTCAACGAATCGGCTCAAGTGACCCAGATAAAGTGGAAAAATTTGTCCGCGGAGAATTGGCAGCAAAAAGGCCGGTTTATGGATTTGGCCATGCTGTCTTGAGGGCTGAAGATCCTCGTGCAGCAGCGCAGATAATTTTGGGCGAGGAGGTATGCCCCGATGATTCAAATTTCAAGATAGTTAAGACGTTGAGAAAAGTTGCCCCAAAGGTGTTGGGTGAGAATCCAAAGATCAGCAATCCTTTCGCAAATGTTGACGTGGCATCAGGGTCATTATTGCATGCAGTTGGGTTTAGAAAACCAGAGTATTACACTACCTTCTTTGGTTGGGCAAGAGTTGCGGGAATCAGTGCCCAAATAATTGATGAGAGAAAGGCTCGTGGTGGACGTGGTGTCCCAATTTACCGCCCAAAATACATTGGTAAAGACCAACCATTACAACGATTGAATTAATTGTTGAACCTTGATATTGTTTGCTCAATCAAAATCTAACTGGCTAGTTTTTCCAGTCCCTCGATGACCAATAATTCTTGGTACTTCCCAAGGGATTTGATTGTCATTGCTTGATGCCATCAATTCATCAATAGAGCGACGCCACTTCCATTGTTTCCGTTGCATTGATAAGAAGTCTTTTCGATTTTCAATAGTCATTTCTCTCCAAGGAATCTGTTGACCTGCAACTATTGGTTCGCTAGCTGGCCGAGTATTACGTGGTGAACCATCTGGGAGGTGAGTAATTTCGGTTGAGGCATCATCTGTAAGTGCTGTCAAACCAGCATCAAGAACCAATCTCTCTTGAGATAGTTTGACCGGCCATACAAAGGCAGGAAAGCCCCTTCTGGTGTTTGTCAATTTTGTAAGCGCCTTTCCTTTTAATCCAACAGTTCTGCCTAGTGTCAGGTGTCTAGTATACCCTGTCAGATATTCTAGGGCACAAGGAATCATTGGCGCACCCCTATTTTGGTGAAATCTCATTGATCGTGGTAACGAATTAGCGATAAAAGAAGGTGTAGCGACCACTTTCTTGAATTTTCCTTTACCCCATTCACGCAGATTGGGCATGAGACGAGCGCATGGGTGTTTACACCCATCTTGTTTAACAGCGGAAAGAAATTTTTTGTCAAATGCATATAGAACAGTAGTGCCATCAGGCAACTCAAATTCGGAAATAGATTCATCAACTTGACGTATCATTTTAGCCAAATATTTGACTCTTTCTTTTCCATCAGTCCAACCACCTCCTACACCACTACTCGGATGTGGAGACTTCAATTCAATACAGACTGTTTTTCCTGATTCTTGCCAAGGGTTAACAAAATCAGGTTTTGAAAGTAGGTCATCAAATCTATCTGCACAAGTTGCTAATTCATCACTTGACAAATTTTCAACAAATTTACCCTCTGGTGTAGTGTTGTCATGACGCAACATCAAGACATCATCGCTTGAAAGACGCAAATCAAATTCAACACCATCAAAATAGTTGATGCCTAAAGTTAGGGCTTCAAGTGAATTTTGTCTCGGTTGTATCCAACTCAAGCCTTCCCCTCCTGTTCATCCGTTGTAGGCACTACACTTGAACCCAAAGGCAGGATATCTGATGCAGGTGGAACACTCATAGCCCGTCTGTGGTTTCGGTAACACATGAGCGAGGGTGACACAGGTTCTGAAACTGGCCAAGAAGTAATAGAAAATATCGCGTCCGTTGAATTAAAAGGCAGCAAATCAAATGCTGAACAGGTACGCGGATACTGCATGTATGATTGGGCTAAATCAGCATTTGAGACAAGCGTTACAACCGCCATCCTTCCAGCATGGTTTGCTTATCTTTTCTTGGAAGCAAATGGAATTTCAATCAATACTATGTTTGGCGAAATGTCTTCTGATACATTCTGGGCATGGGCTGTTACTGGCTCAGCGATGATGATTGCATTAGTTAGCCCTGGTTTTGGTGTCATTGCCGATAGAACTAGAATCAAGATGAAGATGTTAAAATATCTCACTTGGTTAGGCGCTGGTTCGACATTTTTGTTGGCATTAGCGCCACTATTTCCAATATCTATTCAATGGATTTGGTTGTTTATTCTATTCCTTACCGCAAATCTTGGATTGAACGGTGCTGGTGTATTCTACAATGCATTACTTCCTCATCAAGGACCTGATGACGAAATGGACAGCATTTCAAACAAAGCTTTCGCATACGGTTATCTCGGCGGCGGGCTCCTTCTCGTATTCCATTTGGCTCTTGTGATGGGTGTTTCAGGCACTTGGGTAATTCCCTTTGCAATGGCTTCATCTGGTGCTTGGTGGTATGGTTTTGCTCTTTGGACACTTGCTAAAGTGCCCGAACCTGATATTGAAAACGAAGTCAATGACCTTGACATTAAGAGTGCAATTAAACTTGCAAAATCCGAATTAATCAAGACATTCAAAGAATGGCGCTCCTTCAGAACTCTTTTCTTCTATATGCTAGCATACTTCTTCTTTATTGATGGGATTAATTCAGTTACAGCATTGGCTGGTGTATACGGAATTGCAGTTCTTGGTTTGTCAATTACAGATTTGATTATGACGATTGTTGTCATTCAGTTCGTTGCATTCCCTGCCGCATTCTTCTTCACTTGGTTGGCTAAAATGACTTCAACAAAGAAGGCGTTAACTGTTGCTTTGTCAGCATGGTGCCTAGTGATTGTTGGTGCGCTTTCATTTGCTCCACTTGAACTTGCAAACCACGAAGAATATGACTTCCAGTTTGATTGGGATGAAGACCACTATGAAGTAAGAATGCTTGATCACGAAGCGCTTGGAGATGGTGATGCTGACCGCGCTCTAGATGATTCATTCTCGCATATATTACCTACCGAAGAGGATGGTGTCGGTAATGCAACTTCTCAAGAGGTTTCACAATTCCTAGCTTTACTTGACGATTCGCGTTTTGCTGCATCTGTCAATGGAAGTAGCCTCAATGGTACAATAGCTCTTGGTATAGACCATCCAACAAATCTTGGAGATGGGAAATTAGATTCAATATCAATTGCTGCACGAGATAATGTATGGGCTCCTCTTGGACTTAGTGTGACTATGCAATTCCTTCTATTAGGTTGCATGGCAGGATTCTTACTGGGCGGTTCACAAGGTCTTGCACGAAGTTTGTTTGGCAAGATGGTTCCTGAAACAAGGAGTACCGAGTTCTTTGGTTTCTTCGGTTTCTTCGGTAAGGTGGCCGCAGTAATGGGCCCGCTTCTATACGGTCTACTTTCAACGGCATATGATAGCAGAGTCGCTGTTGCTAGTCTGTCGATTTTGATTATCATCGGGACTGTAATGATGATCTGGGTTGATGTTGATGATGGAATTGCAGTTGCTCAAGCAGAAGACGCAAGAAATCGCGGTTTAGATTCTTGAGATTTGATTAGTCAAAAATGCGGTCAATAATTAGTGCGAACTCGAACAAAATGAGCATTGGTCCAGCCACTAAGAACATTGAGAGAGGGTCTGGCGGCGAGAGCATTGCTCCTGCACAAAATCCGGCAAACCAAAAGTGGCGTCTGAATTGCGTCAATATTTTTCTTTCAACAAGTCCGCCGCGAATGGAAATCAATGTGATAAGCGGTACTTGGAAGCCGATAGCAGCACCTAGGCATAGACCGGCGATGAAACCGATCCAAGCCGCTAGTTGCCAGGTCGTTGTGGCACCAATTGCTGCTGCGTCTGCTTGTAGATAATCGAGAAGCATCGGTAAAAGAAAATCAATTACATACCATATTCCCGCACTGGCTAGAATAATTGCGCACATTAGAGTTAATACAACACTGCTGAGTGATGAAAAATTAGACAATTCAACGCCTTCAAGCCTCGCCTTGACTTCTTCATTTCGTGCCGCTAAGAATGCTGCCTCAACAGTTACAGTAAGTACGACAAAGGCGACAGCAAGATGGGCTGCTAATCGTAGTTGAAGAATTACCACTTCAAGAGGTTGTAAAACCACAATCGAAACATCATCAGGTACGAGATTTGTTTGAGTTAACAGCCAAGTTAGTGCCATTCCCGCTAAAGGATAGCCAACAAGCATTCCGACAAAGAAGATGAATGCCCATCTTTTCACACGTGAGCGTACAAAATCAGCGACAGAAGCAATCATTTCACCTTGCTCGCTCTCTAACAGCGCTTCAACATCAAGAGCAAGTCGCTCGGTCGCATCAACTGTCATTGTCTGCCCCGAGTCGGCCATCCCCCATCATATTTGAGGGATAGATGGAAGTCTAGGTTTTGCCTTGACAACCTTATTTGGAGGTTTAGGGATGGTAGGTAATTTCGGCGGCGCCCTTTCTCGTGATGCTGCCATTGGGGTAGGAATAGTCACAACTGACGCAGTTACTTGTTGAGTAGGCGGTGGGGGTGGTGTGTCAGTGAAATCAATTCGACGCCCGAAAAGAGTCCACGCATTCATCTCCAAATCAAATTCAGCCTTAGGGTGAAGGCCTACTGGTTTTGTTGGCATTGCACCGCTGTGCGCCTCTTTTACTGGTTGCGGCACTTCTACAATTTCAGGTATGGCAGCAACAACCGCTGGGCTGGTCTTTGCCACCACAGTCTTTGTTTCTCTCTCAGTAGTAGAGGGTAGATTAGGTAGTGCAACTTTTTTCTTGACAGGCACAGGGAGCGGTTCAGGTTCCGGTTCAGATACTGGTTCTGGGAATGGTTCATCAGCAAAATCCGTATCGTCAAGCCACCCAAGATCGTTATCTGCTTCATCCTCTGTAGTAATTACCGGTTCACTTTCTACAATATCTATTGTGGCTGTAAGGTCAACAATATCATCTTCATCATCAATAATTGTTGGCTCGTATTCCTCTTCTTGAACAATTTGTCCTTTGACAAGGAAGTCATCAACACCCATCTCAACGGCTACCGCAGTCATCTCTCCAAGCGCGTTGGCAATAATTTCTGAAGTGGGTGTATCATCGCCTCCAACAATACTGGAAACAATAGCAGCTGTAGTTGGATTGACAACACTAAGGCCGCCAGGTTTTGAAACAGCAACTTGACCGGATTCTAGTTGTTCACGCTGAGACTCAACATTCATCTTGGTAGGGCCTTCAATCGCTGGTCTTTGGCGAAGACCAAAGACTGCAATAATGAGGGTAGTCATCATCAACAGAATCATAGCATATTCTTGACCAGTCATTGTGCCAGCATCTGACCAAAATCCTCCCTCTTTGTAGGGGAGATTCATACTTTGGCGAATATATTGCAATAGGTGGAATTTCTGGCCTCTTGCACCGGTTCCAATAAATCCTGCAGGAAACCAACCAAGTATCCCATTGAATAGAACGGCGATAAATTGGGATACTGAAATCGCCATGGCTAGTTTGCCAATTTTCGGATAGTACCTCTCCATGGACCTCTCCCCGGATATCTGTGATAGCCTCATCTATATTCAAGGCTCGCTCCGCGAGGGCAGTCAAGGATGTTTGATTTCAAACTACATTTGAGGGGAGTTGTGATATGACAATAGCAGGTCGCCGATAGCGGGAAGATGACTGAACCAAGTCCAACGGAACAGGAGCAATTGCTCGATGCTTTGCATCAAAGAGGTGAGCAACTGTCAAACATCCTTGGTAGTATTAATGCTGCAGTTGCAGTTACTGATGTCAACTGTAACATTGTTTTGCTCAACGAAATTGCTAGAACTAGACTCGGATTAGTCTATTCTCCAGAACTCACTCTTGCTGCATATGCTGCACAATTTGATTGGCGCGATGGTGATGGTACATTATTCACAGAAGAAAATTTTCCCGCAACGGTCGTTCTTCGTGGAGGTGCCCCAGTTCATGAATTACCAGTTTCAAAAGGAGAAGGAGAAAGTGCACTTCATTTCCACCTTTCAGCAAACCCTCTTACTTCACGAGAAGGAGATTTAGTTGGAGCAGTAGTCATTTTTCACGATGTTACTGAGTTGGTGCATCTACAAACTTCATTACAGGAAATGAATGAACAACGTCTCGGCTTTTACAGTGGGATGAGTCACGAACTTCGCACACCATTACAAGGAATTATCGGTTACACAGAATTGCTTTTAGAAGAGTCTGAAGAAGGTAGTTTTGAACAAGAAAGTTTGCAAGCAATTCGTTCTTCAACAGACCATTTGTTATCATTAGTTACCGACCTACTTGACCTCTCAAAAATTGTAGCGGGCCGGATGGAACTAAACAAATCACCTACAGCTGTGACGCCGATTGTTCGTGAAGCAATAGCAATGGTTTCTCCTGGTGCAAGAAAGAAAGGAATCATTCTAAAATCCAATTTGGAAGAATTAGGTGAAATAAATGTTGATGAAAGGGCGGTACGCCAAATTATTCTTAATTTAGTTTCAAATGCAATCAAGTATACCGAGGATGGTGGCGAAGTAGTAATTTCTTGTAGCCTAGGTGAAGGCGAGGCGCATATCTTGGTAAGAGATACAGGGACTGGTATTTCTAGCGACGATCAAGAATTAATTTTCCGAGAATTTGTTCAGGTCAAAGGAGCAGATGGGCGACAACGAGCAGGAACAGGCTTAGGTCTTGCATTGTCAAAACATTTTGTTGACATGCATGAAGGGACATTGGTCGTGACATCTAAGGTAGGTATTGGCTCAACATTCATCGTCAATCTGCCTCTGTGATTAGCGGCGGATAAGGATTGTTAACAGGTCGTCGTGTTTGAGTTGGTGGTCAAGACCAACTCTTTGCCAATCGAATTTGGCGCTTGGTCCTTTGACTCTAGCATAGCGAAACTTTCTCACAAAATCACGATGCAGTGAGACACAAACATCTCTGACGGTGCTATCGTCTTTGACAATCATTGGTTCAACCAAATCGGCTTCTTGACCTTGTGGCTTTAGGAAAATAGACATGAAGCCGAGATTATCATAGATGAAATCTTTCAATTCTTCAATTCCTTGGCCGGTTTTTGCTGAGATTGGAAGAATAGGCCAGCCTTCAGGAAGCATTGAGTATGTTTTCTCTAAATCTTTAGGAGTTGCTAAATCAATTTTATTGACGATAACAACCGCTTTTGAATAGATTCTGTTGGACGCCATGGTGTCAACTAGCATATCTGCAGTAGTATCAACTCGAAGA
Source organism: Methanobacteriota archaeon (assembly GCA_018650285.1). GTDB lineage: Archaea > Thermoplasmatota > Poseidoniia > Poseidoniales > Thalassarchaeaceae > MGIIb-Q1. The sequence continues at coordinate 192,025 of JABIGF010000020.1, forward strand.
GTAACTAGGGCACTAGTGTAACCAAATGAGCGGATGATATCCTGCATCTCCTCTTTAGATAGGCGTGTCTGTTCAACAGTAGTGCGAACCTCAATTCCTCCTCTGTTTCTTCTAGTAATGAAAACTGGTGGTTTTTCTTGGTTCAATCTCATTCCGGCAATTTCTAGTTCACGGTGTAGTACTTTGAAATGGGCATCTTGGAATGGGTCTACAACATACAGAACCATGTCTGAACTTCTGACTACACCAAGGATTTCTTTTCCTCTTCCCTTGCCTTCGGCAGCACCTTTGATGAGACCGGGTAGGTCAAGAATCTGAATTTTTGCGCCGCGATGTTCCATTAATCCAGGTATACAGGTAAGAGTGGTGAAAGCGTAGCCACCAGTATCTGAATCAGCATCTGTAACTTGGCCGATAAGGGTAGATTTACCAACACTAGGGAATCCGACTAGGGCGACAGAAGCGTCGCCCGACTTTTTCACTTCGAATCCTTTTGCTGGCCCACCCGATTTTGCGTGTGCTGCGACTTTTTCCTGTTTTGCTTTGAGGGCAGCAATTTTTGCCTTCAATTTGCCAATATGGTGCTCAGTGGCCTTGTTTTTCTGAGTTTTATCTATCTCGGCTTGGATGAGAGCAATCTGTTCAACAATAGTTGCCATGTTGATTCTCTCCTATTTTTCAAGCCGGCTTGACCTTGCTCTCTAACCGTGGGTCAGGCCAATGGTTCTTCAATCCGGCGTTCCAATTCATTCCACTTTGTTGGAATTTGCGAGGGAGATATTCATGGGGCAGGGCGGTGACGCAGCATTATGGCAGACCTGTTGGCGATGGTCGTTGATAGCGACTCATGGCTTGCTCTGTTGAATACGAAGGTCAGCGATTTATATCAACAGATGTCTGATAAATCGGCTAGAAATTCCCGGCCAGCTCAAGCGGATTTTCTTGACCGCCGTTTTGATGTTGATGTTGAAGCAGAAATTCTCGATTGGATGGATGCTCGCGATATTGGTAACGAAGCGCATTCAGTTATTTTAGCCGCATCGCGCCAGTTGTCAGATGGTGGAGATATTGAAGAGATTGCATCGGGGGTCTGGTTGTTGGCAGAATGGTGCAGTCTTGGCACATGGGATTGTATGGAAGGCCGAGGATTCCTCTACCTTGAGCCGTATATTTCAGAACCTTTAGATGGCGTAGATGGGCTCTATTTAGAAACAACTTGGGTTGAAGCTTTGAAGTCAATTGGAAATTTAACTGCAAAAGAATATTCTGAAGCAGTGGTGCTTGATTGGATGGGGCGCAGAGAAGATTTTGGTGAAACTATGGAGGTGGGTGAAGATCCTCGTATCCTTTCTACCATGCAAAGTCATCAGAGACTATCAGAACAACTGCACAAATTGAACGATATTCTATCATCAGACCAAACAACTCTCCTTGTTCGAAGGGATTGGTCAACTTACCTTACTGCAGGTTTCGGTGGGTTCAACATAGGGGGGCTTCTCTCCTTATCTGCGATGGAGGATGATTCATGACCGATGATGAGTGGGTTGCCCCTTTCGCATTTGATGAAGAGGTAGTTCTTGAGGGTCCTGAGGCGCCAGAAAATCCTCCCGAGCCAGCCTTAGTTGTGCTTGGTCGGTTTCAACCGTTTCATCTTGGCCATGCAAATCTTGTTGAGGCCGCTTTTGCTTATGCTGAGAAGGCCAGTTTAGCATGCCGTATTGTGATTGGTTCAGCAAATAAGCCAGAGTCACTTGACAATCCCTGGACTTGGCAAGAGCGTGAAGTAATGATTCGTGGTTGGCTTGATGCTAACTATTCTGGCAAATCTGTTGATATTGTCGCAGTCCCTGATATTAATGACCCTCCAAATTGGGTTTCACACGCTGAGCAATACCACGGTGGGCCGGGTGTATTATTCACTAGCGATGGTCCAACAACCACTCTTTACTGCGATGCCGGCTGGGAAGTAGTAGAATCTCCCTTACAGGCAAGAGAATCTTGGGAGGGGTGGAGAATACGCTCAACGTTGAAAATGCTGTCAACGGTCAGTGAGCAAGATGCAGCTCTTTCGGTGATGCTTGAGACTATTCCGAATGCAGTTGCTAGCATTCTATTGGATGAAGGGTGGCTAAAGAGACTCGCTTTTTTGGGCCGACCCTTTGAGCCTGTAGGGTGAGCAATCACTCTTCACAAGTAGAATTAGTCCATTCAGTTGAGTTAATGTGGTCATTGAATGAGAGGGCCCTATCATCATTGACTCCCAAATCTGATGCGCCTAGGCGTGCTTCAGAGTGGACCCAAATAACAGCGCTACCATTATCACATTCAACGTGGAATAGCATATCATCTGGGAATCTCCAAGTGAAAGAACGAAAGACAGAATGAATGTATCCCACATTTTCCGATTCAGTAACTATTACAGTTCTTGATTGTGATTCAATCCATGAGGTGATTTCAGCCATTACTTCTTCTTTGCTGGCATTGATTGTAATAGATTCCTCGCCATTACCACGGTGGGGGTTTGGGGCGATTCGTGTGCAGTTCTGCGAATTTTCTGGGCATTCTGTGGGGTATGCATCAAATTGAAGAGTTGGGGCTGCAATCCACACACATAGAAGTCCGCCAACGTATAGTGTCATTATCCCTAGGGCGAATACCTGAATACGACGAGGTGAACCGTACCAACCCTTCTGGTCAGTCACTTATTCCACCGCCGTGACAATTACACGGGCAGGTCTCAACACTCGGTCGTGTAGCATCCAACCAGGCTCCAATACTTGGACCACAGTGTTAGGCGGGTATTCTTCACTTGGAGGAATGGTAGTAATCGCTTCCATTTTCTTTGGGTCAAAGCGTTGTCCGCTGGCCTCAATTTGTTTCGCGCCGTCGGCAATGAGAGATTTCTCCAAGTTATTACGAATCATGTTGATTCCTTCCATGATAGAGTCATCAGTAGTATCAGGCATTGCTGAAATTGCGCGGTCAAAGTCATCTAACAAGGAGATAAGTCGTCGGGCCAACCCTTGGCTACCGTATCGAATCAAGTCTGTTCTCTCCGTTGCATGACGCTTACGGAGATTGACATTATCGGCGTCACGATATGCAATTTCTTTTTCGGCCGCTTCTGCTCTAGAATTAGCCGCCTCAAGTTGCTCTTCTATTGTGAGTTCTCGAGGCTCTTCAACCTCTACAGGAGGCTCCTCTTCGACGATATCTTCGGCTGGCGCCTCTTCCTCGTCGCTGCTCATTATGGCGGGCGAACCGCGCATCCTTCATCAATCCGACTATTATGGGCGTTGCTCATTTAGCCAAATGAGGCTAACTTCTAATCGTTCGTAAGTAGGGTGGACTTCAATCATTGCTGCAGGCGCTTCAATCTCATCAGCGATGCCTTCAGCGAGTAATAGTGGCACTTCAATTCTACCATTTCCTTCATCATGGAATAGGAATTGTTGAGGGATATCACATATCTCTACCAATTCAGCGATGAAATCTTGCGCATCTTCTGCCCCGCAGTAGATGGCGCCAAACACTAGAGTTCCATCGTCAGTGAGTTGTTCATGTGGCGCGATACTAGCCTCACCTCTCCTCATAAAACGGCGGCGTAGTTGGCCAGCGTCTTTGTACGATGCTGTACAAAATTTGATTGAAAAACCGTATGGTTGGCGGGGTGGTTCGTGGTCATCCATGCCAAGGTTTGCCATACTTACTTGGGTGCGCAGAGAGCGTGCTAGTTTTCCAGAACCGTTTGCACCTGCAGTCATTTCGTTAGTCAAGTTGAACCCTCTTAGTTCCATATTGTCATGATTTCCAACAGTGATTTCTAATTCGTTGAGATTTAGAAACTCAATTGGTGACTGGCGTAATTCTTCAATAAGTTCGAAAAGCCGTTCTTCACGGTCAGGCTCACATGGGATCTCTATGCCTACATTCATTCCCGATTCTGCACACGCTTCTAAGGTCGGTAGATACGATTCTAGTTCTAAGTCCAAAAGATGGAATCTGATTTCATCTAGTCCAGAGGCAGCCAATGATTCGGCGTGCTTTGGCGGGAAAGGTATGCTAGTGTATAGGTGGATGTGGTGATTTTCTCCCATGCTATCTTTCAGATTACTGCATGCTTCTTCTACTCGTTCACGCACCATTAGTGGGTCGCCACCTGTGATTCCAGTCCCTGTGGCGTTCATGGCTCTAGCCTCTTCGATTACAGCATCCCAATCTCCGACCTCACACCGACGTTCATTTGCATACATGTGGTCAATTTCTCGGCGATTTTCAGAAAGGGGGCAATAATCACATTTCCAGTGGCATTCACCAGTGATGAATAGCACCATTTTACTGCCAAGTTGGCATTGAATGCACCCTTCTGCTTCGTCACGAGTTGGTGGCTCAACAGGTTGTGGTATGCTAGGTTGTCTAACTTCTAACTTCATTCAGAATCACCTCCTGCTTGTGCGAGTAACCAAGTATGGAATCGTATGTCATCAGTCAGTTCGGGATGAAAGGTGGCTGCAATCCAACACCCTTCTCTAATAGCAACAACTTCATCCTGATTGTAAGCAATCCCTATTCCATCACCTGCAACTGATTTGAATCGTGGTGCCCGTATGAATACGCCTGGGAAAGTGCCACCAAACTCTGGAGTCTGCAATTCTGCTTGAAATGATTCTGCTTGGCTACCGTAACCATTTCGATTAATCTCTCCGTTGACTAAAGGAGGGCCTCCATCTTGCGGGTCAGCCATTAGGATAGCCCCTGCACAGGTTGCAAGTACGGGGCAGTCACGATTAGTGCGAAGCCATGAGAAGAGAGTGGGGAGCAGACCATTTCCCTCAATCCCTCCGGTAAGTCGCATGGTGGTAGATTCTCCACCAGGGAAGACGATAGCATCAAGTTGGCCTGTAGTTAATTCTTCAGGGGCGCGCAATTCAATTATTTCTAGACTGACTTTTAGATGTCTTGCGGCATTTTCAAGAGCAGCGATGTGTGCATGACGTGCGCCTTGCAACATCACCATCCCCACTCTAACCATGAGCCTCGGTGATGTCACTCAAACATGAACCCTCCACTTTGTTCGACAGAGTGGCCGAGCATTTAATCTTGGATTTTAGTCGCAAATAAGAGGTCGATATTGCTGTAAATAATGTCGGGCACTTTCTTTTTCTTAATAAATCATCAAAAAAGTGGTGTGCGCAGGCACACCGGTTAAATAGTTGGTGAAGAACACCCGTGATGGGTTGAAACCCAAGAAGGTAAAGAATATGGATATGGATATAAAAGGACACATGTTGTTTGACGACAGTGTCAATTATGAATTGAAAGATTGGTGGATTGGAACGATTGCACTGGTTGTAATAAATGTGGTATTTGACATAGTAGCTGGTATCATTGGTGTGGCAATTGTTGGAACAATTCTCTCCGTTGCTGTCGGCTGGGCTAGTTTAGCACTTTGGGTTGGACGTCTTAGAAACCGTGGCCACTCAGATGCAATGGCGTTTGTTCTAAGAATTATCATCTTCCCATGGGGCCTCATTGAGTGCGCTTTCATGGGCAGTGCTGAATAATACTAGAATTCACAATCGCTTAATGGACGAGCTTTGCTCGTACACGATATGCCACGAAAGGTAGACTCTATTTGGGTTCAACCTCGTTTAGCCGATGCAATCAAAGACTATCTCGGCTAGCCGTGGCATTATGCCACAGGATAGGATCCACAACTTTGGAGCAGGGCCAGCAGTATTGCCCCTCTCTGTTGTTGAGGAATGCCGTGCCGCACTACCGAACCTCAATGGTAGTGGTTTTGGGCTTTTGGAAGTATCACACCGTAGCCAAGTATTCCAGGATGTAGTCGATTCAGCAATGGCTGGACTTCGTCGTGTGTTAGGGGTGCCAGAGGACTATACTGTTCTCTTCCTACAAGGAGGAGCCTCGCTACAGTTCTACATGACCGCACTCAATCTGCTCGCATCAGGTGAGCAGGCTGATTACCTAACTACAGGTGGTTGGTCCGAAAAGGCGTTGAAAGAAGCGCAACGAGTGGGGGATGCAATTTCTGCTTGGGACCCATCTGAAGGTGCATTCAAGACAGTTCCAAAAAACGGAGATTATTCTATTCGCCAAGATGCTGTTTATGTTCATTATACCTCAAATAATACACTTTACGGTACGCAGTATCATCATCTCCCAGATAGTGGAGGGAAACCTCTGATTCTTGATGCTAGTTCAGATATTGCAGGCGTTCCTATTGATATTTCAGCTCACGATTTGGTTTATGCAGGGGCACAAAAAAACCTCGGTCCAAGTGGGGTTACGGTAGTAATTCTCTCTCCATGGGCACTATCCAAGGTTGGTGATGGGATTCCTACAATGCTAGATTATTCAGTCCATGCCTCCAAAGGTTCTCTCTTCAATACACCCAATACTTTCGGTATTTTCGTGCTTGATAGGGTGTTTAACTGGCTTGAGGAAAATGGCGGTCTTGAAGGCTCAATTGCTAGAAATCAACAGAAGGCGGATTTGATTTATGAGGAATTAGATAGATCTGATTTCTGGGCACCTCATGCTGACAAAGATTCACGCTCAGTGATGAATGTGACTTGGCGTATGGCTGATGAGTCACTAGAGCCGGTGTTCTTGGCTGAGGCTGAAGTGGCTGGCTTGGGTGGCCTGAAGGGGCACCGTTCAGTCGGCGGCATTAGGGCTAGTATGTACAACGGATGCCCTCTTGAAAGCGTTGAAGCATTAGTCGCATTCATGCGTGATTTTGAGTCACGCAATTCGTGATTGTCACTTACTGAGCCAATACATTAGTTGGCACAGGGCCGTACATATTGTCATGTGGTTCACCATCAGAAGCCGTCCAAACAATAAGCAGAATGATTCCAACACAGGGAATTCCGGCAATCAATAACCACCATCCTGATTTTCCTAAATCATGCATGCGGCGAACTCCTAAAGCCAATTGGGGGATAAAAATTGAAAGTCGAAATAATGTCACTAGTGGGCTAAAACTCCACAGCAAACTATCTATCGGGGCATCCATAACAACTAGTATCACTCCATCAATAAAACCTAGAGGAATGCCTACGAGTAATGTAAATAAGACAAACCACCAATATTCTGAGCGTGATGCTCTCCCGTCAAAGTTCGCGAAGTTGTTCATCAGAACGCTCTTCACAGAATCTATGAATTCCATCATTTTGGCCGGCCGGCCAGTCATCATTGCTGGATTTACTCCCCCTACAACCATTGGTTGAGGGGCCCCGACTAACATTGGTTGAGGGGCTGGCTGAATTGGTTGTCCAAACTGGTCTGTGTTAGGTTGCATGGTTGGTGAAGGAAAATACGGTCTTTAACCCTTATCACACACCATGTGGTAGCCAGATATTCTTGACATGAGTTGCTTGACGTAGCATTTCATCATCACTCACACCAATCTCAGCTTTCCACACTCTCTTCATGTTGCTCACGCTTGCGATTTGCACCTCGGCAATATCGCCCGTTCCAACCCACATTGAGTCAACCGCGTCGTGAGCGGCTAAATCACTAACAAATTCTGAGTGAATTCCTGTTACAATGTTCAGAACCCCGCCTGGCAGGTCTGAAGTTTCGAAAACTTGGTAGAGGTCGGTAGCAGATAGTGGATGGCTCTCTGATGGAACTGCAATTACTGCATTACCCATGGCAAGAAGTGGAGCAACTAATCGAGTAAAACTGTGTAGTGGGCGCTCATCAGGACAAGTTACTCCAACAACACCAACCGCTTCATTCACTGCTAGTACCAAACCATGCATTGTAGTCTCATGAACAGCGCCATCATACTTGTCGCACCATGCTGCCCAGCGGAACCATTCAGATACAGCGTCTTCAACTTCTTTTGCTGATTCAGATTCTGATGAACCAGTCATAGCAGTAAGACGTGAGGCGAATTCAGCACTACGCGCTTCTAAGTTTTCAGCGATGTAGTAGAGGATTTGTGAACGGGTGTGTGCGTTTGTGTTTGCCCACTTTGTCGCCCCGCAGGCTGCTTCTACAGCGTCGCGGATGTCTTTCCTGTTACCTCTTCCAACTTGGCCAACATCTCCACTTGGCCCCGATATGTCCATTGTGTAGCCGCCATCTGGTCGCTTCTGTTTACCGCCAATGTACATCTTGGCAGTTCTGTCAATTGATTCGGAACTCGATGCAGATGGGGTGGTGTTTGTATTCTTGGAAGCAGTAGATGTTTCAGTCAATTTACTAAGTGGACGAATGTAAGCATACATTCCTTCGCGTCCACCTTCTCTTCCGTATCCTGATTCGCGGTATCCTCCAAATCCTGCGTTTGCATCAAATTGATTGGTGCAATTAACCCAGATTGCACCCGCTCTGATAGATCGTGCAACTTCTAAGGCGGTGTCAATATCTTGACTCCAAACGCTACCAGCAAGCCCGTAACGTGTGTTGTTTGCTAGTGCAATCGCTTCTTTGTGTGTGCGGAACGTGAGTGAGACTAGGACTGGGCCAAATATTTCCTCTTGTACAACAGTAGATGCTGGTGCAACATTGGTGAATAAGGTGGGTGGGAAGAAACAACCTTGTTCAGGTAGTTCTAGTGAAGGTTGCCACATTTCTCCGCCTTCATCACATCCAACTTGACATAGGTCTGCAATGGTTTTGCGTTGGCTCTCATCAACAATTGCTCCCATATCCATTGATTTGTCCATTGGGTTTCCAACACGTAGTTTGGCCATTCTTGCCCGAAGTTTTTCGTGGAATCTTTTGGAGATTGATTCTTGGACAAGCAGTCGTGAGCCTGCACAGCAGACTTGGCCTTGATTGAACCAAATTGCATTGACAAGACCTTCTATCGCTGAATCAATGTCAGCATCTTCAAAGACGATGAATGGACTTTTCCCACCTAATTCTAGAGTCATTCCTTTGCCGCTACCAGCAGTAGCCTTGCGAATTATTCGTCCAACTTCTGTTGATCCGGTGAATGCGACTTTGTCAATATCATCATGTTCGGTAATCAATGCTCCAGTTTTTCCGTCGCCGGTGACAATGTTGACTACACCAGGGGGTAAACCGATTGAATCACAGATGGCTGCGAATGCAAGTGCTGAAATTGATGTAAATTCTGCCGGCTTGAGAACCACAGTATTTCCTGCCGCAAGAGCAGGTGCAATTTTCCAAGCAAGCATCAAGAGAGGGAAGTTCCATGGGATAACTTGGCCACATACCCCAACAGGACCGTATCCAGGGAAGGTTTCGTCAAACAGTTGAGCCCAACCAGCGTGATGATAGAAGTGACGAGCGACTAGTGGTACATCTGCATCTCTAGTTTCACGAACTGGTTTTCCGTTGTCAAGTGTCTCAATAACAGCAAGAAGACGGTGATGTTTTTGCACTTGGCGAGCGATAGCATAGAGGTATCTTGCGCGTACATGCCCAGGATATGAGGACCAACTAGGTAGAGCGGCTCTTGCAGCATTGACTGCTGCGTTCACTTCACTTTCTCCTGCTTGTGAGATAGTTCCTAGAAGTTCTCCTGTTGCTGGATTATGTGTCTCAAAAGACTCACCACTTTCAGGTGTCACCCAATTTCCGTCGATATACATTCCAAAGGCAGGTCCATGCTTGTCCAACCATTCACGTGCAAATTTGTCTGATTCAGGGGCTGGGCCCCAATCAAGCGATTCTAGAATTTCTTTTACTCCCATAATTTCACCTCATGCCATTGGATGCCTGTTTGCTGCTGAATAATGTCCCGATAGATGGAACTCAAGTTGTCTTTCAATATCTCCAAGCAGCGATGATGCTCCTATTCTGAAAAGATTTGGTCGCATCCATTCTTCTCCGAGTTCTTCTTTCATCATTGCTAGCCAAGCGACTGCTACCTTTGCTTTGGAGATTCCTCCTGCTGGTTTGAAACCTACTTTCTGTCCGGTGCGCTCGTAGTAATCTCTGATGGCTCTAGCCATCACAATACCCACTGGTAATGTGGCGTTGGTGGTTTCTTTTCCGGTTGAAGTTTTGATAAAATCTGCACCAGCCATCATGCAGACATGACTTGCTTGAGCAACTTGCTTGAGGCTCGCTAATTCTCCTGTTGCTAGTATCGTTTTGAGATGAGCGGGCCCACAAGCAGTACGGAAATCTTTCACTTCATCGTAAAGTGCTTGCCAATCGCCTGCTAATACAGATGCTCGGCTGACAACAATATCGATTTCATCAGCCCCAGCTGCAACAGATGCCTGAATTTGTTCCAATTTTTGTTGGTGCGGGATGTGGCCGGCAGGGAATCCGGTTGAGACAGCACATGTGCCTACAGGGGTGCCATCTACTGAATTAGCAACTGTTTCCACCATGTTGTGATAGACGCAAACGCTGGCACAATGAATTGTGTCAATATCTAATTCCAATGCGCTAAGCAGGTCAGTTCTAACTGGCCGTACCGCTTTTTGAGCGAGTCGTTTTACTCGCTCTGGTGTATCATCTCCTGCTAATGTTGTCAGATCAATACAACGTATGGCATGTAGCATCCACGCCACTTGCCAATCTTTCTTGACTGCGCGTCGTTTTGGTAGACTAGATGCTCGCCGTTCTAGTGCAGAACGGTTAATTTGAATCGAATTTAGTAATTCAATATCTAATGGAATACCGAGGTTACGCTCTTCACTAGCCAATCAAATTCCCTCCTCGTCCATGTTCTGCTCTTTAATTGCCGCTTCTCTTGGTGGATTTAGAAGATTCGGCGACCATTTTTTTTATTCTGGTCTGCTATTCACCAATTCAGTGACAACGCTTGGGTCGGCCAAAGTGCTAGTGTCTCCCATGTCTGATACATCACCAGCAGCAATTTTTCTAAGAATACGTCTCATGATTTTCCCAGACCTTGTTTTTGGTAATACCTGAGTAAAGTGGACCTTATCTGGTGTCGCAATGGGCCCTATGATTTCTCGCACCCCTTGTCTTAACGATTGTCGTAACTCTTCACTAGGCGAGTGCTCACCTTCAAGTGTGACATAACAGTAAATTCCCTGTCCTTTGATAGGGTGAGGGAATCCAACTACTGCCGCTTCACAAACCGCAGGATGTTCTACTAATGCGGATTCAACTTCGGCGGTCCCCATTCGATGGCCTGAGACATTGATGACGTCATCAATTCGTCCCATTATCCAAAAACAACCATCTTCATCTTTTCTAGCGCCATCGCCGGTAAAGTAGCGTCCTGGTTGTTGACTAAAGTAGGTCTTGACAAATCGCTCATGGTCTCCATAAATGGTTCTCATCATGCCTGGCCATGCCCCTTCAATAATCAGGTATCCACCTTCATTTGTTTGACATTCATTGCCATCAGCATGGACAATTTTTGGTTCGACTCCAAAGAATGGATAAGTTGCTGAACCAGGTTTTGTTGTTGTCATTCCCGGTAAAGGTGTAATCATTATTCCTCCTGTTTCAGTTTGCCACCATGTATCGACAATAGGTCTTGTTGTGTCTCCTACTATGTTGTGGTACCACATCCACGCTTCTGGATTGATAGGTTCTCCAACAGTACCCAATACTCGTATCGAACTACGCTTGTAACGTGTGACTGGGTCATTTCCGTAAACCATCAATGCGCGAATTGCGGTGGGGGCTGTGTAGAATGTGGTTGGCTTGTGTTTGTCACATATTTCCCAAAACCTTCCGGCATCAGGGTATGTTGGTGTACCTTCGAACATCAATGTATGGCAGCCTAATGCTAGCGGCCCATAGACGATGTATGAGTGGCCAGTAATCCAGCCAATGTCTGCTGTGCAGAAGTGCAGGTCTCTTTCAGGGTCAAGGTCAAAGACATACTTGCTTGTGGTTGCAGTCCAAACCATGTAGCCTGCTTGGCTGTGCATGACACCCTTTGGCTGGCCGGTTGACCCAGATGTGTAGAGAATGAAAAGAGGGTCTTCAGCATCCATGATTTCAGGTTCACAATCAGTAGACTGGGTGGACATTTCAGCATCCATGTCAATATCTCTGCCTTCTACCCACCCTGGGCTACCGCTACCGACTCCATCACCTGCTCGATGGTTGACTAACACGCACCGAACATCGACTCCTCTGTCGGCAGCAATTTTGATTGCATCGTCGCCGATTGATTTGAGGGGAACTTTTCGTCCACCACGGATTCCAGCGTCGGTTGTAATCATCACATCAGATGAACAATCAACGATTCTTTGAGCGAGAGAATCGGCAGAGAATCCGCCAAACACGACCGAGTGTATGGCGCCTATGCGGGCGCACGCAAGGAGAGCGAATGCAAGTTCAGGAATCATTGGCATGTAGATTGTTACTCTGTCACCTTTGCTAACTCCATTTGCTCGAAGAAGATTGCCGAGTTGAGAAACGCGGTCAAGAACTTCAGTGAATGTGTAGGTTAGGCTTTCACCATCGTCTGCCTCAAAGGAAATTGCAGCCGCATCCCCGCGGCCAGCCGCGATGTGTCGGTCAAGACAGTTGACACTAACATTGAGTTTTGCTCCATCAAACCATTTGATTTCGCCTTTGACAAAGTCCCATGAAGACACAGTATCCCATTTTTGATACCACTCAAAATCTTCAGCAATTTCGCCCCAGAAGCCATCTGGGTCGCTAATACTACGTTCCCACATCCCTTTGTATTGCTCAAAATTTGTGATATGTGCATCACTTGAAATTGGTTCAGGTGGAGGGAATTGACGTTGCTCATCCAACAGATTCTCTATACTATCTTGTTCAGCCATCAAAGTGCGAGAGTTCGCCCGATATATCAATTTCCCGCAAACAAGGTGTCAGTTCAAAAATTGACATAGCACCACTTTCCCGCCAGCGTTAAACACAGTACTTAGGTGGGCGCTATTCAAAGGGCCCGTGGTCTAGGGGTTTTGACGTCGCCTTCACATGGCGAAGATCGCCAGTTCAAATCTGGCCGGGCCCATATTTTCTCTGCTCTAAAGAATGGAAACATAAAGACGGGAGATGTTACGCCGGCTATTCATGGGATGGAAGGAGACCTTGCAGTGGAAGGTCGGTATTGATGTCAATGTCTTTGCTGAAAAGAAGACTTGGAAGGCCTTCGGCGTCTCAGTTCTTTTGTTCGCAGTAATTGCATATGGTGGTTTGTCAGCCTTCGGTGTCACTTCTGCAATGTTTGGGGTTGGTGGCGAAGTACGCGAAGTACCAGACTTTGAGATTGAAACAGTCAATCGTACTGGGGTAGAAGATAACTTCACCAATGAAACTGGTTGGTTTCAACTATCAGAAAACCGCGGCAATGTCATCATTCTAGATTTCATGGCACATGGTTGTGGTAGTTGCCATTACGCTCAAGAACACATGGAATTAGAGATTTCAGCGTGGCAAAATTTGACAGGTCCGTATCCAGTAATGGTTGTTTCAATAGGTAGTTGGTACGACCTTGAAACAATGGAATGGCTCAATGAATCAGAACCTGAGGAAAATTATTTTGTTCCACAGTGGATTTTGGGAATGGGGGCTCATGATTCAATTATTGTGAACGAAACTACTGGTGAGAGAGGTGACCTAACTGAATACTATTATGCTCAACAGATACCTCTTCTCCTCGTAATTGACCACGAAGGATACATTGTAGGTAAACAAAACTCAGGAACTCCTGTTGAGGGATGGGATGAATTTGATGCAGCAGTAGTTTCTGCTAATGCTGGCAACGCAGAAGATTTGCGAATGGGTCTCAAAGAGGTTGACCGAAGTTTCACTGGAATCTTGGCATTAGGGCTAATGCTGGGCATACTTGTCTACTTCTCACCTTGTGCGTTCCCAGTACTCCCTGGCTACATTGGTTACTACATCAGTCTAGGTTTGAGGGAAGATGAATTACGTGAATCAGGCAAACTCAAGGGTTCAATGCCAAATCATGTTACGGGCGGTGCGCTTGCTGGAGTAGGTATGCTAACCTTCTTCGCAATCTTAGGGATTGTTGTTCTAGGGTTAGCTGAAGTTGTCAATATTGCAGGTTACCTTCACCGCTTTGCAATTTTCATTGCTGTATTGTTATTTGTTCTAGGTTCATTCATGTTGATGGGTGGTACTGCTCATCTGCTAGGTTGGATTGGCAAACTCATTGAGCGTTTTTCAACTACAGAGTCTGACGATCTCTTCACACCACGTCGTAACATGTATCTTTGGGGTATTGGATATGCAGCAGCATCAGTTGATTGTACCGCAGCGATTGTATTGCCATACTTGGGATACTTGCTTTCAGGTGGCACTTCAGCAGTAGTTGCAGGTCTTGGTGGAATAATGCTTAGTGTATTCCTTCTCATGATGACTGTGACAGTAATTGTAGGTGTAGGTAGTAAGAAGGTTGAGGCTTTCTTGCGTCGTGCTACAGACATGATTAAGATGGTTGGAAGTTGGATGATGATGTTTGCAGGAATCGGTCTATTCATCTATTTGACACAACCAGAATTAATATCTTCAATGATTTGATTGTTCAGATGATTTTGGACAGAATAAAGAATATCCATATTTGCTTGTATTTCTACAACATTGTATTGTTTTTCACTCTTACTTTGTCTTTTGAATAGTGAATAGTTTAACATATATACCGGCGCTTCTCCCCTCAGTTTGTGTTTGGCTTTGGCCTTAGCGTCATAATCATCATGGCAGCATTGATTGCTGCTTACATGGCTTGGAACATTGGTGCAAATGATGTTGCAAATGCGATGGGCACGAGCGTAGGTAGCGGCGCTCTAACACTCAAGCGAGCAATCATTGTCGCTGCAGTGTTTGAATTTGCTGGAGCGGTATTTTTTGGCAGCCATGTTACAGACACTATCAGGAAAGGTGTCCTTGATTTTGGTACCGATGGTTTTGACTACGAATTAAGTCAAAATCTGATGTATGGTTTCTTGGGCGCACTATTGGCAGCGGCAATTTGGTTGACCATCGCTACAAAATATGGTTTACCAGTTTCTACAACTCACAGTATTGTTGGGGGCGTTATCGGTATGGGCCTATTCATTCAGGCGGACTCAGTTAATTGGGGAAAGGTATTCGAGATTGTTTTGAGTTGGATAATATCTCCACTATTAGGTGGGTTAATTGCCTATATTTCATTCAACATCATTAAACGAGTTATCATGAATCATGATGATCCAGTGGAGAGGACTCGTAAAGTGGCCCCTCTACTTGCCTTACCCACATTTTTTGTCCTTGGGCTTGCTTTACAATTCAAAGGCCTCAAGGGCTTTTATTCAAATTTAGATAATAAGGGAATAATCAACAAGTCAAATTGGCTCCCTCCAAAAGATGGTACTACTTTCAATCCCATGGCAGATGGTGCTTGGATTCCAATTAACAGTCTACTTGTTGCACTAACAATTGGTATTCTAGCCTCCGCTATTTTGTGGCAGGTGTTGCGTAGATACGAGTTTAAGGAAGATGGTTACGCAGGTGTTGAACGAGTATTCATTTGGTTACAGATAATCACCGCTTGTTATGTTGCATTTGCACATGGTGCAAATGATGTTGCAAACGCTATTGGTCCAATGGCAGCAATTTACGATATTTCAACTTCAGCAAATGGGACATTATCACCTGAACAGGTGGATGTACCAATTGAATTATTACTTCTTGGAGGGGCTGGAATTACGATTGGTGTAGCTACTTGGGGATACAAAGTAATGGATACTATTGGCAAGAAAATCACCCACATCACTCCTTCTCGTGGATTTGCTGCTGAGTTTGGAGCGGCCACTACTGTCCTAATTTTTTCTATGCCTTTCCTTGCTGTACCAATATCAACAACTCACACATTGGTTGGTGCCGTAGTAGGTGTAGGTTTAGCAGGTGGAGCCTCTGCTGTTGATTTCCGTGTGTTTTGGAAAATTGCTGCCAGTTGGGTGGCTAGCCTTCCAGTTGCAGGTATTGGGGCTGTTATTTTCTTCATTCTGTTTGCAGGAAATCCAACAAATGTTGCGATTGTTACTCTATTGGCATTCGGAATAACAGGTTATGTGGTATCTAGACCATCTGGGGAAGTTGACCCTCATGCTTTGGTGGTATCCGAGACACCATCTACAATTCCAACTGTTTCTGTAATGGGATTAACACCATTCGAGTTGTTCCATAATCATGCAATTGCGGTAGAAAAAACCGTTACATGCATGGCTGAAGCAGTCAGTGTAGCGGTATCGGGTAAAGACCCTACAAAGGAAATTGAAGCTACAGTATTGGCAGAATTAGATGCTGATAATATCAAGGCCTCTTTACGAGATGAGATAGGTAAAGGTGTGATGATTACTATTGGACGAGATAATTTCTTACACATGATATCTCGTCAAGATAGAATTGCAGATTATGCCCAAAATGTTGCCGAACAACTCTCTTTCCGCACCTTATATGAAAACAAAGATGCACGTAATAATTTGGTGCGAATGGCTGATGCTGTTGTTAAGACTGTTAGCAGGTATGAAGACGCCGTCGAGCAACTAAAGAATCTCAGTTTATCTGGTTATTCTCGTAAGGAGAAGGATGAATTGAGCCGTCTTATCCGTGAGGTCAATTTATTAGAACACGAAGCGGATAAAATTGAGAGAGATTCTGCAGCGTTTGTATTCACTGAAGGTGATGAAGAACCTCTTGCAGCGATGCATATGTACAGAGTGTTGCAGAGATTAGATGATGTTGCTAACTCTTGTGAGATGGCAGCGAACGCGTTCCTACCTATCATCTATGATTAAACAGTAGTTTTGCCCCGTTTGGGATAGGCTTCATTCATTTGCATCGCCAGTAAATTCAGCAGCGATATCATCATCTGACATAGAATCTAGTCGTTTGAATCCAGCACTTAGCATCCACCACCAAAAATATCCCATCATTAATCCAGTTGCAAGATCCCAAACGTAGTGTTGTTTGGTAGTCAAGATACTAATGAATAGTAAAATGACATCAGTCCACAAAATAAGCAAGGCTGGCCGACTCCAAGAGTAATCACTCCATTCTCTCTTCAACCATCGTGTCATTACCATCACTAGAACAAACGATTGAGAAATGTGTAGACTGGGCCAAGCATTCCAAGGCTCATCAGCGCTATGCATCATTCTGAATAATTCGCCAATAATCCCTCCCTCACCATTCATGATTTCAGCAGGTAATTGGTCGCGCATGTCTACTTCTGCTGGTAGCAATAAGAAGAAAATACAACTGACTATTGTCAATGTGCCAATCGCTTGCAAGGTCAACAATAATTCCATTCTTGCTCGTTCATTTCGTGGATGAGTAATTATCGGTAGAGGATTCAATAAGTAAAGCGAAACATAAGGGACAATCATCCAAGAAATCACCGGAATTGCCCTGTCAAATGGTAATTCAGGGTCCCATACAGTATGTCCGACACTATTCGCATATTGGTTGACTGAAAAATAAGGTATAGCAACGAGTAATAGGCCTAAAATGATAATTTCAATTATGTACCAATATCCTCCAAAAAGCGCCCTTCTAGCCCAAGTACTTTGGAATATTTTGAATGGTTTTAGTAATAGTCTAGGGGGTTCCACAATTATTCCGAGTAAATAGAGGCTCCTTCAATGTAAGGTATTTCAAGTGCAAAAAAAACCTAACCTAGGGGTTGAGAGCAATTGGGGCATTTTTTCATTTCAATTTCAACGCTATTACCACAATTTGGGCAGAGTCCAGGGATGACAATTGTGCCAGTTGAACAAGATATTTTCTCATCCAATTAATTTGTCCCTCCATTATTATCATCATTGTACATTACACTATCATGAAGAACATTATCGCCGACTCGGTCAATATTGACTACGACCTTATCTTCGTCTTTTTCTAGGTATGCTTCTCGTACTCGTCCTGCTTCTGCATATAGGCCAGCCTTTTGGTATGCTTGGGCTGCCCCATCCCAATCACGTGCTAACTCTAAGTTGCGCGCTTTTTTAGCCCATTGTTCTGAATCCCAATATTCCTGTGGTATCTTACGCGGAGGTTCAGGCACAGGCAATGGTGCAGGTGCAGGTGCAGGTGCTGGAGGTGCGGGCGTGGGGATGTAGATTGGTTGTTGTTGGATGACAACAGGGGTAGGTTGAACATACACTGTTTGTAGCGCCATTCGTCGCTCTTTTTTCTTTTTATCATGTCCCACTTGTGCAATGCCGAGGGCGATAAAACCCCAGCAACAGCAACCAGTAGCCGCTTCAGAATCACCATCTGCAATCATGAAGAAAGAACAAATCAACGATAATCCAAAGAAAGTCCAGCCGATTGCTTCGTAGTCACTTCCTTTCATATCCTTCACCTCCTATTTTCATGCTATTCTCGCTAAGAAGCAAATATTCTCTGCAAGTTCGGTGCTTTGGCCCATGAAAATCCGATGAGAGGGTAGGGGTTAAACTTTTTACAAGATAGGGTAACTATGAATAACGTTCAAAGCATACAAGGTTAGTTGATTACTGTGGACCCTGCTACCTTAGCCCTGCCTGCTGCCATCAATGGCGTACGAATGTTGGTGTCGGCTTTTGAAGGATATGACAAGGGTAAGTTCATCAAATCAGATAAGGCAGTATGCGAAGAAATACGCCGTAGATCAAAAATGCTTCAAGATCATTTTGAACGAGTTCATGCTCATTCTCACAAGAATGGTTTGAAAGTATTAAGGGACGCATGTGATGAGATTTTTGTAACAATAGCTAGCATGGCTGATGATGCTCAATATTCAGTAACAGGTTCCCCTAGAACCGTTCATATTGATGTAGGAAAACTCTCAAAGAAGGCACAGAAAAAGTTAGTCAATCATGATCTTACAACCCTCAATTTGCTAGTGGAGGCGACTAGGGATGCGAATGCATTACTAGAATCATTGCGAACTAGTGGAGATGAGGCAGGATTGAATAACATGGCAGGGTTAGTTCATGATAGAATCGGACGTGCACGTAACCATTTCCGTGAAAGAAATATGTACATAGATGGATTAGTAAAAAGGTGAATGAAATGACAGAAAATAGTTTTCGTTGGCGTAACAGCCCCGCAGTAATTGCTAGATATATACACGACCGAGATGTACCAAATGGTTCTATGGTGACATTGAAACCAAATGAGGCATGTGTTGTGGTGGAAGATGGAAAAATTGCAGGTGTGGCAACTCAACAACACATGGAAGTTAATCCAAAAGCAGGTCTTTTTTCAAGAATGTTCGGGAGAGGAAATCCAAAGCGCACTTTCCTTTTTGTTTTCTTGGGGCCACACGATTTATTGCTCCGCTTAAACACTCAGACTACTGATGGTCAACCTGCTGTAGGAATGCTAAATTTGAGACTAAGTATTACTCGTGAACAAGCACCAAAAATGCTTCAACTTCCTGCAAAAGGGCAGATGGAGATAACAATCGGCACGCTAGTTGAGGCATTAGAAAATGAGATTCAATCTAATTTGAATCCAATGATTCAAGGGCACACACTTGAATCACTTCGAACTCCTGAAACAACCGATGATTTGTTGGCTGAGTTGCGAGTTTCGATGCGAGCAACGGTGTCGTCATTTGGTTTGACATTTGATAATGTCTTTATCAATTGGAATCAGACCGAGGCGGAACAATTGTTGAAGATGCGTGCCGACCTTGAGAATCTTGTTATGAGAAATTCCATAATTGATGAAAGAGAGGCATCTGAAATGGAAAGAATTCTGTCACAGAACATTCGCAAGGCAGAACTCCAAGCCCGCCTAAATATGGCTGGTGTTGTTGCTGAGGAGCGAGCAAAGGTTGAGTTGGAATTAGCTAAAGTGAAATCTTCTGGTGAAATTGAGATGGCCCGTTGGAATCAAATCAATCAGTTGCAATCGGCACAACAAGATGCGCGGCGTGGACAACTGGTGAATGAAGCGCATCATGATGCAGAATTATCACGAATTAATCTTGAAGCAGAGCGAGAAGTCAGTCAATTTCAAGGCGAACAAGCAGATGCTGAACTTGAGCGAAAGCTTGCTGAAAAGAAAGGCCAGGCAGAAATCGCAATGGACCTATACGCTGATGTGCAGGATAGGAAAAAAGAACGCATGGCACTTGAAGCAGAACGTGAGCAGGCGCGTCTTGATTCGTCTCGTACAGGTTCAGACAAAATGGTTGACGTTCTTGCCGATATTGTAAAATCAAGCAAAGATGGAGAGGTTGCAAAGGAAGCACTCAAGCAACTTGGAGAAATGAGAAAATCCGATGTAGATGCTGAAGGTCAAGCATACATAAACAAGGATGATTGATTTTCAAATTATTCCTCATCTTCACCTGTTGCTTCGGGCGGTAGGATGAATGAGAGTCCTATTGTTACAATTCCTGAGCCGATTAACGCGCTGAGGAAGACCTCAAGATTGGCCAAACCATATTCATTTGTTGGAGAGGTTAGGTATCCTATCCCAACAGAAAGGTCGGCAGAATAGGCTCCGTATGCAACCACTGCCAAAAGACCACAGATTGCACCAGCGAGTGATGCGCGCGAGTCAATTTTTTCCCATAGAGTCAGGAGTACTGGTAATACTGTGGCAGTAGCCAATAAATCGGCAAACAGGAAGATTCCGAATACGCTCAATGCATCCATTTTGTATGCGAGGTAGATTGCAATTGGAATCATAGCAATGGTGGCTATTCTAGCATGAGATAATTCCATCTTTCCATCAGAAAGGTCTCGTGATATTGAGGCTACGACGGCATTCTGTAGTGTATCAGCACTTGAACACACAAGTGCCACTCCGAGTACAATAAAGGCTGAAATTAACAAGACTCCAGCATTATCAATGAGGTAAAAGAATGCGGCAGATGGATCCTCTACGGCACCTTGTCCGGCAACCACTGTTCCAAGAACACCCATGATAAATACGAGAGGCAGAACCATTCCTGCTGCTAGAAGTGAACCTTTCTTGAGTGCCTCATTATCTTCTGACGCCCAGGCACGTTGCCAGTTACCTTGTGAGAACATTTCCGCGGCAGTGATTGCAATAACCAATGCTAATCCCGAGGCGAAAGAATCCATGTAGGACATGCTTCCAATACTCCATGCATCTTCAGGATTGTATGCTTTAGCGTCACTAATTAGTGAGCCAAGGTCTGCACCAAACAATATCAGTAATAATGCAATAATCAGCCAAATGATGACCCATGCTTGCCATCTGTCGGTCTGTAGTGATGCTGGAAGCCCACCATAAGCGGTGTAGGATGCAGTTACTACTGCAACAGCAATCATTGGGATAAGTGGATTCATTCCAACTAGAGTTTCCATTGCTTTTCCTATTGCCGTGAACTCAGCAAACAGGAAGGTGAACATATAGGCAATAGAGATTAGACCGACATAGATTTGCATTGGTCTTCCAATTCGCATACGTACATAGTCGGCTAGAGTGACTCCATCTGGTAATCGCTCACGAATCATTGGCCCAACATAAGCGAGCAAAAGGAAGGGCGTGGAGGCCGATAGAGCATATCCTACCACATCCCAAAAGCCGCCGTAGTAACCAACTTCAGAAGGCCCAAAGAGAATCCAGATTCCCATTCCAGAGGCAAACAGACTAAGCCCTATTCTCACCCAATTTTGGGAACCACGAGCAGAGAGATAAGTGTCTGAATCCATTTCTCGACTGGCTGCAGTGTAGCCAACATATCCAAAGAAACTCAAAGTTCCGATTAACAATAAATAAGCGATAATTATGTCCATAGTTCTTCCTCCGCTGGCATTACCCAGATCAGGTCAGTGGGTCGTCACTCGAAAGTGACCTCTCAGCAATAATGCTCCCCAGTAAATGGTGGTGAACTAAATTAATGAACATTCCCCAATTATTATTCATTCTGCATAAACGGGTAATCCCATGTTTGTGGTGTTTCAAAAGTGTGCTTAACTGAGCGAGGTGAGATCCAGCGAAGTAGATTGAGAGGGCCACCTGCCTTGTCATTAGTTCCGCTTGCTCGAGCACCACCGAATGGTTGTTGGGCGACAGCCGCTCCTGTTGGCTTGTCATTGATGTAGAAATTTCCAGCGGTGAAGCGAAGTGCATTGAAAGCGGTTTGAACATCTTCATCATTGCTTGCAAAAATAGAGCCAGTAAGGGCGTATTGGCTAGTAATATCACATAATGTAAGGGTTTCTTCAAACTGGTCATCTTCGTACAGATATATGGTTAATACTGGTCCGAAAATTTCCTCTATCATTGTTTCTGAGTGTGGGTCGTTTGAGATGATAATTGTTGGTTCGATGAACCATCCAACTGAACCGTCACTACCGCCACCAACAACGATTTCACAGGCGGGATTTGCTTCTGCTCTCTCAATGTATCCAGTGATTTTGTCAAATGAACGCTGGTCAATTACCGCGGTCATGAAATTTGTGAAGTCTCTTGCATCACCCATGGTGATTTTTGCAACTTCATCAATGAGATTTTGACCCATTCTTGACCATACAGACTTTGGTATATAGGCTCGGCTAGCGGCAGAGCATTTCTGACCTTGATACTCAAAGGAACCGCGCAATAGTGCGACTAGCAATCCTTGCTCATCACATTCTGGGTGGGCGACGACGAAATCTTTGCCACCAGTTTCACCAACAATTCGCGGATATGATTTGAGGTTAGGCAGTTGTTCACCGATTTGCTGCCACAACCATTGGAAGGTTGCAGTTGAGCCGGTGAAGTGGACGCCAGCAAAGTTTGGATTTGGTAAGCAAACTTCTGAGATATCTGGACCTGCTGCTGGTACAAAATTAATGACTCCTGCTGGTAAACCAGCCTCCATCATTAATTCCATCAAGACATAATTTGAATGGTAGGAGTTACGAGAAGGTTTCCAAACTGCTGTATTTCCCAAAATAGCGGGAGCGCTTGGTAGGTTTGCGGCTATGCTTGAGAAATTGAAAGGGGTGATAGCCAATACAAATCCTTCAAGTGGTCTAATTTCGGTACTATTTTGGACGCCTTGAGGCGAAACAAGAGGTTGGTACAGGTCATGAAAACCTCGTGCGTAATGACAATTGAAATTCCAGAAGTCAATTAATTCACAAGCAGAATCAATTTCTGCTTGGAAGCATGTTTTACTTTGATTCAACATAGTGGAAGCATTTACTTTCATCCTCCAATCGCCTGCAAGAAGTTCTGCGCATTTCTCAAAAATTTGGCAGCGTGCTTCTAAACCGAGTTCTATCCAAGCTTGTTGCGCATTAATTGCCGCATCACACGCGGCAGCAATTTCTTCTTTCCCAGCGAGGTGTACATTTGCAAGGACGTGCCCATGGTCATGCGGGATTACTTGAGTTGTGGTGTTTCCAGTGAACACCTTTTCCCCATTGATAATACAGGGTATCTCTACAACTTCGTTCATTTGGCGGTCTAGTTCTGCCTTTAATGCCTTTTTTTCCTCACTTCCGGGGGCATATCCCAAGACGGGTTCGTTGACAGGTTGGTTTGTCATGCAACGCTCCCAACGAGGGCGCTCTTTGAGGATTGCTCTAATATTAACAGATAGCGAATTGACACTATAATTGAAAGCCGAGATTGATTCGCCCGTCATGATGCCGAGCGAACTGGTGAGAACGGCTCTATATGATGCGCACCAAAGATGGGGCGGCAACATCGTAGATTTTCACGGTTTTGAATTGCCTATATGGTATTCTTCAATGATGGAAGAACATCTGAATACTCGAGAGAATGCAGGTCTTTTTGATGTATCTCATATGGGCTTTTTCAGGTTGTCAGGTGAAGGTGTTAGAGAATGGTTGCAATCACTTGCAACCCAGCGTATTGAACATCTGACTCCAGGTCGCTGCGCTTACACCCATTTTCTTGATGATAATGGCGTAATAATTGATGACATGATTTTTGCTGTGACTGATCGTCAAACCATTATTGATACACAATGCGGTGATTGGCAGAACCCTTCTGACATCGCTATTCTTGGGGTGCCAAATGCTACCATGATATCAGTAATGAGTGAGTGGTTTAATTCACATCTTCCTGAAGATGGTTCAATCACTCTTGAAGACTTGTCAAACGAGACATCTATTCTCGCCCTTCAAGGTCCGAAATCGCCAGCGATTATTGAAGCAGTATTAGGTAGTGATAATGCAATTAAGCATTTTAGCGGCAAGGCGATTTCAGAAAATCAATTTGGCATTACAGGTTGGATTCAAGGCACCGGTTATACTGGTGAGCGCGGCTTTGAGATATTCATTCCAAACAATCAGGCCGAAACCCTTTGGGAGGCACTATTGAGTGGCGGCAAGTCATTTGGGATTTCTCCGGTAGGGCTAGGTGCAAGAGACACCCTTCGTATGGAGAAAGGGTTCCTATTGTCGGGGCAGGATTTCCACTGGCCTGGTCTTGAAGATGATGAGGATTCTTCGGTGGAATCTTCTTTCCTTGCACGTGATTCATTTGAAACAAATGTTCCATTTGGATTACATATTGACCACGAATTTATTGGTAAATCTAGAGTTCAAAATAGTATTGATTCAGGGGTTGAACGTTGGTGGGGGGTCAAATATCTAGGGCGCGGACCATTCCCCCGTACCGGTTCAAAGGTGTTGAATAAAGATGGTGAAGAAATTGGAACAATCACTTCTGGAGGCCCATCCCCAAGCCTTGGTAAAGTTGGCATTGGTTTAGGTTACATTTCTGGCGTTGAGCCTGGCGATGAGGTATTGATAGCACCGAATCCTCGCAAGCAGATTCCAGCTGTTGTGGTGCGTCCTCCTTTTGTTTAATCATCTAAATTATTTCTGCTAGGGCGAATTATTGCTGAATCCGTGTAAGGGTGATATTGAATAGAGGCCGCCCTTAGGGGCGGCCATGACAAAAAGAGAATTCAGACAGCCGCTAGTCTTGTTTTTGACCGGCATAATGCTCTTTTCTACCGCAATAATTCCTCTATACAATCCTGTTGAATCCATCAACGATTCTGAACACAATGGGCATGATTCTGTTGGATCCCAATCTGGTGACATACTCTTGAATCCTGCTCAAAAAGCAGCACTTGAGCGAGCAGCGGGTAGAAGCAGTGTCACTAATTGGGTGAGAGATGCAGGTCCAGATACTGGTGCATCAAATGACCCATATAACATAAATTCCGTTCATTTTGAGTCAATGGTGATGGACCATACAGGAACTAATATTATTGTCGGAGGGACACTTCGTGGAGATGTTAAATTTGGTTCAATTTCTCCTGCGACCCAATCAGGGCCAAGAGCATTTGTGGGCTCTCTAACAAAATTTGGTGGATGGAATTGGATAACTATGACCGGTGTCGGTCAAGGTTCTACTGGAGGTGCAGTTCTTGGCGATATAGCAGTCGCATCAAATGGGACAATTTGGGTGACTGGCACATTTTGGATTGATATTGAATGGGATACTGATTTTGACATCTCAAACGGCGGTTCAATAGATGGATTTGTGGCAACAATGTCCCCTTCTGGTTCATGGTATTGGGGGACACAAGTTGGAGGTACTTCGCATTACGACTCAATGCATGGGGTTGTTGTAGATTCAAATGGAGATGGATATGTGGTAGGTTCTTTTGAAGACCATACATATTTTGGCAACTCAAGTTACAATATCTTGAAGGGTGTTGATGGTTTTATTACCAAAGTTAATGGCAGTTCTGGTGAATATGATTGGGTAGAGATTGTAGGTGGTAATCAAGGCGACAATATTACTGCAATTACTAAGGATTCTTCGGGACGTATTTTTGTCACAGGATATTATCAAGGTGACATTGAGTTTGATTCTATTACATTAGAAAATACTGGTTACCCTAGCGTGTTTGTTGCTGAGATAGACTCTACAGGTGTTTGGCAGTGGGCAAATGAAGCAAAGACCGTTAATGGCGGCATCATTCCATATGATATTGAAGTTGATTCTAACAGCATATACATTGGTGGCGATGCAGTTGGGATGATGGATATGGATGGCGTCTATTGGTGGGTTAATGGCACCGTTCAGAATGCATTTGTTGCTAAACTAAATTTGACAGGCTCATGGGATTGGTGGATAAATAGTACAGGACATACACAACATTTGCAAGAGTTGACCATAAATCCTCTAGGTGGTGTGGTTGCGGTTGGTTGGTTTGATATGGAACACGAAGCTATTGCTTACGCTAATTTTGGCTCCACTAACCTTAGCGATGCTCCATTTGCTGCTTTCTTTGCAGGCATTTCACCATCTGGTCAATGGTTATGGGCGGAATCCGCTGGTGGACCTAATTTCGATGAAGGTAGGGCTGCTTTATTTGTTGATGTTGGAAATTTGCTGATGGCTGGCCGTTATTGTGTGAATCACGATGCAGCAGGTTGTTCGGCATCAATAGGTCCTTCAAATTATTCGACATTTTCCTACTATCATGGGAATGGATTTGTATGGTCTGTGAATACAGATAGTGATTTGGATAACATTTCAGATTTGAATGATAATTGCCCTCTAAATTTCAATCCTGTCCAAGATGATTTTGATAGTGACCAACTTGGAGATGCATGCGACTCTGATATGGATGGAGACGGCAGAGATGATATTGATGATGATTGCATTGGTCCATCTGTGAATTGGGATTCAACAGATTGGTCAATCGATTCAGATGGCGATGGATGCCGTGATTCAGATGAAGACCTTGATGATGATTCAGATGGGGTCTTAGATTTGGATGATGATTGTTCATCTGTTTCGACTCACAAAAATTGGACAGCCAATGATGCGAACGACTACGACCGTGATGGATGCCATGATATCATTGAGGATGATGATGACGATGGCGATGGTGTTTCTGATACTGTTGATGATTGCGCATACGCGCCATCGGACCGCAATTGGACATCATCATCAACTACTGATTTTGATAGCGACGGATGTCGTGATGAAGGTGATGAAGATCTTGACCGTGATAATGACGGAATTCTTGACACAGATGATACTTGTATGACTGGCCAACTTGATTGGGTAAGCAATAATACAAATGATTACGATGCAGATGGTTGTAATGATTCATCTGAAGACACAGATGATGATGGAGATGGAATCAATGATGTCGATGACGACTGTTCATCAATGGCATCAAATTGGGATTCAAGTGGGGCTCAAGACTTAGACAAAGATGGTTGTAGAGATGTTGACGAGGACGACGATGATGATGGAGATGGGATTGACGATAGTGTTGATGCATGTTCGCGTGGTTCAGTTGGCTGGATTTCTAGTGGGATTACAGACAACGATGGCGATGGTTGTCGTGATTCTGGAGAAGATTTGGATGATGATGATGACTTGATTGTTGACTTAGATGATGGTTGCCAAAAGGGCGTAACTGGTTGGATTTCAACACCAGAAATTGATGGAGACCGAGATGGTTGTCGCGATGCTGACGAAGATTGGGACGATGACGGAGATGGTCTTTGGGAATTTGATACACAAGGAAATGTGATTGATCAATGCCCTGGGACTCCACTCTCAGAAATACAATTCATTGATGTGGTTGGATGTAGCCCCTCACAAGCTGATGACGATGGCGATGGCGTTCAAAATCAATACGATGAATGCCCAGAAGAAGTGCCACCTAGCGGCTTAGACCGCGATGAAAACGGTTGTACTGATGATATTGACCATGACGGGGTCAAAGATGATGTGGATGCTTTCCCTAATGATTCCACTCAAACAAGTGATAGTGATGGTGATGGAAATGGGGATAATCTATCGGGAAGCAATCCAGATGCCTGTCCAAATACACCGTCTCAATGGATTGAAAATATTGACTCATTTGGTTGCGCTTCAGAAGAGCATGATGACGACGAAGATGGGTTGATTAATGGTGTGGATGATTGCGATAATACACCGGATGAAGAAATCGATGATATTGATTCAGAGGGTTGTGGTATTTCTGAACGAGATACCGATGGCGATGGTGTCATGGATTCTGATGACCAATGCCCCGACACATTACTAGATGCTAAGGTGGAAGAATCCGGATGCTCAGATGCACAATTGTCTTACAATTCTGGAAGTGGTAAGTCTAGCCTTAATTTGGTTACAATTGGGATTGTGACTACCTTGATTTTTATTGTGGTAGGAGGAGGCGCTGCTTTCTTTATTATGAATCGAGATACGGATTCTGAAATTGAAATTGATGGCCGCCCAGCCGCTTCAGATGTCCTTGCGACATTGGTGGCCGATGAATCTAACAATAACCTTGATGTCCAATCAGATACAACTAGTGGAGATGGTTCTGGTATCACTGTTGATGGTGATGGTACTGAATGGTGGGAAGATGAAGCAGGCGTTTGGTGGTACCGTTCAGTCAGCATGGATGATTGGGCAATTTTTGAACAATAATTGAATCCAAATCAATTGGTTTTGTTGCCAAAATAATCGTTTATATCAAAACGGGTCCTATGGGACCCGAATAGGTAGCCTTCAATAGGGAGGTCTGAGCGTCATGGAATTATGGCTTTGGACTTTGGTAACGAACGAACATTTTCAATTGCGGCAATAATTTTTGTTGTGTTGACATTATTGACAACTGGATATTCTAGTTTGTACACAATTGATGTTGATGGAAATGATTTGCAATTAGAGGAAGAATCTCAAATTATATATTCACCAAAAGTAGCAGGTGATTGGGTAAAAGTAGGTGAAAGCGATTCATCTGGGCAGTTTGGTGGTTCTCCTGTTACTTCAACATCCTATACTGATTCAAATGGAAATACCTATCTTACTGGATTTTTGCTTGGTGATGTTAAATTTGGTTCAACTGCTGTCACAGCA
Source organism: Methanobacteriota archaeon (assembly GCA_018650285.1). GTDB lineage: Archaea > Thermoplasmatota > Poseidoniia > Poseidoniales > Thalassarchaeaceae > MGIIb-Q1. Next base: position 220,789 of record JABIGF010000020.1, read on the forward strand.
GGCCAAGATGCTTACGTTGCCAAGATTGATTCATCTGGTAATTGGGGTATGGTAGAAACTGCTGGTCAATATGCAGGTGGCGGATTCTCTCGGGGTAATGACATTGCAGTTGATTCATCTGGAAATATTTTCATTACCGGATTTTATGTAGGGAACATTTCGTTTGGTCAAACAGACCTTAGAAGTATAAGTGATTCTAATGGCGATGATACTACTGATATCTTTGTTGCTAAGATGAGTAGTTCTGGTAGTTGGCTGTGGGCTGAGTCTGCAGGTGGTTCATACGATAGCGATACAGGAAAAAGCATTACTTCGGATGGGAATGGTGGTGCATATGTTGTAGGTGCTTTCAATATCAGCGGCAATTGGGGTGTAAATGGCTATGGGACAAATGGTTTCACAGATGCTTTCGTCGCCCACATTGATTCTAGCGGTACATGGGATTGGGTCGCTACAGGCGGCGGGCCAGGAAGTGATGATGCATCTGGAGTTGCTACTGATAGTTCTGGTAATCTAATGGTCGCCGGTTCATTTCAGGGAGGTAGCACCCAAGGTGCACAGTTTGGCTCTTCATCATTCAATGCCGTTGGTTCTAGTGATTTATTCGTTTCAAAATTGACAAGTTCTGGTTCATGGTCATGGACAAAGACAGCAGGTGCACCAAGTGGAATGGTGCTAGGCTGGGGCTTTGATACTGAAGGTACTGATTCTTATGTGGGTGGTCTATTTTCAGGGACTGCAAATTTTGATTCACATTCAATCACCTCAGCAACCCAGTCAAATAACGCATTTATTGCTAAGATAGATGGTTCTGGGGCGTGGCAATGGGCTAATGCATCGGGTGGTACCGGTCTTCATTTCATTGGTTCAATTGATGCAAGTTCAAATGGAATTGCAGTATCTGGTGGGTTTTCTAGTGGTGCTACAACTTCTGCAACATTTGGTTCAACAACTTTGACTGGCACATATACTGAGATGTTAGCAGCAGTTCTTGATTCCAATGGCAATTGGCTTTGGGCAAAGAGTGGTGGAAGCGGTGGTGATGATGGATATTACAACTACGGTACTGGAGGTGTTGGATGGACATCTGCTGGTGATGTGATTGCGGTTGGGCATACGTGTCAAGGTCTGGGAAGTGCTTGTACTGCAACTTATGGTGGAATAGGTGTGACAGTTACTCCTGGTGCATACAGCACTCAATTGGGATTGCCTCCGGGTGTAGTTGTTTGGAAGCAGGCTTCTGATGCAGATGGTGATGGTATTGGTGATTCATCTGATAATTGCCCATATGTGTCTAACGCAGGCCAAGATGATATTGATTCGGATTCAATTGGTGACGTTTGTGACCCTGATATTGATGAAGATGGTATACTCAATGATGATGATAGTTGCGATGGTCCAGCACATAATTGGGATGCATCAGTTTGGACTGATGATATTGATATGGATGGGTGCCGTGATATCGATGAAGATACTGATGACGATGAAGATGGTATCCTCGATACATCTGACCCTTGTACTGGTATTACTTTCAAATTAAATTGGTCATCCAATGTTGTCAATGACCACGATGAAGATGGTTGCCATGATAATGAGGAAGATGATGACGATGACAATGATGGAATTGATGATACTGCAGGTGATGCTTGCCCACGGAACTATGCAAATTGGGGTTTGCCTGATGGTAGCGGTGGTCACACTCACAATGTTTCAGCAGATTATGACACAGATGGTTGTCATGACATTGAAGAAGACGATGACGATGACAATGACGGAATAGATGATTTTGATTCACAAGGGGCGGTTCTTGACCGTTGTCCTACTGGTGAACTTGGTTGGTTAAGTGAATCTGCAAATGATCATGATGAAGATGGTTGCCGTGACTCTGATGAGGATTGGGATGATGATAATGATGGAGTCAATGACCTCGACACATCTAATGATATTCTTGACTTATGTAGCCCTGGTGCAACCGGTTGGCTTTCTGATAGCACTACAGACCGTGATGGTGATGGATGCCGTGACCTTGATGAGGACGATGATGTCGACGGTGACGGAATTGTTGATACTTCAGACGGTTGCTTTGTTCAAGCCGGATGGGTTTCTAACTCAATGACTGACCATGATGGTGATGGTTGCCGTGACATGGATGAAGATGACAATGATGACAATGACCCTGTGTATGATGCTTCAGATGCCTGCGATAAAGGTGAAATCGGCTGGGTAGATACTGATTTTGATGGCGATGGTTGCAGAGATGAAACCGAAGATACAGATGACGATAACGATGGTATTTGTGATGATGCTGCATCATCTGCAAATATCTGTTCAAGTGGTCCAGATATCTGCCCTGAAACACCTGATGGAGAAGATATCAATGCAGATGGTTGTGGTCGATTTACTCAAGTAGATACTGATGGTGATGGCATTTTTGATGGCTTAGATATTTGTCCTCAAGACGCAGCTGCTGAAGGTTTTGATGATGACTCGAATGGCTGTACAGACGATAGTGATGATGACGGCACTACTGATGATGTTGATCCATTCCCTGATGATTCAAGTCAATGGCGTGACCGTGATGGAGATGGCCGTGGAGACAATCCCGGTCAATTGAATTCTGACGATTGTCCTGATACTCCAAGCGAGTGGGTTTGGAATGTTTCCAATGGTACACTAGGTTGTGCTTGGGAAGAGGGTGACGACGATAGCGACGGTATCCTCAATGGATTGGATAATTGTCCTGGAAGTAAGGTAGGGCGTGCTATTGATTCTAATGGCTGTACAGATTGGCAGAAAGATGCTGATGAAGATGGTGTGGTTGATGGCGATGATACATGCGACGATACTGGTTCAAGCGACACTCTAATTGAGGAAACAGGTTGTTCTCATGAGCAACGTTTAGCTGCAGGTGATGTTAATGCAATGTTGAATGAATATAGTTTGATATTAGCAGGCGTTGGTGGTTTCCTCGTTTTGATGATTGTAGGAATGATATTGATGATTAGCCGCAAAAAGAAAGGCGGCAGTGGGCTTGATGCTTGGGATGCAGATTCTGCACAACTTTCTGCCGGCGGATATGTTGCTGGCCAACCAGCAGCGCCAATGCAAGCTCCTGTTGCTGCTGGTCCTACTCGAGCGGCTTCCTATGCTGAACTTCCAGCAGGTGGCAATTATGTTACAGATGCGGCAGGCGGCACTTGGTACAACGCACCAGATGGTGGCCAGTGGGCTATGCAGGGCGACGGGTCTTTCATCAAAAATTGAATGAATTAAACCGCTTGCTTACTATTGGGTAAGCAGAACTTGCCCGTTGCTTTCATTGGTTTGCCAATGCTTCTTCAATAATGTCTTGTACAGTGATATCTGGTTGAATCTGAATTCTCTGGCCCATTTCCCAACCGTCAACAATACCCCATACTTCTTCTCCAGGTTGGCTGTTGTAATGTGGTGATGCACCAGTTGCTTGAGAAACAATTTCTGCTAATTCACTCATGCGGACGCCTTGCCCTCTGCCAATAGCAACAGCCTCTCGCGTAGGTGGTGGGTTTTGAACGATAAAAGAAATCATTTTTGCTAAATCAGAAACATGGATCATGTCTTTTACTTCTTCACCAGTTCCTGGTACATTGAAGAAACCAAACATAGATTCTCGACATAAATGATGAACGACACCGTGCCCTTTCCCATCTTCTTGAGAAATCCCTTGAACATTAGCAGTACGAATGATACTTACTGGGTGACTGTCCATTGCATATTCTAGAGCGCTCTCTTCTACCCAAAGTTGACCTTCTGCAGCAATATCTCGTGGAGAAAGTGGCGATTCTGAGGAGTAGTATTCCTCCTCTCTCTTCGGGTTAGGATGGACTCTGAGAGAACCTACTAAGATTAGGTGGATGCCTTGATGATTCCGTACACTTTTGAGGATTATTCTTGCTTTATCCCGTATTAATCTTAGAACTTCATGGTCACTTCTGTCTAAATTTTGGTCCGGTGAGTGGCCATTGAAATGGACAATTGTATTACACGATGCGAGAACTGCTGGCAACATGTTGTCGTCTTCAATGATGTCTGAAGTAAGCAACTGGCAATCATCGCCTAATTCTTCTTTCAGATAATGGGCGATGAACCCTTCATCTCCACTGATAGCGACTCGCATCTCACTCCCTTAGCAATTACAAGCCTACTCCATCTATGACTGTGTCGGTTACCCTGTCAGAAAAAAAATCACCTCTAACGATGCTCATTTCATAGAGTGTATCTTAGTAGGGTTCAAGTGCCATAGTTGCCGCCGCGTGAATCATGGGTTGGGATAATACCTTCTCTAAACGTTTGGCGGCACGTGATTTGACTGTTGGCGTTATTGGCCTAGGGTATGTTGGTTTACCAACAGCACTCGGTTTTCTTGATGCGGGATTTAGTGTACGAGGGGTCGATGTCACACAGAGGGTAATCTCCGCTCTTGAAGCCGGACAAAATCCAGGAGATGACCCGCAGCATGACGACATTATTCCTAGTTCTCAGAGCGATTCGTGGAAGGTTTCAACAAACAGTGCCGATTTAGTGCCTGATTGTGATGTCATTCTAGTTACAGTACCCACTCCAGTTACAGAAGAGCGCTTACCCGACTTGAAATATGTCGCTTCTGCAGGTGCAGCAGTATTCGATGCTGTGGCAAAAAACAGTGGCACAATTGTTGTCTTAGAGTCAACAGTATATCCAGGGGTGACTAGAGAAATTTGGTCTCCGTTACTTGAAGCAGCAGGATTAGTTGAGGGTGAAGATGTTCACTTAGCATATTGTCCTGAGAGATTTGTCCCAGGGGATGAAGAACACGGTGTGCGGCAGGTGGCCCGAGTAGTTGGCGCACCTAACAAGGAAGTAGGCGAAGGTTTGCGTGACCTGTATGATACACTAACTACGGGTGGAGTCACATATGTTGGTGCTTTAGAAGTTGCAGAAGCCGCAAAGGTTGTTGAAAATGTTCAGCGCGACTTGAATATCGCACTTGTGAACGAATTAGCCCGAATTTTCCCAGTTCTTGGAATTGATGTCGAGGAGGTATTGGATGCTGCTGCTACAAAATGGAATTTTCATCGCTACCGTCCTGGTGTAGGTGTAGGTGGACATTGTATTCCCGTTGACCCATATTACCTGATAGAGAAGGCTAGAGCAGCAGGCGCTCCTGTTGAATTAATTACTTCTGCTCGTGCTGTAAATCGCGCAATGCCTGAAAATGTTGCAAAAGATATGGCTACAATTCTCAACGGGCACGAGTTGTCAATTTCAGATTCAAATATTTTGCTTCTTGGTTGGTCATACAAGGCAGGAATAGGCGACCCACGAGAAACTCCAGCAGAGCCTTTGGCAGTTGCATTAGGTGCAATGGGTGCTACTGTCCAGACTTTTGACCCACTGGTCGATGACCGTTTATTCCCAACCGATTTAGCAACATTGGTTAGGGCAGAAGATGACATTTCACCATTTGACATTGCAATCTTAGTAACTGCTCACGATGAAGTGATAGGTATGGATTGGGCTAAGTTGTCAGAAAAGTCAAATCAACCAATAATTTACGATGGAAGAAGAGTCCTAAATGTTGAGATGTTAGAATCTCTTGGTTGGTGCGTTTATTTGCTCGGTGCACCACTTTGATTCACACCTTAGGTGTGAAGGTTCATGTCCTCCATGCGTCCACGAGGATTCGCGGTGAGTTGCTATGGTCGACCATCTACCCAATCTTGGACGAGAGAAGGAGATGCTTCATGCAATGGGTTTTTCATCCATTGATGACTTGTTTTCAGATATTCCTGATAGTGTCAAGAGAGAATCTCCATTAGATCTCCCACCGCCTCAAACGGAGGAGGAAATTTGGGCTGATGCACAACGACTGCTCGGTGCAAATGTTGCAATCAACAGCCGTCCAAACTTTTTGGGTGCAGGGTTGTATGAGAATTTCGTCCCATCAATGGTTGCAGCAATGGCAACTAGAGGGGAATTTTTGACAGCATATACTCCATATCAGCCAGAAGTTAGCCAAGGAATGTTGCAAGCACTTTGGGAATTTCAAACAATGATTTCAGAATTGGTTGCTCTGCCGGTATCCAATGTTAGTATGTATGACGCTTCAACGGCTGCTGCTGAAGCGCTGAATTGTGCTGTTAGAGTCAATAATCGCAAAGCCACACAAAAGAATGTGGTTTATGTGACTAAATGGTTGCCTGAACATCGTCTATCCGTAATTGAGAATTATACCATGGGCGGAGATATCGAGATAAGAACACTTGATTGGAATGAAGATGGTATGATCGATTTAGTTGAGGCTGAAGTTGCTGCTGGTGCATGCGCAGTCTATGTTGAACAGCCAAATCCATTCGGAGTGATTGACGAGAACCTCAGTCATTTGAAGCAAATTATTGGCGAAAATACAGCACTTATTGTTGGTGTAAATGCAACCTCTCTTGGAGTGATTGAAGCACCAGGGAATTGGGGCGCTGATATTGTGGTTGGTGAAGGGCAAGCGTTTGGTATTGGAGCAACCGCAGGCGGCCCTCTATACGGGATTTTTGCCTGTACTGACAAATACATTAGGCAGATGCCTGGGAGAATAGTTGGTAAGACATTTGATGACAATGGTGCTGATGCTTTTACCCTTACACTTTCAACTAGAGAGCAGCATATTAGGCGCCACAAAGCGACAAGCAATATCTGCTCAAACGAGACACTCATTGCATTAATGGGCGGGATGCACATGGCTCTTCTTGGCCCAATGGGGTTGGAGAAGTTAGCTTGTCGAAATGCCGCTGCGTGTCAAGTTACAATGGCTGGTGTACTATCTTTGGATGGTATTGAACTTCTTTTCAATGATGTTGGGGCATACAACGAGTTCACAGTAGTCTTGCCTAGTTCTGCAGAGTCGGCACTGGCTCATCTTGATGGGCTAGGCGTCAACGGGGGGCTTGCTCTTTGCGATGTAATGGTGGATGCTGAAGATAATTGGCTACATATTACAGCGACAGACCAGACAACTAGTGATGATGTTGAGGCATTAGTTTCAGGATTGAAATCATGGCTTTCTTCACTTGTGGCGGGGGTGGCTGCATGAGTGATATTTTCGCTTTTGATGGTGCCCTAGAGGCTGGTTATGCTCAGCCGGCGCCACTACTATCTGATGCTGAAGCAATTGCTGGAATTCCCGAATCACTCAGGCGCAAATCATTACCTCGCTGGCCGCGCGCTAGCGAGCCTGAATTAGTGCGTCATTTCACTTGGCTTTCGAGGCGCAATTTTGGAATTGATACTGGTTTTTACCCACTTGGTTCATGCACGATGAAGCATAATCCAAGAGTCAATGAAAAGATTGTACAATTGGCTGGTATGAATGACATTCATCCTCTTGCATCAGAATCGCATTTACAGGGATTAATGGCAATATTCTATGAAATGCAAGAAATGTTGGCACATTGTGCCGGCATGGATTCGGTTACTTTGCAACCAGTTGCCGGCGCTCAAGGAGAATTCGCTGCGATTCGTTGCATTCAAGAATTTCATCGAAGTAAAGGTGAAACGAATCGCGACAAAGTCATAGTTCCAGATTCCGCTCACGGTACAAACCCAGCATCTGCAGCAATGTGTGGCTACCAAATTATAGAGATTCCAAGTCAGGAAGATGGGCGACTTGACCTTGATGCTCTAAGGGCTGTTGTTGGTGATGATACAGCCGCTATGATGGTGACTAATCCAAGTACACTTGGAATTTTTGAACCTGAAATTGCCGAAGCTGCTGAAATTGTTCATGACGCTGGTGGGCAAATGTACTATGATGGTGCAAATTTCAACGCGATACTAGGAAAAACATCACCTGGATTGATGGGTTTTGATGCAGTGCATTACAATCTACACAAGACATTTTCTCAGCCTCATGGTGGAGGCGGTCCGGGCTCAGGTCCTATTGGCGTCAAGAGTCACTTGGCTGAATACTTGCCAAAACCGGTGGTTGCTAGGCATGAAGATGAAGGTGGATTAGATGGGTGGTCATATGTTTGGGAAGACCCCGCAAATAGTATCGGGAAAGTTCAGCAGTGGCATGGCAATTCTGGCGCTGTTGTACGCGCATGGGCATTCTACCGCCGATATGGAAGAGACCTTGAGAAGATGAGTGAACACGCAGTGTTGAATGCAAATTATTTGCGGCATCGCATCTTGAATCCTGATGCTGATGTAAAGGCTAAGATCCCTGCGATGCCCGTTGATGGAGCTCCGGCAAAGGTAGTCAAACATGAGTTCACCTTGAGCATGTCTCCTGTGAAAGATGCTACTGGAGTTAGTGGCAAGGATGTCGCTAAGCGATTGTTAGATTATGGGTACATGGCTCCCACCCTATACTTCCCAATGATTGTCCCAGAATGTCTGATGGTTGAGCCGACTGAAACAGAAAGCAAGGAAGTGCTCGATAAATTCGCAGAAGATTTCTTGACGATATTGACAGAAGATCCTGAACTCGTCAAAACCGCACCTCACACAACGGATGTAAGCAGAGTGGATGAGGTATGGGCTGCTAGAAATCTTGTGCTACGTCACTCCCTAGGGGAGTGAAGGTCATCAAAGGGTGTGTTTCAATTACTATCGGTTGAGGTGAGCCTAAAGGCTCACGAGGGATGATGATGGCAATACGGCTTCATTTAGCACTATTTTTGGCACTTTTGATGCTAATTACTCCGCTTACTCCGCTGACATCCCTAGAATCGGTTCAATCATCACCTGAAGAGAATGGGACAGCCTCACCACTTGAGATTCTCAGTCTTGCCGCTGGTTCTCTCTCTGAACCGGCAATTGTTGGAGATGACGATGGGAATTTCCATATCTTTTGGATAGAAAATCAAACAAATGCAATGTATTCAGTAGTTGATTCAAACGGTGATATTTCAGTAATACAGCCTCTTCCTTATATTGGTTCTAACATCAAATGGTCACCACGGATGGAAATTGATGATTCAGGAAACCTACATCTCATATGGATTAAAGATACAACATCTAACGATTGCTTGGTTTACCTTGCAATGGACCCCTCATCAGATTCTGACCCAACAGATGGGGTCTTCAGTCCAAGTGATTATTCTTTGAATAATATTGTTTGCAAAACAAATTTCATAATTGAGAATATTGCCAATCCAAATCTTGCTGTTGATTCGCAGGGTGCCGCTCATATTGTTTGGCAAGACAAAGATGATCCTTTGGGTACTCGTTTTGGTTTGCCCGGAATCCGTTATTCAATGATGGAAGCAAATTGGACCACCCATACTGCGAATAGTCCTATTTTTGATACTCTCATAACCCCTCTACCAAGCAAGTCCACTTTCCCAGAAGTGGCGATTACAAGTGATGATGAGGTAGTGATAACTTGGCAAGATAGCCGTGGTAGTATGATTGAAATGGTCATACTCCTAGATTCTTCAACGGGTATGACAAGTGAATGGGAAGATATCTGTACGCTCATGTATGGAGGTAGTGACGGAGAGGGTTGGACTTCCCCTGGGCTACAGAATATGGCAGATATTGCTGGTGTAACTCTTCTTGACACAATCTATGGTCTTGGCGACTATATCCGCCCCCAAGCAAACTCAGGGAATTGTGTAGGTCACAACACAAATGACCGCTCACGCACTACTATCCTAACATCTCAGGTTGATTCAGGAGGCATTCGTAAAATTCACAGAACGATATACAATGGTCAATCTCAAAATTGGGGTAACCAACAGGAGGAGTGGGGTCCAGGTACAACATGGGCTTGCTTATCGTGGATGGATGCACAAGGAAATACAGGAAATGCTGCTAATCCTCCAACTCAATACGACCACAGGTGGAATCCTAATGCATCAAAAATAGTAATTCCAATTGGTGATGAAGGACCTAGGGCAGGTGACCCTGCTCAACAATCTGATGATGTTCAATCAATTGATGAATCCCATGATGCTTGTGTAAATGGTGGTATTGTCCCGTGGGTATTTATTGGCGATATTCAAAGTTCTGCATCAAACAACATGTGGGACCATGGATTAGACTTAGCCCAGTGTCCAGTTAGTGGAGTTTCTACAACCTCTCGTTCGTGTTCAGGCGTCAACACTCGCAATACCGATGGCGCAGGTGGAGTTGGTCAATGGCCTTCGAGTGGTCAAGACCTCTCAGACCTTTTTGGTAAATGGATGAACATCTTGAATTCAGGCTCACCAGAAGTCTGGACCACCGTGGTTGACCCTTATGCAAAACTCAGCGACCCAAATCATGTTTCAGGAATGCCAGCCCATTCTGTTACAGGTGGAGTCTATACTGAAGATGTTGGTTGGGGTGGCGTCAATGGAAATCACTTCGTTGTTGTTAATGACACACAATTAACCTATGATGATTCTTGGTCATCACGTCCAGCCGTTGAAATCGCTTCAAATGGCTGGTTGCAATTTATTTGGTCAGATAGCCGCACAGGGCATACAATATCAGATTCACATGAATTAATTTGGCAGAAAGTTGACTTGTCTGCATGGGATTACAATGGACAGCCTAGTGGCATTAATTTGCAGGGTGCTCTAAATCAGCCTCAGATACTTTCTCCAATTGACGGCACAGGTGCAATTGGCTCACGAGATTATTCTGCTCACAGTAGCCAAGCTGCCTTAGTGATTGATGAAGATGACTTGATGCACACAGTATGGGTTGAAAGTGATTCAGGTCCAGCAACTAATCTGACCTACCGTCGTTCTACTGACGCTACTAGTTCTAGTCCGGTTGCTAGCAATCCTTGGGAGATTGACTGTGGAGGTATTGGTTGTCTTGGGCCAACATACGACCTTGCAGATTGGCAGAGCGAAAAGATGGGTACAGGTGGGCAACCAGTAATCTTTGATGTTGAGGAGGACTTCGGCTCATCTCCAGGTATGGCTGTAACTTCTGATAACCGCAGAACAGCAGGTGTTGTTTGGGTTGATAGTGAGGCATGTGGTTCGGGCGACACAGGAACTTTTCAGGGTGACCATCTTTGTTTCAGGAGAATCCAACGTAGTTTGTTACAATTAGATAGCGATTCGCCATCTTTGGAGGTTTCTTTGGAACCTGGTGAAAGTGCTACTTTCAATTTCACGGTTGAACATCTTGGGGCTACTAGCGGTGGCGATATGACAATCAATGTAGATTGGGAAGGATTACCATCAACTTGGACTGTTTCAGCATTTGTGGGTGTTGGGCCAACAGCCACCATTCTTTCTCCAATTGATTCTGATTGGCAGATTAATTCAGGTAGTTCCATGCTACTTTCACTAATGATTGAGGCGCCACAAAAATTGGATGCAACTATCAGTGAATCCCACAATCCCACATTTGGGATTGTGTCATCAGATGGTGTACATGGTTCTTCATTCCAACTAGATATTGATTTGAATGTAATTCACAATCTTGTCCTATCTACCCCTCAACCAACAATTGAGATAGAACAAGGTGGTTCAGGTATCCTTAGTGTGAACATTTCCAATTATGGCAACTTGTGGGAAGAGGTTTCTTTCCCAAGTACTACGAGTGAAGATGGACGAATAATTTGGGGACTTCCTTATGGCTGGCAAGTTGATTTTGTTGATCATATTTCCATATTAACAGATGGGGCGACGAGTTCTAAAACATTGCAAATTGCAGTACCCGATAGTCAAGAGCCGGGCCTTGTAAATCTGACAATAATTGGTAGTTCTGATAAGGTTCCAAACCCCTCAGGCGAACAGGGCGCCCAGGCAGCACTTGAATTGACTGTAAACGTGGCACGCAAACGAGCCGGGAACATAGTTTTCGAGTTATGGGACTCTCTTGAAACAGTTGAGCCCGGAGAGTGTGGTGAATTTTCAGTTGACATAACCAAACATTTTGGAAATGATGATGTAATTATCACTGTAGAAGATGGCCCTGTACCTAGACCGGGGTCGATTTCAGAAGAAGTATGGCAAGAAGAACATTGGACACTAATCATTGATTATTCGGATTTACCAGGTGGTAATTCGGTGCCGGCTGATTCAAAACGATATTTTACTGATGAGATGAGTCGTACATTAGATATTGAATTGTGTGCGCCAATGCAGGCATTAGCAGGTGAACTTGAGGAAATCAAATTACACGCAGAATTGTTTGTCGATTCTGCTGCTTTTGATGAAATTTCAATGCAAGTTTCAGTCTTGCCAATGGAATCATTATCCGCCACATGGCAGAATGCTCCGGCAAGGATTGACCCCGGTCAAGCATTTGAAGTTTCAATATTTGTCAAGAATGAAGGTAATGTGCCTCAAACATTTTTTCCTCAATTCAGTGACGCTTTTATTGGCTGGACAGTTGAATGGGTTGATGGTACCCCTACTGGTTTAGCTGTTGGAGATGAACGGGTCATGATTGCCATTGTCCATGTACCATTAGATGCCTTGGCGGGTAGCACTATTGTTGAAATTGAATTACATTCTACTGCGTCAGAGTGGACTTTAAGAGAGAAAGTCAGTGGTGTTATTGAGGTATTACCGCGTATTGATTTAGAATTAAATTTAGCAGATAGTCATAGGTCAAAGGATTACAATGTTTATCCTGGTGACATCATTGATGTTTCATTTGATGTGGTAAATGTTGGAAATCTCGCAGAAGCACCTTGGCTTGAAAACCACTCAACAGGCGCGGGTGGTTCACTTTCAGTTGAGCCGCGAATGGATGGGCTTGAGGGTGTTGTGTGGACATGGTATGTTGTTGAAAATGCTGGCACCCCGCTCGCATTATTCAGTGAAATTACACCCGATTTAGATGGCCATTTAACCCTCCCTCTGTTGGCTCCAGGTGAGAGTATCCCAGTTGTATTGAGAATGAGTATTTACGGCTATCCTGGTTGGGATGCTGATCACATAGGAGTAAGATTACGCTCAAATTATGGATATGCCAACGAAGGTGGTGATATTGATGCAGATGGGAAGTGGTTGACAACAGATTCTAATGAGATATTAATCAATATCAATGCTTTTGCCCCTGATGTATTTGTTTATTCAGTAACCGAAGAGAAAGATGGTAATGATGTCAAACTACAAATCAAAATTCAGAATGGCGGTAATGCTCCAGTTGAAAATATTCTTCTTCGTGTCTGTGATATGACGATGGAAGTTGCTGAAGCTAGTGGTTGCGACCGCAATGATGCAGTTGCTGAACAACGAGTGCCTTACATTGATGCTCGGCAAAATGGTGAACCTACTTCTCATGTAGTGGCGATAAGATTGACTAAACCGGTTTCAGAGGTTGTTGTGTTCATTGATGCTGATAATGAAGTAATTGAAACCGATGAATCGAATAATATGTTGGCTCGCCAATTGGCGTTAGTTGTAGGCGAGGAAGCAGGTTCGAGTTCTGTACTTGAAATAGCATCAACAAATGTTCTTTGGATATTGGGAGGTATTTTGTGGTTAGCCATAATTTTCCTCGGTGTATCAGCCTTACGTGGCAGGAGGCGAGATAAAAGGCGGTCTATTTCTAATTGGCAAAACGATGATGGTTGGGGTGCTGAACTTGATCAACAAACCAAGAAATCTCAACGCAAAAAGGGCAAAACTAAGGCAATAGATACACCCTACGCAGAGGTGCATTCTATGGATATGTCAATGGCATCACCTACTTCACTAGATGTTAGTGATTTGGATTTGGCTCCTATGGATACTTCTCCAACAACTGCATCAAGCGGTGCCTTAGAACCATTAGGTGATATTGGATACGACCCTTCCGAAAAGAAGGCTGATAGTGATGAGTTCACAATTGGTGACTTAATTGGTGACCTTCTTTGAAAAGAACGTTGAGATTTGTACCCAATACAGGCGAAATTGGCATTAGCAACAGTTAGGTGCGAGATGACATGGAAGCGGGCGCTGACAAGTATTGGCTCTCAGGCGACCCTACATGGTGGCCTCGTGCTGAGGGTAAACCCGAGGCTGAATGGCTCTCTCTAGAAGTGGAACCATCGGATAGTTGGTCAGCATGGAGAAGACAGAGATTACAGCCAATGGCGGCAAGATTTGTACTTGGTCCAGCATGGTCTCTTGCCTTCTTGGTGGCCTCAACATTTCCCTTGCTTTTTCCAGATAATACTCCTGACGACCAAACAATAGCTTCAATCCTTTTTTTCATGGCTTTTATTTCGCTATTGCTTCCAGCCGTGAGAATTTCTTCAGCCATGCCAGATGGCGATGGTATGTTGATGTTGAAATGGATATGGTTTGGTGATGGGTCAAAGAATCTCACAAAATCAGTGGGGCTATCAGTATTAGGTGTTGTAGCATTCATTAGCCATATTGTAGTAGATGTGAGAATTGGTTGGATATCATACGCTCTTTTCCTCACACTTTGGTTTCATCTTACTTGGCGAATTGGTACTGCATTAATACCTGCATCTGGGCGTTGGTTATTGCCTCTAGGTGAATCGTACGATGGTTCTAAAATCCCCGATACTTGGGTGATTGAGAGTAAAAAATTCCGTGGTGGCCGTTTAGCATTCAAAGATTTGAGTGGTGGTCGTAAACTTGAGTTGTATGGGGTTAATCGTAGTGGTGACAAATTTGTAGCATTCCATTTGCGTCACCCTTCTAGTATCTTGTTTGACCCATTTGTGATGGTTAATGAAATCAGTTCAATGAGTAGAGGTGGTCTAGGATATTGCGGCCCTCGGGTTGAGGGGTTAGATAGCGATTTACAGCAACCGCCAATCACTATTGCTGCATCAGATTGGTCAGCACGATTTTTTAGACCGACCGAAGAAGAGTGAATCATTGAGATGCCTATTCATTACTGACAATTGCTAAGAACCGTGGTTTCAAGGCTAGTTAGTGTCGACAAAAAAATTTAGACTTGATGTGTCAGGATTATTGAAATTAAGAATTCTTAGGATTGAGGATCCATTATTGGAAGCAGAATGGATTTCAGGTGGCGATTATTTAGATGACCTACCATCTATTGGTGAAATTAATCACCTTTCTATTCCTATACAAACAAGAATTCTAAGGTTGTGCAAAGATCTCTCATCTCCCAAACCCAGTAGTGGTGTGTGGGCGAGCCGAGGTATTCTTGCTGCAGCATCACAAGGCGCATTCGGCTTATCTTATGCATTGATTGATTCTTGGTTGAAGCAACATTGGTCGCCAATACAAGAAGCAAGAGCTCGGGGGGTAACTGCGATATTTTGGCAAAGATTGCGAAATGGCGTATTAAATTGGCGTGAAATTTCTGCTGGCGTCTTAGATTGCTCAGACATGCCCGCAGGGCTTATCCCATCTATTATTAGGCAAAGAAATTGGTTGAGACATGGTAAAGAATGGGTGGTGGTAAGTGGTGGTAATCACATCCACGCGGGCTATTGGCTTTGGTATTTTGATAGTAATGGAATTGGTACAGTTCTTGAGAGAAATTATCCCCGAAATTGGCTTGGTGATTTACCTATTGAAATCGGTATCCATTTGAACCACCCGCGAGTGGAGGTGATTGATGGACATCTGCGTTGTGCTGGGTAGTAAGTCGGATTTGCCAATTTCAAACAAGTGTACTTCTATACTTGAAGAGTTCAATATTGATTTCGAAGTTCGTGTGGCAAGTGCTCACAGAGCACCAAAATATCTCGAAGGAATTATTTCTGAGGCAATTACTGATGGGTGTCAATTATTCATCGGCATGGCAGGAATGGCAGCAGCTCTTCCTGGTGTTATTGCATCAATGACTACATTGCCAGTAATTGGCGTCCCCGTTGGTGGAAAAGTCCCACTTGACAGCCTTCTTTCAATTGTTCAGATGCCACCAGGTATGCCTGTTGCAACTGTTGGTGTTGACCGCGGAGACAATGCAGCAGTCTTGGCAATCCAAATGTTGGCAATGAGTAACTCTGACTTGGCAGCAAATTTGGCTGAATGGCGTGCTGAAAAAACTGCAAAAGTCATTGCTGATGATGAATCATTAAGGGATTGATACAAATGATGGGTCCTGCTAATTTAATTGAGGAAGCGGTTGAAAAACTCAAGAACTCTATTGATGATATTGCTGTGATTGCGTGCTCAGGTGGTATTGATTCATCTGTGGCAGCGACTCTAGCCAACCGCGCTGTTGGCGGCCTTCTCCATTGCGTTTATGTTGATACTGGATTAATGAGAAAAAATGAGACTGAAGATGTCCAAAGAGTTCTAAGCGAACTCGGATTGAATCTTACAACAGTTTTTGCTGCTGATAGGTATTTTGAAGCATTGAAAGGTGTAACTGACCCTGAAAGAAAGCGTAAAATTATCGGCGAATTATTCATTCGTATTTTTGAAGAGGAGCAGCAAAAAGTAGGGGCTAAATATCTAGTCCAAGGAACGATTGCTCCAGATTGGATTGAGTCAGGTGGTGGTGTGAGAGATGTAATCAAATCACATCACAATGTAGGGGGGTTACCCGACGACGTGGACCTCGTAATCGTTGAACCACTCCGTGATTGTTACAAGGATGAAGTCCGTGAAATGGCAAGAGAATTAGGTATTCCATCTTCAGAAAGACAACCTTTCCCTGGCCCCGGTCTAGCAGTTCGTGTTCTTGGTGAATTAACTCCAGATAGAGTTGAAGTTTGTCGCGAGGCCTGCGCAATTGTTGAGGAAGAATTGGAAGCCGCTGCTGAGGCTGGATTGATGGAGTTACCATGGCAATATTTCGCTGCTCTTTTGCCGGTTCGTTCAGTTGGCGTTCATGGTGATGTACGTGTTCACGGTGAGACGGTGGTCATTCGTGCAGTGGCAAGTCTTGACGGCATGAGTGCGCGCTATTCTCTGATTCCACATGAGATTCTTGAGAAGATCAGTATTCGGATTACTAACACTCTCAAAGGTGATATCAATCGAGTCGTCTATGATGTGACTCACAAGCCACCTGGCACGATAGAGTGGGAATGAAATAACCCCTTTTTTTACTAATTTGCTAGCGCCCCTCCATTCTTGATTAGATTGATTGAGGCGATTCATTCATGAAGGGGTGGTCGGTGGGCGGCCCTGTTGCCGTGTTAGCTTAGCTGGTGGAGCGGCGGACTGTTAATCCGCAGGTCGCAGGTTCAAACCCTGCACACGGCGCCAAATTCAATTAGGTGTCAGCTTTATTTCAATTGTTATAATTTCCATTTTTGGCTAATTAATCCTAATCCTAATCGCCCCTACGGGGCGGGTAATTTATATTGGCATGGGTTCAAGTATCTGTTATCTCTCGCGAAATCTATGTCCCACCATAACAATCAAGTCAATAGAAATAGATTTCGAAGCATTATGTTGTCTTGCTTAATGCTTATTGGAGCACTTTCTGCTGGTATTCCTAATGCATCAGCATTAACTGGTAATGAAACAATTTCAGGGAGTGCTTTGACAAACAGCAGTACAACTTTGAGTTTAGGGAATCTAGATACCAGTGACACTTACTATTGGTGGGTTTGGATTTCTGATTCTTCAGGTACAGTTACTGATTTCGACTATGGTGGTCCAATTAATTCCAATTTCTCTTCAATGACAGTACAGTCATCATGGACAACGCCATCTACCAGTGGTAATTACACGGTTGATGCTGAACTTACTGACGCTAATCTAACCGTATTGGATAGTAACGTAGTTGGCACTTTCTCTATTAGCGGTGGAAGCGGCGGAACTGGGGGCAATGGTTCTCAGAATGATGCAGGCTCTGGTGGTGATGCCGGAGATAATGCTACAGCAGCATACAATTTGACAGTCACATCAGGTTCAACTTACGCTGGATATGCTGACCAAACTGATGCTCAAGATTGGTATCGAATTTTTGTCCCAACTGGAAAGGGCATTACAGCAAGTATGAGTTTCAATGGAGTCACAAACGGTACCAACGATTTAGATCTTGTTTTGATTGATTCAACCGTGAGTTTCTACATTGATACTTCATATTATTCAAATCCTGAAGTGGTTAATTCATCCGGCACTAATGTCAGTGGTCAATATGTATATCTTGTAGTCGATGCATATAGTGGGTTTAGTTATTACAATTTTACAGTCACATTTTACAATGTGGCTGGCGGTTCTGGAGGAATAACTGCAGACCAATATGAAATCAATAATGATGTAGGGAATGCCACATCAGTAACATTACCATTTTCTCCAGGGTCTTTGACAATCCACAATTCTTCTGATTGGGATGTGTTTGCAATAAGCATGACCAGTGGTGTCACATATTGGATGAATGCAACATTTACTCATTCTGTAGGTGATCTTGACATTTATTTTACCGATTCAAGTTTGAATATAATTAGTTATTCAGAAAGTATGACTGATAATGAAGCAACTTCGTGGACTGCAAACAATACTAGCACATACTATGCAATTGTGATGGGTTATGCAGGTGCTACAAACACCTATGGATTAACTTTAGAAGGAGGCAGCTCTAATGTTACTGGGGATGTTAGTGCCATCTTTTACAACCAAACTTATGGCGATTTAACGTCTTTGAATCTCACAAGTGGTTCATCATACGATTTAGATGTTCATCTATTAGTTCCAAATGGTACTAGTTTTACATCAGTCGCATCATATACTGATTCTTGGGCATCAAATGGGTCAAATCATATCTCTCCAGCATACATTACTTTGGCGGAAGAGAATTTGTTCTGTCTTTACGGCGAATTGTATGACATGTCTCATAGCGCTGGTGGGACATATGTTGATGATGACATGGATTGTCTTTATCATGAAATGATGGAGGGCTTTGTTACTTCTGATACTAGTGGCACAATAGATGCTCAGAATCTTTCATCAGGGTCATCTTACTCATACGAATGGTATCTTTACATCGGTGGTGGGACAACCTATACGCAATCTGGTAGTGGTAACTTCACAGCAGGTAGTTCATCACAGAGTTACAATATCAATTGGAATCAACCAGGAAGTGGTTCAGTACGTTGTTTCACTACTTACTTATTCAACGCAACATCTGTACAGATTGGACAGCATGAGGATTGCTATTATCCAACATGGCCAGGAATTGTTGCTACAGGGGTGACTGCAAATTCTAACGCGACAACAAATACGTTTTACTTTGACGCTATTGATTTGAATATTGGTGTCAATTATGCCGTTCAAACTAGTATTGAGAGATATTCAAACGGCACTGTCATAGATTTTTCAACC
>JABIGF010000006.1 GCA_018650285.1 Methanobacteriota archaeon
CCTTTCTCAGTTCGGAATCAGTGGAGTACATCGAAGCCTATCTAAACGAGCGCATGAACAACGGGGAACGGCTGACTGGTGATTCACCACTCATTTTGAGCAACGGTCCCAAGAACAAGTTCCTGTACGCAACCAAGATTGTCGTCAGTTGCCTTCCTTTTTTGGATTGACGGTGATAAAACCTTCTTCAGTATTAGTTGTTTTACCGCAGAAAACTGCACAATCTACAACCACAGTATCAGCATCTGGAATATTGATTTGACACATCCCACTGCTGATATAGGCATACTTGCCGGGAGTCAATGCAGAAAACTTCACACTGCTTGGTTTAGTCAAATCAAACGCAAATGATAGGTTGAGTTCTGGAATTGAAAGAGAATCTGCAATGAAGTGTTGTTCATTCAGCTTTCTGAAATGAAGACGTACACATTCATCTTGTTCAATTTCAATATTCACCGTTTCAAAGGTCATAGTGTAATCAGTACAGTTGTCATCAACCAGTACACCCTCCTCACAGTCACCCGATTCAACGCTTGTAATGTTCTCACATGTTTCAAGCGTTTCACCAAATTTCATTGTAGATGTAAGGAGGGCTAGCAAAAGTACAGTACTAAAAGCGAAACCCAATCGCTTCAACTGTTCATTCTCCATTCTCATCATAGACCGTTGTATTTTCTTCTCCAGCGACTTCAATGATACCGATGGCTCCTTTGTAGAAAGCCCTTGTAAGGGCGTGATCTACAAGAATGTAATTCGCAGGGACCTCAAACGAAATATCAACGATAACTGCGCCACCTGGAGCTACAACAACGGTTTGTATACTTTCCAAAGGTGCACTTTCAGTACCTCCTAGATTGTATACTCGGTCGAAAATCTCCCCGATTACGTGGAAAGAGGATATTGTATTTGGTCCACCAACGCCGAAGTAGATTCTCATAGTTTCTCCGACATTTGCCTTGATGGTATCCTCGCCAGTGAAGGTTGCAAATTTCCCGTTGAAGACGACATAAGTTGGGCGTTCGTCAAATAGTGCATCAACATCCATTTCTTGATGTCCTTCAGTCCCAGGACGCCATTTGGTATACAAATCTCCTTGCATAAAGTAAATCTCTTTGTCAACTGCAGGAAGAGGAACTTCAGGCTCGATGAAAATCATTCCATACATGCCTTTGCTGATGTGAGTTGGGATGTCTGGAGTTGCACAGTGATATACATACAAACCAGAATGCATGGCGAGGAATGAAAATGTTGTTTCCTCACCAGGTGCAGTTGTTGTTGCTGCTGCTCCTCCACCTTGGCCGGTTACTGCGTGGAAGTCCACATTGTGATGCATTAAACTCTCAGCTTGATTGCTGAAGTGAACAACTACTGTGTCGTTAACTCGTGCTCGGAACATAGGTCCGGGAACGGTAGCATTGTACGTCCAATATGTGAAGGTTGTACCAACCTCTAGTTCAGCAGTAACTTCAACCGCTTCGAGGTAAATATGAACTGTTGTTGATGCGTTTCGACCAGTTGGTCCCGGAATGTCATATGGATCCCGTGCAATGTTTTCAACATCAACATCCTTAGCTGGACCGATGTTTTCAATTATCGTTGTTCCAGATTGGGCTGAACCAACGATGAGGTTTCCAACCATCCCACCTGCACGGTGTCCTGGAATACTACAATAGTAGGCGAATTCACCTTGTGTATCGGCGACAAAGGTAATGGAATCTTCCGAACCCATATCAGTAAGTTGTTCGGTAGCAATATCGTAGCCTTCAACTGAGATATCGTGAAGGTTTGCCTCTCCCATCTGTAGAGTGATAGTCACGCGGTCTCCGGATTGAACTGTAATATCTGGATTGACAATACCATCAATTGATCCACCAACGCCAATATAGGACATATCCTTGCCTTGAAGAGTAAATTCAACATCGTTTAGTTTTGTTACACAAGTTCCGTCTACCAATTCGGTATCATTTCCACAAGTAACGGTCACAGAATCCTCACTCCCAAGACAGCCGGAAAATCCAGTTGCAATCACCATCATCATCATCATCAATGCAGCATTTTTTCTTCTCATTATACAATCCCCTCTGGGGTTGGTTTTTCGTAAGCACCCCTCTAATTAGTATGTCCAGCGAACATGTCCGCCTCACATGTATTCAGAAATAAATTAATGTCGTTTTATGCACAAAATCCTGAGCAAGTAATGTGTCGATTGTTTATGCTATCCAAGATGTAACGGTTGTATGATTAATCGGTTATACAGTGAAGCAGAGGGTGTCTCCATAACACCCTCGCGCTCAACTTTGCTGAATGCTTGGGCTCGCAGTGGGCTGCCTCAGACGCTACCCTCTAGTTTCAGGGGATTTGAACGGGTTTAAGTATGGACACTTGTGGGTCTACACCCCGCCAATAAGTTCAACAGAATGATGCACTTGGCGATGTTCAATGAAGTCGCTGATAGTTGTCAACTTCAAGACCTATGAAACAGCCCATGGCGTAGGCGCTGAGCAATTAGCTAGAGCAATGGAAGCGGCAGACGCAGCCTCTGATGCAGCCGATTTTGTGGCCGTAGTTTCCGCCTTTGACCTCGCATCAGTAGTCGCGGCGGCTCCCAATTTGCAAGTTTGGACTCAACATCTTGACCCAGTTGGTTTTGGTTCGAATACTGGTTGGCTCCACCCTTCAACTGCTCTTGAGCGGGGTGCAAGTGGGACAATCATCAACCATGCTGAACACAAGGTATCTCTAGAACATGTGGAAAAGTTACTCGCTCAACTCCCTGATGGATTTCCCGTTTGCGCTTGTGCTGCAGACTTGGACGAAGCAAAAGCCCTAGCAGCCCTTTCTCCTACAATGATTGCAGTAGAGCCGCCTGAACTCATTGGTGGTGATATTTCAGTCACTTCTGCTGACCCAGAAATTGTTTCTAGAACGGCTGCCGTCGTGAAGTCAGTTAACCCAGATGTTCGCGTATTATGTGGAGCAGGAGTCAAGAATGGTGCTGATGTCGCTATGGCTATCACATTGGGTACAGAAGGCGTACTGCTAGCAAGCGGTGTCACAAAAGCAACTGACCCTGAAGCAGTATTAGCAGACCTTGTCTCTAGCCTTTGAATTATTCATTGGAAGGATATGTTCCGCCTACTTGTGAATGCCCCTCTGGTACATTTGCATCATAATCAACAACTACACCAACCAATGCTGCTTTAGCACCTATTGTGGCACCTTGTCCAATCAAACATTCAACAACAGTTGCATTTTCCCCAATAGTGGCATTATCTAATACAGCGCAACGAACTATTTCAGCGCCTGAACTAATTGTGCATCCGTGACCTACTGCGCTATGTGATGATTCACCGCCGTCAATAACACCGTCACCTAGCCAAGATGTGCCATACATATCACCACTGGTCCAACGCTCACCGCTCAGGCATACTTGCATCCCGTCAAGCCATGATTCGGGGGTGCCTGCATCAACAAAATGGCCCTCAAAAGCAAAACCATTGAGAAGCCCTTCTGCGGCAATAGGGGTATACACATCTCGCTCCATGCTGTGTGGGCCATCAGGCATTCTATCGAATACTTCTGGTTCCAAAATATAGCATCCTGCATTGATCATGTTACTGACTGCATCTTCTAATGCAGGCTTTTCTTGAAATTGGTATATTTTCCCATCTTCTTGGATGTCACAGACTCCAAAGCGAGTAGGGTCCTCAACTTCCCAAAGGGAAATAGTCGCTAAACCACCTTGTGAATGGTGGAATTCAAGCATTTCTTTGACCGGCACACTAGAGAGCAGGTCGCCATTCATGACACAAAAAGTTTCATCGCGGAGATGGGAGCGGCAATTGGCGATAGCGCCACCAGTTCCAAGTGGTTCTGTCTCTTCAACAATTGTGACTTTGTATGGTAAATCTACTGAAGCAAAGTGGGTGCGCATCTCATCAATTTTGTAACCAGCTGCCAATATTACTTCATCAACAAGTGATTCAGGTAATGCCTCAACAACTCTTTCGAGAAGAGTTTTGTCTAACATTGGAAGAAGCGGCTTGGCAACATGATTAGTCCAAGGGCGAAGTCTAGTACCAAATCCTCCGGCTAATACGATGACTTGCATGATACTCCCTAATAGCCTCGGCTTAACACCTTCACTTCAAGGGATTCCTCAATAGATTCTTGACTTGTTAATAATAACGGGCGCGAGCAAGTGTTCAAAGACGGGCTTCAAGTGGCCGAAGCATCACGGGTGTTGAGAGATGAACATACACGAATACCAGGGCAAAGGATTGTTCCGAGATGCAGGCTTGCCTGTGCTTGAAGGCGTGCATTGCAAAACTGTTGAAGAAGCACTAAACGCGTATGATAATTTAGGAAACAAGGTTGTTGCTGTCAAAAGCCAAATTCATGCTGGCGGCCGTGGAAAAGGGAAGCTCTATGACCCAAACAGCGGTGATGTCGTTATGGAAGGTGGAGTCAAGATTGCCTTTAGCCGCGACGATGTTGAAATT
Organism: Methanobacteriota archaeon; assembly: GCA_018650285.1. Classification (GTDB taxonomy): domain Archaea; phylum Thermoplasmatota; class Poseidoniia; order Poseidoniales; family Thalassarchaeaceae; genus MGIIb-Q1. The sequence continues at coordinate 4,503 of JABIGF010000006.1, forward strand.
TTTGCTACCAACATTATCGGAAACCGACTTGTCACAAAGCAGACTGGTGAAGCGGGAAAAATTGTCAACAATCTCTACGTGGAATCGGGTTGTGCTATTTCTCATGAATATTACTTGGCTATTTTAGTTGACAGAGAGGAAAAAATGCCTCTCATCATGGCATCTACAGAAGGTGGCATGGATATTGAGGAAGTTGCTGAATCAAATCCCGAAGCAATCCACAAACTACACGTTGACATTGAAGCCGGTGTGACCACGCAACAAGCAGACGAGTTGGCTACTGCACTCAAATTAGAAGGGGCAGCGGCGGCATCATTCAACGAAATGATTCAAGGATTGTTTGCATTATTTGTGGAAAAAGATTGCGCTATGGTTGAGATCAATCCACTAGTACGCACGGAAGATGATGAAATGGTTTTACTTGATGCCAAGGTTAGTTTTGACGAAAACGCACTGTTCCGCCACCCTGATATTGTTGAATTAAGGGATCTTTCAGAAGAAGAAGATACAGAAATCCGAGCCAAGGAAGCAGGTCTCTCTTATGTCAAACTCGACGGCAACATTGGTTGTCTAGTCAATGGGGCTGGACTAGCAATGGCTACAATGGATGTCATCAAACTGTATGGAGGGGAGCCGGCAAATTTCCTTGATGTAGGTGGCGGAGCCGATGAAGAACAGGTGAAAACCGCTTTCAGTATCATTCTTGAAGACCCTAGTGTGAAAGGGATTCTAGTCAACATCTTTGGTGGTATCATGCGCTGTGATATCATTGCAAAAGGTGTGATTGCTGCCACAGAAGCGCTTGGCCTAGAAGACCCACTAGTCGTGCGTTTAGTAGGGACTAACTTCGAAGAAGGACGAAGAATACTTGCTGAGAGTGGTCTCAATATCCATACTGCTGAAACGTTAGCAGAAGGCGCTGAAAAAATCGTCGCCCTCATTGGAGGTGATGAATAATGGCAATCTGGATTGAAGAAGATGCTAAGATTATCGTTCAAGGAATAACCGGCAACCAAGGTACATTCCATGCGACCAAGAGCGTCGAATTTGGCTCTAATATTGTTGGCGGTGTCACACCGGGCAAGGGTGGACAAACTGTTGACTTAGGTCTCAAAGAGGTTCCAGTATGGAATAAAATGACTGAGGCTATTGAGGCAACAGATGCTGATGCTAGTGTCATCTATGTCCCTCCACGGTTTGCAGGTGCTGCCATCATTGAAGCGGCAAACGCATTCAAGGAAGTCAAGGACGGAGGCGTCATTGTCTGTATTACTGAAGGGATTCCAACTCTAGATATGGTCAAGGCAACAACTCACGTTAGGTCGATTGAGGGAGTGAGGCTGATTGGGCCAAACTGTCCAGGGATAATCACCCCGGGTGAAACTGGTGGAGCAAAGATTGGCATTATGCCGGGCCATATTCACGCAAAAGGGAGAATCGGAATTGTCTCCAAATCTGGTACTTTGACTTACGAAGCAGTGGCTCAAACAATGAGTATTGACGAAGGGCAAACCACCTGTGTTGGAATTGGTGGCGACCCTGTTAACGGAACAGGATTCATTGATTGTTTGTCAGCCTTTGAGGCTGACCCTCAGACAGCAGCAGTTGTCATGATAGGTGAAATCGGTGGCTCTGCTGAAGAAGAGGCGGCTGAATGGGTTGCTGAAAATATGAGCAAGCCCGTAGTCGGATTTGTTGCTGGAATGACTGCGCCACCCGGTAAGCGAATGGGGCATGCAGGCGCTATTATCAGTGGTGGCAAAGGAACTGCATCAGAGAAGGTCGCAGCGATGGAAGCAGCTGGAATCCGCTGCGCAAACGATCCTTCTGAAATTGGAGCAGTCTTGCTCAAATCACTGCAAGATGCTGGCCTTCGTTAATGTTCAATAATCAAATTGCATTCAATTTGATGCGGTCCATTGATGGGCTGAACTGTTGTGAGCGGAGTCATGGCACTTGGCGCTGCTGAACTCATCCCAATTGCGCTGGTATTGATTGGGGGAGCCATATCACCTGGTCCGAGTCTTGCAGTAGTTCTTCGAAATACCATTGCAGGTGGACGGGCACGAGGCATCGCTTGTAGCATAGGGCATGGGCTAGGCATGGGGCTCTACGCGTTTTTAGCAGTCAGTGGCATTGCATTCTTGAAATCTAGTGGCAAGACATTTTCAACTATTTTAGAAATTTCAGGTGCGTTCTTCTTAGTTTGGATAGCAATAATGATGCTGCGTTCAAATGGAAACCGAGATGGCGATGGGCTACAGGTACAGCACTCTGGCAAACGAGATGGATTCATTGAAGGTTTTCTGATTGCATTTTTCAATCCGAAAATCTTTGTATTTCTGACAGCAATCTTCAGTCAATTTGTTGTTGCTGGTATACCATTTGCAGACAAAATCGTTCTAGCAAGTTTGGCATTTGTTATCGATACATCTTGGTATCTCATTGTTTCAATTGCTCTTTCAGGAACCGCCCTCCTTGAGGCACTTCGTCATCGTGGACGATTGATTGACATTATTGTTGCAATCATCTTATTGGGATTAGCGGTAGCAATTTTTAGTAAACATCTGATTTACTAAATTAGGATATCAATGGTGATTCTAGCATCAATCACCGTGGAGGTCCTCTTCCACGTCGCTTTGGACCACCAGGAGGTCCGCCTTTTTTGGGAGGTCCACCCTTTTTGGGAGGTCCGCCACCACTTCTAGGTGGGCCGCCTCCTCTTGAAGGGCCACTAGGTCCACCACGACTCGGAGGTCCTCCTCCTCTTGAAGGGCCACTTGGACCGCCACGACTTGGAGGTCCGCTTCCTCTTGAAGGTCCGCCGCCTCTCGAAGGGCCACTTGGACCACCACGACTTGGCCCACTAGGTCCGCGACTTGGGCCTCTAGGAGGTTCGCCACGACTTGGAGGTCCTCCTGCTGGAACGTCATCGTCATCATCTTCAAATTGAGCATCACAACTTGGGCAAGCGGGGTCAGATTCCATCACAGGATAATGGCCACATGCTTCGCAAGCAAATTTCTCTTCTTCGTCTTCAGGCTCATCTACTTCTGGAGCATCGCCCCATACATGAGATACTTCGCCCTCTTTGGAAGCAAAGAGTGAAATATTTACTGCGAAATCCAATCCTTTGAGTGCAACTTCTGTTTGGACAGCGTGAGAAAAAGCATTGGATAGGTCGGATGGTGTGTCCAAAACCCTCCCATCATCAACATATGTGACATTGACTTGAATTGTGTCATTGTCAAGAGCCACTTGGGGTGACTCAACTGCCACACCGCGTTTTCTTGCGACTCTTCTTACTGCTACCTCAGACATTCTTCGCAATAGACCAATGGATGGGCCATCTTTTGGATCAGGTGGCGCATTACCCAAGGCTTCCTCTAAGAAACGAGCGGCGCCCCCTTTGCCCTCTTCTTCTTGACGAAGATGTGAAGGTAATTCTGAATTAACTTGTGAAAGGACATCTGTGGCAGTCTGATGGTTCATTTCAAGCCAGCCAGCTCTTGCTGAATCTTTATTTTCCTTCTCGGCCATAACCATGCGGTCAACAACTTCATTATTTCCAGAAACGGCACTACCAAATGCTGCCGAAATATCAGGCTGCGGCGTGTTTGAAGAATCCGGGGCTGCAACGCCTGTCTTCATCTGATGTGCTAGGCGGTTGAGTGTATCAACATCCATTGGTTGTGCTGGGGGTTGATTTTCAGCAGATGAATCATTTGCGCCTTGAACTGCTTGTGGAGTGACAACTCCAAAAGAGCGGCCACCAGACTTAGACAAATCTTGTCGTGCCCCACATTCAGGGCAGAAAATTGAGTCGTCAGGTATCTCCTCTGTGCATGCTTGACAGTCCATAGCCTAAGTCCCCTCCAACCCTTCGGGTTGAACCACATAGTAAAAACCGTTGCCGAGGATGTAGACTCATTAATGCTGAATAATGATGTATTGTTTGAGGCCGATTTCCGTTTGAGGTATTGTTTTAATATTCATTTTTCCGCTCAAATGTTGCGATTCTTGTTGAGAAGATTGCGGCTTCTGCGACGAGAAAATATTGCAAAGAGCGTTTTGTTTCTCATTTGTTTAATTTCAGGTCTTAGAACTTTTATTCTCCCCTCACTATTGAGGACATTTCCCTGGCGCAATAATATGAGAGTTCTCTGGCCGATTAGAACTGGTAGCATGCAAGCAATTCGAAGTCGATATTGTCTATGAGGCAGCATTCCAATATAATCCACTGCCGCATTAAGGTGGTCTGCCGCTTTGTCAATGTAACTATCAAAGAGCGGGCGAAATGATTCCATATTGTCAGAGTCAAGTAGGTCTTTTGAACTCAAACCAATCTCTGCTAACTTTGGTTCCGGAATATAGCATCTGCCGAGTATCAGGTCTTCGGGGATATCTCGTAAGATGTTGATTAGTTGCAATGCTTTTCCAAAGCGAACACCATATTCAAACAACATTTTTTCTTCTTCGGGATTGACTGAGACTAAATGGTCAAGAGTTAGGTGAGTCCAAAATTCACCAACACTGCCAGCAACACGGTATGTGTAGTCATCTAGTTCGTCATCAGTATCAAGTGAGGTGATTGTATTCTGCTCAGCAAAACCAAATCTAGAGAGGTCAAGAGTTTGTCCGCCTACAATGATGTCAAGACAGGTTCGAATGCGTGCTTGATCTGAGATAGAAAATTGTCCAAGGCAAGATACAACTTCTGCAACATTATTGAGTAAATTCGCCTCTGAAATATCGTTCTGAATTTTTGATAATTCAGCCAAGTCTGGCGGTGTCGAAGAATTGCCTTGTGCGAACGCATTGTAACCCTCTATAGACTGGAGTAACTTGTTGGTATCTCCATCAGATGAATCAGCAATTGTATCGGCTAATCTAGCCAATAGGTATAGCATACCAATCTGGCCTCGAATCTTTTTTGGCAAGACTTTCAAAGTGAGAAAGAAAGAGCGAGAAGTTTCTTCAAGCAAAGTGTCAATTTCTCGGCTGATTAAAATGCCCATGACCTTCCCTCATACTTGGCGGTGGGCAGGTCATTCTTGATATTGGTGGCAATGTGTCAGCCACAAGATATTGGCCACCGAGGTGTGAAGGCGAGTCAGAATTTGTAATTCATGACTTTGTGGAATCAAATATGTTGGCGAAACGCCACCAGCGGCCCTAAGGGCCGTGGGGTTCATTAGGAGATGATAGTCAGACATTCAATGAAGCCTATGCCAGACACGGCTAATATCAGAGATTCGCATATCTTTGAAGGTACCGTTGAGAGTGGCATTAATGTCAATGAAGATGGACAACTTTCACAAATTCGTTCAGCAGTAGAAATCTCAAGAGAGGCTGTGAAAGCGGTAAGTATCACAGCAATTGACTTGCTTAAAGAAATCCCTGCCTTCATGGCAGGTCTTAATTTTGAAACAGAACTTGAAAACCCATTCGCTCACATTGAGGCGCCAATCTGGAAAGAAGAAATGGTGCCTGAAGAGATGATGGAGGCAGCATACGCTTACTGTGAACTATTGACTCGCAAGGAAGCAGGTAACTTCTACCACTCGTTCAAGTATCTACCCGATGAACAACGCAAAGCGATGTGTGCTTACTATGCATTTTGCCGTAGGGCTGATGATATCGCAGATGGAGATTATGTCGACGTATTCCCCGGAAGCTACGGTGCTGATGACCCTGAAGCAGTAGAATATCGCAAGACTCTTGAAGAATTGACTGGGGACAAATCGGTGTTGGATGCACCAACTTATCGTGACAAACTTGCACAACTATTCTTCTATCGTAAGAAGTTGTCAACAGCCTACAATTGCCACGCATCTACAGATCCAATTTTCATGGCTCTCAAGGATACCGTTTCACGGTATAATGTGCCACGCAAGTACCTTGATGACCTCATTTCAGGAATGGAGGACGACCTTTACACAAATCGATACCGTACCTTTGATGACCTCTACCAATACTGCTACCGTGTAGCATCTACTGTGGGTCTAGTATGCATTGAGATTTACGATTATGATGACCCATTGGCAATGGAGTATGCTGAATCATGGGGTATTTTCATGCAGATGATTAACATCTTGAGAGACGTATCTGAAGATGCTGGACGCAACCGCGTTTATCTTCCTCTCGAAGATTTGGAGCGCCATGGAATCAAGCCTAGCGAATTGTCTGGTGACTTGTCAGCCGACAAGCGCTGGCACGCATTTGTCGGTGAATTCATTGAGCGCATAGAGGGTTATCATGAGAAAGCGGTCAAATTGTTGCCACTTCTAAATCGTAAAGCGAGATATTCACCTGCCGTAATGATGGCATTTTATGGTAAAATTCTGAAGAAGATAAAGAAGCACGATGGGGATATTTTCCACGGTCAAGTAAAATTGTCGAAGGCAGAGAAGGTTACCTTCGCAGCAGCAATTTACGCAAAGCAGCGGTTCCTCCGCCTCTGATTGAAACCGCCCTCTGCCTTACAGGCAGAGTAGCAAGCATGAAACAATGAATCAATTCCGAAAAGAATAGAGGTGAGCAGATGAGAGTAGCAGTTCTTCTTGATGACCGCTGTCAGCCAAAGAAATGTGATGACCAATGTCACTCCTTCTGCCCACCAGTTAGAAATGGGCAGGAGTGTATCGTCTTTCACGAGAAAACGAAGAAGCCAATTATTTCGGAGCAACTCTGTATTGGATGTGGTATCTGCATCAACAAATGTCCTTTTGATTCACTTGTAATTCATAATTTGCCTGAAGAATTAGATAGCGATATGATTCACAGGTATGGTAGGAACGGTTTCCGTATTTTCCGGCTCCCTGCGCCACGCGAGGAACAAGTGGTGGGGATTCTTGGTCAAAATGGAATGGGTAAATCTACGGCAATAAACATCCTTTCTGGGGCATTGACGCCAAACTTAGGTGATTGGCATATTGAAGCAGCAGAGTGGGACGAGATTCTAACCAGTCTACCAAAAGGGGAATTGCGCGACTATCTGACTTTAGTCGCCGGTACCGGCGTAAAAATTGCTTTGAAACCACAATACGTCGACCATATTCCTAAGGCATTCAAAGGAAAGGTAGGCGAATTGTTGTCAACAGTTGATGAGCGTGACGCATTGGCAGAGGTGACTGTTGACCTAGGAATTGATCATCTGCTTGAACGCAAATTACCACAACTTTCTGGCGGCGAGTTACAGCGCGTTGCAATCGCTGCTACTCTTCTCAAAGAAGCTGATGTATACTTCTTTGATGAGCCGTCATCATATCTTGATATTTTTGAAAGAATGCGAATAGTCAAGATTTTACAAAAGTTGTCAGAAGGCAAGAGAGTTATCGTGATTGAGCACGACTTAGCAATCCTAGACGTTCTTTGTGACCTTGTTCACATCGTCTATGGTACGCGGGCGGCGTTTGGCATCTTCACTCCCGCCCGCACCACTCGCAAAGCAATCAATTCCTATCTAGATGGATTCCTCGTTGAAGAAAATGTAAGAATTAGAGACAAACCCATCTCTTTTGTTAGGGGTTCAGTTAGGGCTGAAGAAATTGGCCTACCTATTTTGGAGTGGGGTGGTCTTGAGAAACAACTCGGAGATTTCCAACTTACGACTGGTGAAGGTAAGTTACACGAGGCCGAAGTGGTTGGTGTGGTTGGGCCAAACGCAACTGGCAAAACAACTCTAGCCAAGATTTTCGCAGGGGAACTTGAAATGGATGGTGGTTGGTGCACTATGGAAGCAAAAGTTTCCTACAAACCTCAACACATCACTGCAGAATTCCCTGGCACTGTCCGTGAATGGCTTGATGCTGAAATCGGCACAACATGGCATGTAGGTGAATTCCAAACACGAGTTGTAAGACCCTTAGAAGTTGACAAATTGTTAGAATTAGATGCAACCAAACTCTCTGGTGGAGAATTACAAGCCGTCTCAATTGTCATCTGTCTTGGCCGTGATGCTGACATTTATTTGCTTGATGAACCGTCTGCACATTTGGATGCAAATGCTAGAATGGAAGCGGCGAAAGCGATTCGCCGAAGTATGGAAATGAATGAGAAGTCTGCTATGGTTATTGACCACGATATCTACTTCATTGACATTGTAAGTGATTCATTACTTGTCTTTGAAGGTGAAGGTGGAAAAGAAGGAAGTGCAATTGGACCACTCTCATTGAGAAAGGGAATGAATCGATTTTTGGAAGGTGTTGGTGTGACTTTTAGAAGAGACCATGATTCAAAGCGTCCACGGATTAACAAGGAAGCGAGCCAAAAAGACCGCGAGCAGAAAGCTGGCGGCGATTATTACTATAGTTGAGTGAAATTATGCCTGTTGTTCTTCCACCTGGTGCCGGATATTTAGGCAAAAGCCGCCGTCGTATTTCGGCAAGTGGATTGGTCACTTGGGAGCGTTGTCCACGTCAATGGCATTACCGCCGAAGAATTGGAATTAGTGATGCGACTGTACCGGAGATGATCATTGGATTGGTAGTTGAAGATGCACTTTGCGGGCTTTACATGGAACGCTTTCTCACAACTGAGGCGATGCCTAGTATCGCGACATGGGTTAATTTCAGTCGCCAAGAAAATGGGCTTGCCCTCATCAAATCAGAGCAAAGTGTGATGATTTCAGATATGGCAAGCATTCGTGCATGGGCGGAATCAATCATTCCTACGATGGTTACAGAAGTTCAACGAATTCTCAAAGAGCGATGGGATAAGAATCCATGGAAAGCAAATGGAAGAGATATCGCAGAAGTTGAAGATATTCGTATTGAAAATCTTCTGCGAGGAGGAATTCAATTACAACTCGAAGAGGTTGAAAATTGCTTCAATGCAAATGGTGGGCCACATCTAGAGGCGTATCGGGCCAGTGGAGACCCATTCACGGTACCAGCGCCATGTTGGGATGAAGAACCTGTGAAACCGGGAATGTCTTCATCACGCACTGCAGCTACTGATTTCAACCAAACTGGAGAAATAACCGCATGGGAGGCTTGGGAGATAGCAAGACCTTGGGTCAAAGACCCACGAATAGCAGCCCCTCAACGCCTCTTTCATCCCGAAGGGTGGGCTGCTGGTGAGATGGACTTAGTCCATCGTTGGGATGGTAGTGTGAGAATTTGTGACATCAAAGCAAGTGCTGGGACTAGCGGGTATTCTGCAGGACTTGCAAATCAACTCAGATTTTACCAATGGCTTTGGAGCATCACGCGCACACATTCAGGAAGGCCAGAAGGTGGAGAAAGTGGTGGCGAATTATCAGGGCTTGAAGGATGGTACTTGATGGGGCCACACCGAAAAATAATTGATTTGATGGATGAAGAAACTCTTGCATCCGAGTCAGAACGCTGGAAAAACATTCATTCTCAAATGACTCTCTCGGGACTTCACCCTACTCATCTTGCGCCAGCAGACCCCGCTCCATGGGTAAATCATGCTCCTGGAGGTAAAGCGCTACCTGTTGAAGATGAAGTGGCTGCCAAAGCGCTGACTTGCAAACGTTGTACTGCTGTCGCATTTTGTGATGATGCACCTAAGGCTGAACAGGCGAAGGCATTAGCGGCATTAACTCCACTAGAACTAGGTAGTCCTGAAAATTTGATTCAATATATGGTGCCCAAACCACCCTGTACGATGATTTCACAAATCCCACAGAGGTTGAATGTCAAGGGGGAAGTGAAAGGGCATTGGGGCCCATTATCAAACCACTACGGAGAAGAGGTTAGAGGAGCAGCAATCGCCGTAGGAAGTACGAATGTTGTGATTGAAGAAATGGGTGCCGACTCTTTTGGAGAAATCCCACAAGGAACTGAACTTGCTTTGTTAGATGTGGCACCGGGGCTTTGGCGCCGAATGACTCGACTTTACCTAGATGAACATAGTGAAATCAAACCGGTGGATGAAACTGGTGATGTTGAATTCACTAGACTTGGATTAATTCCTACGAAGGCAAACCTCTCAGGACAAATTGTCAGTAGAGGTGGGCATAGCGGAGTGAATGTCAGGGGTAAGCCTTGGTCAATGTCGACTTGCCATCTATGGGACGGGGAATCAATCGTTGAGGTCGTCGCATTTGGCTCAGCAATCACTAGAACATTCCAAAAATTACAGGTTGGTGATTTTGTCAGAATTCTTGCAGCAGAATTAGGATGGCGTGATGGAGTGCCACAAGTAAGAATCGATCAGCGCCAAACGCGGTTAGAAATCAAAGAGCCGAAATAAGGGAACTCTTGAAGAACCTTGGCCGCGAAGAGGTGATGATGCCGGTCTTTGACCCACCTATTGACGACCCTGTTGGCCCGTACCGCAGGCTGTCTCACACACAGGCCGATCTCCATAGGAGATGCCCAAAAATGTGGTACCAGAGGTATGTGCAAGGATTGCAAGGAGGTTCTCCGCCAATATTTGCTATGGGCCATGCAGTTGAAGGTGCATTGAACCGAGTAATGCGAGATTCACCCGTATTAGTAGAGAAAGATGCCCTATCTGAAATTTTTGATTCACCCCTAGAAGAGGTGGATGTTTCAGGGACAGGCAATGTTGTCATTAGGCCATCTTCTGCCAAGGATGCACCTTGGCCTGGATTACAACTGAGTCCGCTAGCGGTAGCTGATTGGCCTCAAACACGTAAAAAAATGACAGAATGGGCGAGAGGTAGAGCAAATATCCATTTTGAGAGAGAATGGAAACAAGGCCACGAAGAGTGGCTTGAGAATCCAAATCGTATTGGTGATTGGGATGCTTTTGAAGCGGCACGAAAGGATGAGGCATTGGAAATGGTATATGCTGGAATTGGATTCCATCTTGATGAGGTTGAAGATTGCATGGCTGCTAACGGAGGGCCAACTTTTTCCAATTGGAGAAAAGGAGGCAATAGGACAAAATGGCCAGCACCTGACGGATTCCCCTACGAACACTCTTCGCCTCATCCTGCTGCTCAATCAGCGGGTGAAATCACATTGTGCGAAGCTTGGGAAGTTGCTAGACCATGGTTTTGTGACCCCGATTCCGGTCTTTTCTCACTCGTAGCAATTCATCCAGATGGTTGGCTTCAAGGCGAGTATGATTTAGTCTATAGATGGGCGGGTGAAGTACGAATTCACGACGTGAAAGCGAGTGCGGGGATATCTGACTTTTCATCAGGATATCCTGAACAACTGGCAATCTATGCATATCTTTGGTGGGTTACACACGAGCGGCAAGAAATGGTCAGTGAATTGGAAATATGGTACCTAGGTGTACCAGTAAGAAAACAAATTCCACTACCAAATGAAAAGGCGCTCATCAGACTTGAGAATCGATTGAAGCCGCTGTTTGAGAAACTTAAGCAATCGGAAAAATATCTTGAAAGCGATTATCCTGGTACCCCATCACCTGTTCGAATGTTCTCACCCGGTGGTGTTCCTTCAGACAAAGAACCGCTTCTTGGTATGGCTAGATGCAATGGATGTGAGTATCAACTTGTTTGTGATGCTTCACCTCAAAAAGAGACCCTTCCAACAGGTGGTATGATGAGATTTTCTAGTTCATCTGATGCACAGGTAAAATGTACTCCGATTGGTGATATTCAGCCATTCGTAACTGTTAGAGGAATGGTCAGGGAGCCAAATCTTGTCAAACAGTGGCCTACTTTTGAGAAAGAATTTTTAGAATTTTATCTTGATATTGGCCAGAGAGAATGGCTTGCAGTAGTCATTAGGCAAGAAAACCCAACACTTCCTTTTGGTTTTGAACATGGGGCTATGATACGCATAAGAAACGGCATTGTTGCTGCGGGTTGGAAACAGAACCTTGGCAACCATAAACGACTTGATGTCACTAGTGGTACTATTGAATTAGCACCCAATCCAAGTGATGATGATGTGCCGTTTGACAAATTAATTCCAGAGTCATACAACATAAATGCCGATATTTTCAATTTTGAACATAATGATGCGAAGTGGGCTGTAAGGCTAGTAGATGCTACAGGCTCAGCAGCTTTCCAAGTATGGGGTGGATTAGCAAAACACCGTTCAGTCCTCGAGGGATATCAACCAGAAAGGGGTGATGAAGTTGTTATTGTGGGTGCAAAAGCAAAGGACCAGTATGGCAAGATTGTCCTTGAAGGAAGAGTTACCAAAACGTTCACCACACGCCTCCATCCAAAACCACTCTCCTAACGATTACATCAGCCTTATGCCAAATTGGTAGGTCGGCGGGACAACAGCCGAGATCGCATAGCCCGGTATCGCGGTGGATTCGAAATCCACTGTCCTCGTGACGCGGGAGTTCAAATCTCCCTCTCGGCGCTTGTTGTTTGTAATGTCAATTATCAAGAGTAAGAAGCCCCTCGCACAACCATGCAGGTATCTGTCACCCATGATGGAGACGTTCAACAAGTTGAATGCGATGAGGGTTCAACAATCCATGAAATCTTAACTCTAATGGAAATTCATCCTAGCACCGTTTTGGCAGTACACGATGGCACAATCATCCCACATGACAGTCAACTCAATTCTGATGTGGCAATTGAATTGGTTACAGTATCATCTGGTGGATGATATCAGGCATAGAATGCTTGCGAGTCCTTTTCATCAGCCATGAAATCAAGTGGCAATTCTGCAATTTCATCTAGGTCAAAGAATGCTCTCAATTTTTCAGCAGTATCCTTTGTATTGTCAACTTCAAGGCCTAAATCAAGTTTGAATGATTCTTTCAAGAATGAAACAATCCTGTCAGCAGCAACGGTATCGACACTTGTTCCAACAGTTTCAGCGATAATACAGGCTGCTGGTTGGTTGAATGTAGGTGCAAGAGATGAGACCATCCCAGTCATCCCAATAATTCCAGCAGAAGGATGTTCTTTGGAGACTTCCAATCCCATATCTTTCATTGCAGATGCATCATCTTTGCTTGAACAGACAATGTGTATGGCTTCGTCGCCAGGCTCTGCTGAAAGTCCTGCTAACACTAGCAGCCGTCCAATTTTTGCTTTCTTACAACATTCAAGCAGTATTGATGCAACTTCGAATTGCCCGGCAGGAGTCAGCGGCTGAAAATTGCTAGTCAGTGCCAATATTTTTTGGCCACTTGGTAATGTGACTGAAAATACATCTAATGAAGGCGGGATAAGAAGACCTTGCTCATTGAGAGTAGCATGAGGTGGCAAATCGGGGTGAAGAATTCTAACAACTAGGTCACTTTCATGGGTATTGACTAAACTATCTGTCACAACCTTTCCTACATTTCCGACGCCAGGGACAGCGTGCAACATCAAATCGCACGAGGGAAAACTTTCATTCTCACCATGCCAAACAAGACGAGCCCTGCTCATTCTTCTTCCACCTTAGGGGATGGCAGATTCTCAACCCATTTCGGGTCAGTCACTTTTTGATATTCGCGACGACGCTTTGCTTGCGGGTCTTGTGGCGAGAATTTCAGTGGTCCCGCTGCTTGAGCAGTACCGCCACATTTCTTACAAGTTGTTGAGAGACCATAAGCCCCACAATCTTTGCATTTCTGCATTTTTGAGCGTACCATGTCAATCCCTTATTTTCAATTGCAGGCGACCCGGTTCAAAGCGATTGCCCAATATTAAGTACGTTCAATGATTGCTGTGCCACCTGCTGCAGTAACGACAGGTATTGCGGTTGATTCAACCGCTTGCCATGCAGTTTCTGCCGATTTGTAATCTGGCGCCTTGATTTCAACACGATATCTTGGCGCACCATCGTAATGACAAGTGACGACAGTTTCTTCTTCCTCAATAGTTCCTGCTTCCTCTGCCGAAGCAAGTGCTTCTCGAATGATTTCTATTCCATCTTCGGCAACAACTTGAATGTCAAGGAAACCACGGATGTTGACAAAAGGTGGGATAATATTTTCAACAGCGAGTTCAATGAATACCTTACACCAATCGCCTTCAAAACCGGCCTCTTTGAGTGCTACGGCATCAATTGCACACTCTTCAAATGATGAGTATAGATCTCCAAAGGATTCGATTAGTTCGCCTTTGAAATCAGAAAGTTCAGTCTCTGACCACTTGACACGTTCGCCAACGATGGTTAGAAGTTGATTTGCACGGTTCTCGTTCTTCCACTTTTGCATCGCATCTCTGCGGCGTTCTTCACTGACCGCTTTGAGTGAAAGTTCCACTGATTTTCCCTTTTTGACTTTGATGACTTTTGCAGCAATTCTCTGACCCTTGCGAACAAAACCACGTATGTTCTTGACCCAACCAGCTGCAATTTCACCAACGAAGATGAAACCTTCTTTGTCGCCATAACTGTCAATTGTCGCATAAGCGCCATTCTTTTTGACTTCTGAAATAACGCAGACGACAATTTCGCCTTCATCAGGCCATTCATCATTGTCTTCTGCCATCAGTTATTCACCTGCGGTTTACTCTAGAATCTCAACAACGGCTGCAGAGACAAGTTTTGCCTTGCCACCAGCGGGCTGAGTTAGAGTTGCACCACAGATGTTGCACGAAATCTTCGTGCAGGCGCGCTCAAAAATAACCTGTTCATTTCCACAATCTCGGCAAGCAACTCGTACAAAATTTCCACTCATTTCTCTCGCCTCATTCGTCAGTTAGGTTGAATTTCTTTGCTCTGTGGCACTTTGGTGTGTGTGCCTTACCGGTTTCTGTGCATCGGTATAGAATGTTAACACGGCGTGTTGGCTTTTCTCGGCCCTCTGGCTTTGGACGTGGGAAACCACGGTATCCAGCAGTGACTCTACGGAATCTTCTCTGACCCCACTTCAACTCACTTGCTCGGCGTTTCTTAACGCGCTCAATAGTGTGTAATGTGTGGCGTCCAGCCTTGGGGCTGTAGCGCATGACTTTTCTTGGACGGTTAACCATGAATGTACCTCCTACGCCCTTAGGGCGAGTCGCCCACCGACGGCCCCTATTTGAGAGTGTCGTGCCAAGCGAAGTCTTTCGAAAGTCCGAAAACGGCTTACTCAAAGTCAATCTTCAAGGTGATGGACCCTCTCGCAGGCCTTGGTAGTGATGCTTCCCGAGCAGTATTTGTTGTTGCAGTTTTGGCTGCCTTTAATTCTGTCTCCACTCGGAGTAGGCTTAGCTATCGCTAAGGACCAAAGCCGTCGCCGTGTAGGTCAACTACTCCTTATTCTGATTGCAATAGCGTTAATCCTTCACCCTAAGGGTTTAGATGCATCAAATGAAGGATGGGTGCTTCATCTATTGATGTCCTTAATTGGGCCTCTTGCAGCCTTTTTATTCGGTGCTTGGTTTGCATTATTTTCTGGCCCGATTTCAGTAGCCCCGTTGCCACGAAGCGTGCGGCCATTTGGATTTGCATTGATGGCTTTAGGCGCAGCCTGGTTTCTGTGGATGCTATTCATGGCAAGACCGTCAATTGACGGTGTATCAAATCCATGGTGGCAACATTTTGTCACTAGCCTGCTAACATCTCTAGTTGTAGTTGCAGGCTTCGCTGGAGCCTTTGCAATAATAATGGGAGATGGACGACAAAAAGAAGCGTCAATCATGGCGCTTATTTCACTAGCATCATTTGGTCTTCTAATCTACTTACTAGCGGAAGGTACTGAATCAGACGACCCAGTATTTTGGAGAAGTGCTTCGTGGGGCGTGCTTGGTGATCTTGCTGGCATGCTTGTTGGTGGAGGATTAGCCTTGGCGACATTCGTGACATTTGTTTGGCTCGGTGAGAAAAGAATGGGCGTTCCAAATGAAGTAGAGCCACTAAGCAGTGAGGAATCCGCTCGCGTACAAGAGATACTCGCAGATAATGTGGAGGTGGGTGAATGACATCAGAAGGAGATGCTGTTCGAGATTGGCGCGCCCTCTCAATAGTTGTCATAGCGTTAGTTGTCCTAATTTTTGTCGCGAATTTGCACCTTGAAGTGAGGGGTGAAGTAGAAGATGTGGGGATATTTTCTCGCTTTATTCATTCTGTAATTCTCAGTTTTATTATGGTTAATGGTGCGCTCTTTTTGATAACATTAGCACTTTCTCACAAACATGCAAAAATTGTTGAGCAAGCACTTGGGACACTATTCGCCTCTGTTGCCGGCGCCCTGCTTTTTGGCATTATCATTGACGCCGGTTTGACCCTAAATGGAGCGCCATCTGATGTATGGTCTCAATTTGCTGTAACTGCCATCCGCTTAATGGTTGCAGATTTGGCCATTCTTCTCGCTTTTGGTATCAGTTTCGGGGTACTACTCACATTAGTTACTGGTCGAAAAAACCCAGCCGACCCATTGCTTGACCTGAATTCCACCTCTTTTGAAGTCGAAGAGGAATGAGCAAGCCTCATAATGGGGTGGTCGGTCGGCGGGCTGCTAATAGCAGAGGTGTCTAACATGAGTAAAGGTACTCCAAGCATGGGTAAGCGTCAGAAAAGCACCCATATTCTCTGCCGTCGGTGTGGAAACCATTCGTATCACAAGCAGAAGAGCGTTTGCTCTTCTTGTGGATACGGTGCTACCGCTCGTCGTCGCTCATTTGGTTGGGCGAAGAAGAACCGCCGACCTAAAAATTGAGTTGCATTTTGTAACTTTGGGCATTTTCGTAATTTTGTTAATGGATTCATCATTGACTAGAATTTCAACGGTTGATTTCTTATTACATCCAAGGAATCAGTTTCTAACTTGAATGAAGACCACTAAATACCGACGGCGGTGGGGTGCCATTCAGGGACCGAGATGTGTGGCATCATCGGAATAGCAGGCCTGCCAGAGTCGCAGGTCAACAAAATGCTGTATGATGGCTTGCTTGTTCTGCAACACCGAGGCCAAGATGCAGCAGGCATCGTCACTTGTGATGAAGACCACCTTCACCTAAGAAAATCAAACGGACTTGTCCGTGATGTGTTTCATGAGCGCCATCTAAAGCGTCTTTCTGGCTCAATGGGGATTGGTCATGTCAGATACCCAACAGCAGGCAGTTGCTCATCTGCAGAAGCACAACCACTCTACGTAAATTCACCCTACGGTATCACGATTGCACACAATGGTAATCTCGTAAATGCCGAAGAACAGGCGCGTCAACTCTACTTAGACGACTTGCGTCATGTCAACACATCTTCTGATTCTGAAGTTCTCCTCAATGTCTTTGCTCATGAATTGCAAAAACTTGGAAAAGAGAATTTGAAGATTGGAAGCGATCTCTATTTGGATGTTCAACAGATTTTCAAAGCGGTTAGTGAAGTGCATAACAGAGTTAGTGGCGGCTACGCAGTAGTCGGAATGGTCAACGGATACGGTCTCTTTGCTTTCCGTGACCCATATGGAATACGCCCTCTTGTGTATGGAGTGATAGAATATGAGGATGGGCGCAAGGAATGGGCTGTTGCTTCGGAAAGTGTTGCTCTTGATACTCTAGGGTTTGAGGTGGTAGGAGATGTTGCCCCTGGTGAATGTATTTTCATTACAATGAATGGAGAAATGTATACTCAACAATGCCACTCATCGCCAAAATTACAATCTTGCATTTTTGAATATGTTTACTTCGCCCGTCCCGATTCAGTCATTGATGGGATGTCTGTGCATCAAGCTCGCTTGAATATGGGTGAGCGTCTGGCTGATAAAATCATGGAAATGAAGCCTGAGCATGGAATTGATGTTGTAATGCCTATTCCAGATAGTGGCCGTTATGCTGCAATTCAGACAGCAGCGAGACTTGGTGTTGAATTCCGTGAAGGTTTTGTCAAGAATCGATATGTTGGTAGGACTTTCATCATGCCAGGACAAGCCCAGCGCCAAGATTCAGTTCGTAAGAAATTGAATCCGCTACCGAGTGAATTTGAAGGTAAGACGGTTCTACTTGTTGACGATTCTATTGTCCGTGGAAATACATCCAAAAAAATTGTTGAGATGGCCCGTCAAGTTGGTGCAAAGAAAGTCTACTTTGCATCTTCAGCACCACCACTTCTGCATCCAAATGTGTATGGTATTGACATGCCGGCAAGAAATGAATACATTGCACACGGTCAATCTATAGATGAGATCGGTGAAGCGATAGGTGCTGATTTCCTCGTGTATCAAGACTTAGATGAATTGATTGCAGCATGTACTCCTGATGATGGAAAAGAACACTTGTTTGATGTCTCTTGTTTTACCGGAGAATATTGTACGGGTGATGTTTCCGAAGATTATCTAATTAATCTTGAGCGGGCAAGAAATGATGCTGCAAAGAGTGGTAATGGTGAGTCAAACGATGATGATGATGATGATGATTCTGGCGAAAATGATTCCATTGATATGCACAATGAAGATTAATGTGGGCAAACCGTGCCCAAATTAACGAGGTGAGTGAGATGCGTTGGATTTTGAGAATGGGAGAAATTCTGTTGAAGTCTCGTCCAGTTCGGAAATTTATGCGTAAAGCATTGCAAAGACACTTGGTTTCTCAGTGTATTGTCAGGGGTGCAAAAGTCAAAGTCACACCATGGCAAGGTATGCTCTTTCTTGACTTGATTGAAGGTGAGGCCGAAGCAGTTGAAGATGCGATGCGTCATACATTTGGTTTGACTTTTGCAGACCCATTAACTTCTGTTGCAGTTGACCCTGCTGTAGTTGCAGAAGCAGTAATTGCTGATGCTCCAGCTAACGAAGGAGCAACATTTGCAGTACAATGCAAAAGACATGGCGTGAAGTCAGGTGAATGGAATAGTCAGACTTTTGCAGGTGCTGTAGGCGCCGAAATATTAGCACGTGCTCCACATTTGAAAGTCAATTTAGGAAATCCGGAATGGGCGGTTAGAATTGCTCTAATGCCAGAAGAAGTTGGATTATTGGGTGATAGAATATATTGTCCAGGTGGTCTACCAACTGGCGTTCAAGGGTCTGTCATTGCTAATTTGCAAACAGAACGTGATTACTTGGCTGCTTGGTTAGTCATGCGGCGTGGGTGCCGTCTTGTAATTAATGAAGAATCAAAATCCAATTTAACTAAACTTGTTGGACTATGGGACCCATCACAAACGAATGCGAAATGGAAGAGCCATTTAGCAACTGCACCAGGGCCCGGGCATATAGGTGAAGTGTGGGCGGTTGTGGGAGATAATTTGCCACCGCGTATAGAGGAAAATGAAGGTGAAGTGCCGATGGCAAACCTTGAGCCACTTGCTGGTTGGGATGAAGATTCAATATTAGAGTTGGAAATACGTGCCGAAAGTAATGCGGCGATAGCATGAAAGAGAAGAGCCCTCCTCTAGAATTTGAAAGCGATGCCACTCACCATTGACCCAGCCAATCTTATGAAACCCGATTCTCGGGTAACTGCAGTTGCATTTACTGCCGATGGCAAGTATCTTGCATGGGGTGAGGAGGGTGGAAAACTTTCAATTTGTGACCCAATTGGTGAAGATTCTTCAGATGAAAAAACAATTGAAGGAGGGATATCAAAATTATGTTTCACCCCTGATGGTTTGGTTATTGTAGGTAGCCACTCTGGCGACTTGCATGCTCATGAAAGACTCGGTGGGCACCGCTGGAGCCATCATCTTGGTGGAGGTTGTGATCATTTAGCAGTGGCGCCAACTGGTGATTTGATAGCAGTCATTGATGGTGCTCGCCTGTTACATTTGTTATCCTCTAGCGGAAAACTTCTTTCTCACTTTGAATCAGGTGAGTTGATGTTACTTGCAGTCTCTCCTAGAGGAGACTCCGTAGCAGTTGGTGATGATGCTGGTAATGTCACAGTTCTAGGGAGAGAAGGTGATGTGAAATTTATTCGTCCCGCCCGTGGAGAACAAGGTGAACGAGTTACCGCCATCACATACCTAAACGACGGCCATCTTTGTATTGCTAGAGAAGCACTTGATGTGACTATGGGAGAAGAAGAAGAAATTGTTCTTGAGTGGTGGACTCCTATGGGGCAAGAAGCAGCAAGAGTTCCGTTTAGGCAGCGCTGTGAAGTCTTGAAAGCGACAGCATCAGGAGTTGTTTGTGGCATGTTCGATGGTGAAGTCATTGAATTTGATTCATCAAGAAATCAGAAAACAAGATTCAAGTCATCTTTCAGTATTCACGACCTTTTGGTGGCGGGAAATAACCTTCTAGTTTCATCATGGTTTCAAGTCCATGCTATCGGCGAGGATGGAAATGAAAAATGGCAAGTTGAACATACTGGATTGACTGAAATGATTCGGGCCTCTAGAGATGGGTCACTAATTCTAGTTGCTGGAGATAATCAAAATGATTACACACGTGAAAATCAAATAATGATTCTTGATTCATCGGCTGAGCCGTATTTGATGCAATCAGGAGCAGATATTGATGCGGATTTGAAAGAATTCTCAACCGCTTCGCCAGCCGAACGGGGGGCAAACACTGTTGAAGCGTTATATGGTGGCGATGATGACTATTCTAATCTACTCACTGAAGCAGAGATGGCTCAACTTGCAGGGACTTCACCAAGTGGTAGTAAAGGTGCAACTGTAGATGGCGATGATGACTTGATGGGGCTGCTTGAAGCAGAAATCACTCTAACAGATGTAACTCAAGAGACATTTGATTTTGATGCTGCTCTTTCGGAAGATGCTGGTAGAATTAATTTGCCACCGATAGCAGATGCAGGAGATGATCAAATCGTTGAAGGAGATGTAGATGGGGCCGCAGTCGTCAAACTTGATGGTTCCCGTTCCTACGATGAAGATGGTGAAATCGTCTCACATACTTGGCGTGATGTTAACAACAGAATTATTGGCGAGGCGGCAATAATCAAAGTGAAATTGCCGAAAGGGAATCATACATTCACACTTACTGTTACTGATGATGACCATGCAAGTACATCTGATGCAGTCACTGTTCAAGTTAGGTGATGTTCAACATCCTCGCCAATGCTTTGCATGGATAATAATAATTAGAATGGCGCACACGATGAATTCATGCGATGGAATAGATGGTCTTGTATTCTCGTATTCATTTTCGCCATCTCTCTAGGCGCTGGCTCTATGGCCGCTGAAGATACTCCTTGCAATTCCAATGCTGATTGTGATAATGACGAGTATTGTTCCAAAGAAAACAAATGTGAGGATTCAGATGATGATGACGATGATGATGACAAGGAGGTCCTCGGTATGGATGGAGAAGACCTCGGAAGTGGAGCACTTTTTCTCTTGATTGCCACTGTAATGATAGCTGTCTGGAAACCGACCTTCAAGTGGCTAAGAAAAAATGGCTCAGAATATTTCAATGTAGAGCCTAGAGATTTCAAGCGGAAATTAGGCGTTTACAATCGGAAATTCATGAAAGTCCACAATTATATTGGTTTTGGATGTGTTGTGGTTGGAACGATTCACGGATATTTCCTTGAATGGCATTGGACATTATGGGCTGCGATGCTTGGACTTTGGATTCTAGTAATTAGCGGCTCGCTAATGCAATGGCGTTGGCCCCCCAAAAAAATGCGCAAAGGTGCGCGTTTACTTCATCTACAGCGTACGATAACGATAATTGCAATTGTGCTCCTACTGGTTGGCCACGGAATCGTGGATTGATGTCATTTTGCCCACCCTAATAGTGGGGTTAGGGCTTCAATAGCCTATTTGCTTGTGAATTTCGTTTATTATTTTGGATATTTATTTCCTGAAATCAAAATAACTCTTGCATATATCAAATAGGCAAATTAGATGAATACACCCATGGTCGAAGCAAATATGCGAGCACGGGCTTTTCTTATTGGGGCCCTCATGTTCACAGTAGCATTCTCTGGATGTTTTCAGAAAGACGATACATCTCTACCCCCGTCAGAGGAGCCACCTATTCCAACCACCTTTGTTACTGGGCCTGATGGTTTGAGCGTGGATGAAGAACTCTTACCTCTCAATTTTACCTTTAGTGATGTGGGTGAAGATGGTGCTGAGCCTAGCATAGGGGTCACATCAAGCGGTTGCATGTTTTTCATTGCCTTTGAGAAGGTCATGCGCTCTTGTGACTATGGCGAATCATGGGAGGATTCCTCAGGGCCCATGTGTGCGTTTCAAACAAATGACCCTTGGGGGTGGGTTGATCCAGTGACTGACCGGATATTCAATGTGCAAATGCAGGGTTTGGAGACTTCTTGGATTTGTTGGAGTGATGATGATGGTGAAAGTTGGGTGGGTAATGCACACGACTCTGGCACGACTCCAATCAATGACCACATCAAATTGGCAACCGGCCCTTGGACAAGCAGTGGCTACGGTATTGCTGGCCAAATTTCCCAAACATTCTACGACCAAGCAGTGTACTATTGTTACAACAAACTAGCAGGGATTTTCTGCTTCACTAGTTTTGATGGAGGTGCTACATTTGATACAGGCGGACTAATCTTTGGATTGGCTACTACTAACGGTGGACTCCATGGAGCCATCACTTCTGCACCAGATGGCACAGTCTATGTCACACCACGAGTTCAAACACCCTCTGTCATAGTTTCCCATGATAATGGATTGTCTTGGTCTGACCGAACTATGGGTGAGGATGTAGGTACCCCCAATCCACGCAAGAATTCGGAAGTCGCTACCGACACTGAATCCAATGCATACCACTTCTGGACA
Source organism: Methanobacteriota archaeon (assembly GCA_018650285.1). Taxonomy (GTDB): domain Archaea; phylum Thermoplasmatota; class Poseidoniia; order Poseidoniales; family Thalassarchaeaceae; genus MGIIb-Q1. Next base: position 27,023 of record JABIGF010000006.1, read on the forward strand.
GGCGCAGACGAAGGCATCTACATGTCGAGAAGCACTGATTCAGGAGACTCGTGGGAGCAGACCAGTATCCGAGTCAGCCCGAGTGCCATAATTTCGTCAGTATTCCCTCAAGTTGATGCTGGCGACCCAGGGAGGATAGCAGTCACCTATCTAGGGAGCCAAAATAGCAGTGAATTGAATCAATCTGACCTAGATGGAAATCCATGGGATGGCAATGCACACTACGCTACTGCAAATGTCAGTTACTATCTCTATGTAACTTACAGCCTGAATGCTTTGGATGAAAATCCAGTATTCCACACATATCGGGTTTCTGACGACCCTGTTCAAGTTGGAAGCATCTGCTTGAATAGTGGAGATTGCCGCGACATTGGAGGCTCTAACAGAAACCTGCTCGACTTCAATGATTTACACATAGACATAGATGGGCGAGTCTACATTGGCTTCGCTGATGGTTGCACTGGTGAATGTGCTACTGGAAATAATTCCCAGCCTGAAGATTCCCGCAGTCGCCGAGGCTCAGTATACTATCTGAGCAGTGGTCCAAGTTTGTATGAAGAAATTGGTGATTTAGAACCACTCCTCTGATATTTTTGAAGAGTTTTCAAAGATGAAAGTGCATCCCCTGTCGCCCAATTTCCCAGCCCATAGCTCGAACTTTGGCAACTTCACCCGATGCTTCGTCATGAAGTGGATTTGTGTGGTTGAAGTGGAAGAGTATGACTCGTGGGTCGCTAGGCCCTCTCCTACCAAGCAGGTCAAGTGTTTCTTCTACCACAGGGTGCCCTATGTCGCGGGCATGCCCCTCTAATTCATCCCCTGACCAAAAAGTGGCATCGAGAAGAGCAATATCGACAAATAGTGAGCGGAACCAAGACATTGGATCTTCTTGCGAATGCAAGGAAAGCGTCTCCTCCCAAGAGTCATGGTCGGGCAAAAAAAGTAATCTGGCAGATTCTGTTTTTATCAAAAATGCGTATGTATCTGTTAATTCATCGCGGTGTGGTACGCGGATAGGAGTGATGGACAACTCAGGACTTAGTTGCACTTTTTTCCCATCTTTGAAAGGCGTAGGGACAAGGTGCCCATTGGTGAATAAATGGGCTAGATTAGGGCTATCATAGATGAGTTGAATCATAGATTCAGAAGCGTGTATGGGGATTTCTTTCGGACCCCAAGCTTCGCAACCAAATTGCCCCAATCCATCAATATGTCCCAAATGTGCGTGAGTAATCCATAGCGAATCAATCCGGTTTAATGGTCCACCATCAGCATTTGCCCAAATTCGCAATTGTTCGCTTAAGGTGCGGCTAGCTTCAAACAGATGGCGGCTGCCATCTTCTGCTGATAGTCCAAGCGCCACAGGATTTCGATGTCTAGTAGGGCCACCGAATTCAGTCATGCAACAAGATTTGATGCATCCAGCCTGCGGAACTCCTCCATCTTGTGCGATGCCAAGCAAGGCTGCTATTGTCTCCCCCATTGTAAGTTGGTTAGGGTCTCACCACATGATGTATTCTGTGGTGAAATTAGTCCACACGCATTATCTGCGGGAAAAGTGGATAAGAGGAGGGCATGGGGCGAAGCGATTAGGGATGAGAATGAGCGCGCTTGAAACAGTAGTTGTAGAACCTGAACTTGAGCACACCTCCACGGTGATTTGGCTACATGGCCTAGGTGCTTCAGGACATGACTTTGAACCGGTTGTTCCAATGCTTGAATGCCCTAATACGAGATTTGTATTTCCACACGCTCCTGAAATGCCAGTGACGATTAATATGGGTATGGTAATGCCTGCTTGGTATGACATAAAAACGCTTGACTGGGAGGATGAAGAGCGAGAAGATGAAGCCTCTATCAGAAAAAGTGAGGGATTTGTCATAGAGTTGCTAATGAAGGAGCATGAACGAGGAATATCATACGATAAAATTGTATTAGCCGGTTTTTCACAGGGTGGGGCTTTAGCTCTTCACGCTGGCGTCAGATACCCACATTCATTGGCAGGAATGATGATTCTTTCAGCCTATCAACTATTAGCAGATTCTTATGCAAAAGAAGCGGCGGATGCCAACCGCGAAACACCGATATTTTTTGGCCACGGTGTATACGATGACATGGTGCCAGTAATGCTTGGTCGTGCAGCCTTAGAAAGCATGGTTGACGCAGGCAATCCTTGTGAATGGAATGGCTATAGAATGGGGCACGAAGTCAATTTAGATGAATTAATGAGAATTAAGGAATGGCTCAATGACTTGTTCAATGAATGAAGAATTGAGAAACATCATGCTAGTTTACTGTAAAGAAAATAGCATAAGGCAAACTGTGTGGCGGAATCAATGGAGTTGGGTGGCACAGTCAGTAGTGGGCTAGGTAGAGCCCACATTTTCATGGCTCAATCACATTATCAAGACCAATTCAAACAGGTGCTTGGAGTAACCGCTTGGCCAGGGACTCTAAACTTACAAGTTACTGGAGAATGCTTCATTCGATATATTGCTTTGAGAAATGCGGCAAATATTGAAACAAGTGGTGTTGAAGAGTCAATACTATCTGCCGCGAAACAAATTGACACAACTAATTCAAATATGCACCGGATTCATGGATTTGAGAGAGAAGGGCGCTCATTTGGTGGCGCTACTGCATTTCTTGCAACTATCAATATCAAGGGTGCTCCAAAAGAAACAGCATTAGATTGTGCGATTCTAATTCCAGATTTGACTCGCCACACTGATGTCGTTGAAGTCATCGCATCTGCCTTTTTGCGTGAGGCTTTTGACATACGAGATGGCGATGAACTAGTTCTTAATTGGTAATTACTTACTCAAAGAACTGGTAGCCAAGAAGAAATCAGCAATTGTTTCTGCTGAAAATCTGCACTTTGTTGCCACAATTCAAATTGACGAATACTCAATCCTTCAGGTGGTGCTTCTAGCTGAGAAAAGAGATCATCAGTATTTTCTGTGAAAGTGAGATTTTCGTAATCTATTCGCCAAAGTGTCAACCAATTTGCCATACCTAGGCCATACATTGGAGGTTCTTCTCCGGTCTCCAAGGCTACTCGAATGTCCTCTAATGTGCAATCGCCAATGGCTATGCATCCAAGGGTCCAAGCAATTCTTCTAACTTGATTCCAAAGAAATGATTGTGCTGCTATTTCAAAACCTACAAGCCGGCCATCAATATACCAAGGCGTACAGTAGTCAACTTTTCTTTTTGTCATCCGACCAGTTTCAGGTCGACTAAAACCTGTAAAATCGTGGGCTCCTTCAAACAATTTCATTGCTTCAAGCATTTGTTTTTCATCATAAGTATTTGTAAATTGTAGCAATGCTTCAAAGCGATATCGATAGACTCTTCTTTCTGCAATTCTTGGATTCCAATCAACTGCTGTTTCAGTAGCAGCCCAAATGATTGCATCGTCAAGATGGTCATTCACAGCACGGAGAAATCTTTTCTCACCCATTTTTTCCCATACTGCCTTTTCAACAATACAGCGCCCAACATTCATGCGAGCATTAACGCCCCCATCTGTTCTACTTGATAGACGAAGTTCTGGAGTTTTACCAGCGAATTTCGCTTTGTAAAAAGCAGTTAGTAAATCTCGTTGTACCGTTCTAATTTCTGGTTGAATTTGGCTGCCATGAAAGGCATCACCAATGTATGCAAAAGCAAAGGCGATACCGACCTGTTCGGCCATATGCCTCACTCTTGAGTCAATAATTCCGAAGCCGCTTCTGGAGAGTATCCTAAGCCGCCAACAGACCAAATCAATGCTTGCTTAAGCCAAGGAATAACCATTGGATTTGACTTCTCAGGGTCCATTATTTCAACAGCATCAACAATGTTTCTTGCAGCCATGTATAGGACATCATCTACAGGGATATCTGCAAGTTCAAGACGTGTAGCATATCTTTGAAATTCCTTTACAGCGACAGGAACTCTTCGGCATTCTAAAGCGAACCCAGCAAAATCTGCGATATATTCATCTTTCTCTTCATCTAGTTCCATTGCTTTCTTGTAAGACATCATGATTTTCCCGCCAGGGATGATATCCTCTTGCGCTTCCATGTTGAGCATGTTAGCAAATTCTGCGAATGTATGGTGCAATTCTGCAATATCTGAATGGGACTTCAATTTGCCCTCAAGGTCTTGCACAGCACCTTCTAAATTTCCTTCTCTGAACATCTCAATTGCTGATTTCATCAATTCATCACTCATACAAGCCCCTCGCGATAGCCTCTGCTGACAGCAACTCATCTATGAAGGAAACGCTCGCGGTGATTGAAAATTAATTCAAATCCATGTCTGCATCAAGGTCATCTAACGAGCCCTCTGCTGATGCGGGGTCTGTAGTATCCTCTACTCCGACAGGCTCGGGGATGTCGCTGCTAGAGGGGACACCTTGTGCCTGTGACATCAATTCAACCATCTGCTTCTGAACTTGAAGTTGCTCTTCCGCCTTTGTAACAGCAGAATTTTCGTCCATTAATCTTGCAATCAGTTCTTTTGCTTCTTCCCACTTTGTTATCCCATAGAACGAGATATCAGGAGTGAAACGATCGCTCTTTATTGTGCGCTGGTATGTCATCATGAAGAAAAATCTACCTAGCCACTTGCTTAATCCCTTAGTTTGAGATGTGTCTGGTGATACTCCAATCGAGCCTCCAACGGTTTCGGTAGCAATGTGAGACTGGTCACCAATATTACAGTAAACAGTTGCATATCCAAACATTGCACCAATAGGCGTCCTTCTCTTCATCACAGCTACAATTTTCTCATGTAAAAATTCCAACCCATCACGCTCATAAATGAAGGATTGGTGATGAATAACTCTGTCATCAGTTACGACATAAAGGAAACTACGCTGATACCAAAAAGTAATTCCCCAAATTATTGCCGTCCAGAATATACCAAAGAGAGTGAAATCCCATTCAATTGGCATCTCAAATGTTGAATCGGAGACAAGTCGCATTACATCATCAATGTGCAAAAGGAATGGAGTTAAGGATGCCAACAAAAGAATCCCAGTCATCCACTTCCCACTTGCTGGATGATTGATTAATCGGTTAAGCCATGTGAAAAACAGCATTACAAAGGCAAATCCTGCACCTCCGCCCCAACCACTAACTTCTACAAACAAATAGAATGCATCAACATACCATTCAGCATCTTGTGGCGCTTTTGCCCAGCCAAAGAATAAATGAATAAGTAAAACACAAAGGCCCACAAAATAAGCAGGCATGAAAGCAAATACAGAGGGTCTACGTACTAAGAGAATTTCCTCTCCTTCTCTCAACGCTAATTTTTTTCTGAGTTTTTCATCTCCTTCATCATTACTTCCATTCTCGCTATCTGACATCACAAATACCCCTTTGCTTCTGACCCCTATAAGTGCAGACATATATGATTCTATGCAAATAAGAACTTTCAGTGAAGTATTCCCCAACTATGCTCTGCATTGCCATGAACCCAATTCCAATTATCAAGTGTTCTCACGCCCTTTTCGTCAAGAATTGAAATCTTTTCAACCATTAATGGATATTCATTGTAAGTGAAATGGCTAGTCATGTGTGCTCGTGTCGGTTGATTGAATGACCAATGTGCCCTTCCAACTGCTTTTACTAGCAACCCTATTTGAGTGCGGCCATTCCATATCCTAATGTGAAATTTAGGTAATGGGTTACCATCTGAATCATATTCAGCATCCTTTCCCTTTGGCTGAATCAATTTGACTTCACAGCGTTCAAAAATTTCTGTTCTTTTGCGTCCTGCATCTTTGAACATACCAGCCCCAGTTAATGGAAGGCGAGTAAAATCTCGTAACTTCCACGGATCTGAATCCTTAGCAGTTACTGAAAGGGAGATATGTGGTAACCACCAATCAAGGTATGAACCATCATCAAAATGCAACATGCCCCAAAACCACGGGATTGATGGGGCCTGAACTGTGACCTTCTGAAAATAGGCCGTACCTTCTACTTCCTTTCCATCAATGGTGCCACTACATTTAGTTCCATGAATTCTTAGAATATCATAGCCCATATTTCCTGCGTAGACATTATGCTTGTATTCAAGCGCTGAAATCTCACGATTCCACGGCGTCATTTTTAGGTTGAAAGATTCCGGTGAGCCTTCAGAAATAGCACTTTCATCAGACTTCAATTTTAGCCAAAAATGGCTTCTATCAGCGGCTAAACCCATTGAAAGGTCATCATCTAATATGGGGACAACAGCGCCCCCGCCATCGCTTTTTTCAGCACCCCACAATGGATGAGTTGCAGGAAGCGAAGCCATCCTAGCCTCACGTAATACTAGGGGCTCAAAAACGGATTCCCCATCAAACCACCAAGAAGCAACCATACCAGGGAATACAATTCCACCATCTTTGTCGGTATGTGTTCTGCCACCGCCCCACCAATCAAATCCACTTACATCAATGCGCTCACAATCACGCGTTGACCAGAGAACCATCAATTGTTTACTACGCCCAGGTCTCTCTGGGTCTGGAATAAGAACTAGCCACCACCACCACCACCACGAGAGGCGGCGCAAGGGCGGTAGTGTGTCAAGATGCCAAAATGAGGAGAAATCACCTTCAAATTTTTCCGAGTTTGTCCACTCATCTGCTGATACTTGTGCATCTGAATCCGACATTTTGAAGCCTCAATTGAGTTCTTTTTGTTTCAAACTAGATTGGCCAATGAATAACGCCCCAACAGTGATTATTATTAGGATAAGAACTGAGATTAGAAGTGAGATAAATGGACTATTTGCAACAACGCTTGGTGGGCTGTAAAAACCAGATAACGCGGCTTCACTCCCCCAATCCCCATTCATTCCAGCGATATTGATTAGGTAACTTTGGTCAGGATAGGCTAAACTTGAAGTACAATTAATGATTTCAATCCCCCAATGCGAAATAGACATCCAAGTTAGAGGAAAAGTTGGCGCACCTAGAGATATCATTGCCATAGCGAATTCCCAAACACCAAGGCCTATTGCAATCCAGATTCCATATTTCGGACTTATCACTCCAAGGGTACAGAAAACCGTGCCATAGGCTAGCATCACCAACCATGAGGCGAGCAACACACCTAGCCAAGCAGACAAATCATGGAAGCGGAATATCGATTCAGATGGGGCAAGGAATCCCGTGATGATAGCCGTTAATAGAATCAAGGCTGTTGAATAGGGCCATACTAAGGAGATGTAACCTAGTAAACGATATGCGAGAATTTCAGCTCTAGCAATCGGCTTCCCCATCAAGTAGTGAAGAGTCCCGTTTTCCATCTCATCTCTGACTAATCCTGTAGCAAGGAAGAGTGGCAAGAATATGCCAATAAGGAAACCAAATCCAATCTTTCCAAATCCAAGAACAAAAGCACGGTGAAGTGATTCTTTAAGGAATTCTTCATCATTTGGATCTTCATCCACATTGGTGTCCGCATTTATTCTATAGATTATTTTTGTTGTTGAATTCATGGTGTAATGAACATTGCAATTTACTCTGTCTCCGTTGCTATCTTGGTTGCTTGGAAGTGAAAACGAATTTTGGTTTACCCAGCCCTCTCCTGTACAATCTCCATCATCATCGTAACCTTGATTCCAATTGGTGTAATCATTATCCCAATCAATTCCGTCCTCATCAATCCATTTTTCTGCTGGATCTGGTGGGATTATGTTGGGGTCGGGATGACTATTTTCATCCCAAGGGTCTGTATCATACATGAATTCTTGACCAGTTGGATATCCATCTCCATCCCAATCAGCAGAATCGCCATCATTGTCAACCGATTCAAATCCAGTTGCCATAGCCTCACCATAGAACATCAAAACCATGGCGACAAAAACCACACCAATGCCAAGAACTACCCACGTTGAATTTTTGGTGCGGTATTGGCGCAAAGTGAATTCAGTTACAGCAGTTGCTTTGCGGTCTAATTTACTCCAAACAGTGTTTGTCAATGGTCGAAATGCAACTGCAGCAGTCGCTTGGACTCGTTGAAATTGTGCTACTGCGGCGCTAGCCGCTGCAGCCGGAGTACTTTGGATGGCTACAGGTTCCGGTTCTGGCGCCTGCATCATTTGTGCTTTATGAGCAGCCTCTACTTGTTGCTCAAATGTTTCAGGAATAATTGGCTCAGGAGAGGATTTTGCAGAACTTCCCATGAAATCAGTAGGGTCAAAATCCTCTGGCAAACCATCTGACTCAAGACTAGTATCGTCATCAGGCGTCATGCTTTCCCCTCCACTAAGTAGCCAAGTAATGATTCCAAGTTGTCATCAGGGTTCTCAATTCCAGTGACTCGCACTCCACTGTCAACACAAATGTTAGGCAGCGCCTGATGCACATTAGAGAGGTTATTTGTTTCAACAACCAACTCATCTGCCTGAGGAAATCTAACGCCATATACATCTTCATGAGGTAAGAATGCCGCCGCTAATTTTCGCGGCTCATCAGTTCTCAACAAGATGCGATGAGGATGTTTGTCAAGCAATTCTCGAATCGCATGGAGATTTCCAAGTGCGAGAAGTCGGCCATTGTGAAGAATGATGATTTGTTCAGTGATTCTCTCAATTTCAGAAAGTATGTGACTACTTACAAGAACCGTTTTCCCCATCGCTCCTAACTCACGTACAACATTCATTATTGTAGTTCTAGCAAGTGGGTCACACCCAGCAAGCGGTTCATCAAGAATAATCAAATCTGGCTCATTAACTAAAGCGTGGGCAATTTTCACTCGCTGCCTCATTCCCTTGGAATACTTACCAATTTCTTTGTTTGCAACATCTGCTAGCCCCACGAAATCAAGTACATGCATCGCCTTCTCTTTTGCTTCATCTCTTGTGTAACCATAAAGCCGAGCTAAAGTTGCTACGAAATCCAAACCTGTCATCCAGTCATACAGGTGTTCTGATTCAGAAACATAACCAATACGTGAATACGGTGCTGGATTCTTGAAAGGGTTTGTTCCAAACAGGTGAACATTACCAGAACTTGGGCGCAAGCGTCCGACAATTAACTTGAATAGAGTAGATTTTCCGGCCCCATTTTCACCAAGAATTCCAGTGACACCACCCTTTATTGCCAAACTGACATCATTCAAACCATTGATTGAGCCGTATGTTTTAGTGACATGGTCAAGCATGATGTGAGGAGCCTCTGGGATTGGGGCCCACTCTTGATTTTCACCAGTTCCAACTTGTGATAGGTCAGGAATCATTCACGGGTCACCTCCAGTGATGAAACACGCATTGAAATAATATACAGCGAAACAGCGTTCATAGCTATCAGCATCACCAAACTCCACGATGCTGGGTGTTCGTAGGTGTGATTCAAGCCAAGCATCCATTGGCCAACATGAGCCAAACAATCGTATGGTGAAATGAGATAGATTGCACTGCTGTCAAACAGGGCCCAAATCAAAAATGCAACTAATTTTGAGCCCAATATCAAACCGATAAATGCTACAGCAGGGAAGAATTTCCCCGAACTAACCGAGGATAAGCAGAGTCCGATACTTGTGTATGTGATGACAAGGAGAGTGCCAGCAATAAAAGCGCCAAGGAATAGAAGACCGGTATCCATCACATACGACCATCCTTCTCCACCCACAAGAATTGCCCCGAGATAGTATGCTGATAGGGTAAAAAGTACAATTATAGTGAGTATTGCCGCCACTGAAATATACTTCATTGCTGCATAATCACGCCGGTTAATGGGTCTAGAAAAATAGAGGGCAGATGTGCCGTTTCTTCTATCTTCACTGATCATGCCGCCGATAATCAATGCCGTTACTATTGGATATGTACAAGCATTTCTAAACCAAAATGATAGGACATGCCCATAGAGATTCCCACGAGAAATTCCTGAAAGTCTTTCAATTGCTTCAGTACCAGATGCTGCTCCGACTGCAAGCATAATTAAATCACTAATAGACAGTAAAAGAACACCAAAAATTGTCAATTTTGTTATCATTGGCCAAGGTTTGTGCCCCTTTGAAAAAAGACCGTAAATATGGTATCTAAATATTGCCCAATTGCGCACCCATCTGCTATTGAGTTCCCCTCTCCAAGGTGTGTAAATCTGGTGGAATATTGTGCCACCGGTTGCTTCTGCAGCAACTTGAGCAACTTGTGCTGTTGCTACTTCGTCACCATCGCCTGAATCAAAAGCGGCTTCCATACGCCCGCGGCCGGTGACTACACCGCCCTTTTCTCCCATGAATTCAGCATCTGCAACAACCGGCTCCTCTACTGCTACTACTGCTGGCAATTCCTCTTGTTCTTCAGGCTGGATAACTTCGGTTGGTATTTCTGCAGCAGGTTCAGCAACTAGTTCATCAAACAGCGATGTAGTTTCATCACTGTCGCCACCAAACAAATCATCAACCGATGGAATATCATCAGGCATCAGAATTCACCTCCTGGTCGAGAAGGGGCTGGTGCGATAGAATTGATTGGAGGTTGACTTTGCAATAAGTCAACTGAAGACTTCACACCATAGCCAAGACGATCCATGATTACAAGGAATAAATCTTCCAATGAAGGCTCATAGTCCTCCATTTTGCGAATTTGCACACCAGCTTTAGCAGCCAATTCAAGAACCAAGTCATAGGTTGTTTCATCTTGACGAACCACACGCATTACACGACCTGTGCGACGAGGTGTTAGGCCAGCATCATGCAACGCCCTTTCCATTTTTGAAGCACCTCCCCAAACCCAAATTTCGATTTCACGGTCAATGGCCTTCAAATCTTCAATTCGCCCTTGAGCGATTAATTTTCCTTTGTGAATCATCACAATACGGTCACAGATGCGTTCAACATCCTCCATCAGATGGCTACTCATCAAAATTGAGCGTTCTCCCTTTTTTACAACCTGGACCAAAGTGTCAAGCATAAAACCACGTGATTTTGCATCCAAACCATTTGTTGGCTCATCACAGATTAGCAATTCAGGGTCATGAATAATTGCACAAGCCAACTTTGTTGCTTGACTCATTCCGGTGGAAAAACTAGAAATTTCTCTATAACGCTGGTCTCTTAGGCCGACATATTCGAGAACTAAGTGCGCTCTTCGCATTGCTTCTCCCGTATTCATACCAGTTAATTCACCACAATATTTGACTTGGTGGACAGCATCCATTTCAGGAGTTAAACAGTCATATTCTGGCATGTAGCCAATTCTTTGACGAATACTATCTCCTTCAGTTCTGATATTGTAACCTAGGACACTCCCTTCACCCGATGTGAGTTGAATAAGCCCAAGCAATGTTTTGATGAGAGTGCTTTTGCCAGCCCCATTCGGGCCAAGAAGTCCTGTTGCGCCACTGTTGATATTCAGTGACATGCTGTCTAGCGCTACATGGGGGCCATACATTTTGGTCAGATTATCTGTCTCAATAATGGCCATGAATTCAACCCCCCTCACTATGTGAGGGGAAGTGAGCCCTTGAATCAATCCCCTGAAAGAACATGGCTGTGATTGCGCCTTATTGCTCTATTTGGGTTAATAATTGAATTACTGAGGGCTGAAATCAAGCAATACTTTACCTCGATTATTCCTATCGTGGATATATTGCTGTGCTGAGGCTACTTCTTCGAAACGGAATACCTTGTCAACAAATGGTTCAACAATACCTTCAGATAACATTTGACCTAATTCTATCATCTGTTTACGAAGAATCTCTTCATCTTTCCAAGTGCCCATGTGTACTCCAAACACTGATTTGTTTGAAGTCATCATTTTGAATGGATTAAATTTAGGCGTAGTGAACATCATTTTCGCAGCAGTTAGCATTGAACGTTTACTTCCCTTTACAGCAGCAGAACCTCCAAAGCAGTATAATCTCCCACCCGAACAAAGTGCTTTGTAGGAACGCATCATGTGTTTCCCACCCACTGGATCTAAAGCGTGATGGACGCCCTCTCCATTTGTTTCATTCTTGCAAACTTCAACAAAATCCTCTTTTTCTCGGTTGATAAAACGCATCCCCAATGAGCGAACAAATTCTTCTTTGCTAGCAGATGCAGTGCCAAACACTTGAGATGCGCCAAACGCCTTTGCTAACTGTCCAGTAGCAACTCCTACTCCACCAGCTGCATGATGAACAAGTATTGATTCACCAGAATTAAAATTGCCAAGATACCTTAGCATATGGTGGGCTGTCAGATAATTTACCGGTAAAGCAGCAGCAGCGTCAAATGAAATATTATCTGGAAGAGGGAAACAACGATTTGCCAATACTACGATTTTTTCAGAATATCCACCGATTCCACATAGCCCTACAACTCTGTCCCCTATCGATAGTTGAGTTACTCCCTCTCCAAGCATTCTAACAATTCCTGATACTTCGTATCCTGGAGTAAATGGAAAAGGTGGGACTGGAGAATACAAACCCTGCCTCATCATTAAATCTGCAAAGTTAATTCCAGCACGATGTACCTCAAGAAGGACTTCTCCGGCTTTTGGTTCAGGGGATTGCTCTTCAACAATAGAAATAGCATCCATGCCTCCCTTTTTGGTGTAAACAACTCGGCGCATATTATCTCCTCAATATTATTGGTCAGTATCCTCAATTAGAGTGACACCACCACGCACTTTAACTGCAATTCCTTTGCAAAAAGAGAGTAATTCTCTTGGTCCACATTGAGAAATTCCGTGCGCTAAGAGGTCACCAACTTCATTGATTATCAAACAAGGCATACCGGATTTTAACAAACCTTTCTGGCCAACAATGAATCCGTGCATTACATTTCTTCCGTCTCTAACAAATGGTTCAGCATCGCTATCCAATACGACTAGAGGCAATCCTTCTTGTTCCGAATGACTATTCATCATCTCATATATCCACTTCGCACCATCTGTTGTTAGGCTTAAACCGCCATCAGTTAGACGTTGACTAAAGAGATGAACATCATTGAGAAGAACATTGTTGACTCGACGTGTACGGCTCATAATAAATGTCAAATCATTTGCTATAGAGTGAGTGACTTCGTAGTCAAGGCCGGTGAAAAGTGAAATTTTATCACATATCGCAAAGCGCTGATGGTGGCTCTTTACATCACCACGACGCCCTTCGCCTGCGGGTTTTGGTTCACCAATTAATTCCTCCAATCTTTCAAGTAGAAGTTCATCTTCAAAATCAAGATTATGCAATAGAATCTTTTCCATATAATTGTCAAATAATTGCTCAGTCAACATTGAAACATATTCCTCAATTTCAGCTTCATCAATGAAATCAGGGAGAATCGCATCCCACAATCCATCGGGGCCAAGAATATGAGCAAACGGATTCAAGTCTTCCAACTGGAATGGAATCAATCCAATTGGCGTGTATATCACGGGGATTACTTGTGGCCAATCTCTAACTATTTTTGAAATGAGGCTACCGGCACTTTCTCTCCAAGGCCCAGTATTTCGATGCAGTACCACGACTACTCGTTGTTCCAAGGGAATATTATTGCCTAAATGGTCAACGGGAGGAGGGGTCCAATTTAACCAGTGACCAGCGTGAATAATACGTGGATGTGACATCATATCAGTTGACCAACGTACTCCACCTTGACGGCATGGATGTGTATTGAGGATGAGATCATCGGGCATGTTATCGTATAGCCAAAGAGTTGCTTCGCGCAATTCAGGATTACAATGGCTGCGTTCCTCAACCAAATTCCAAATTGTGCCATTGCGTATCGCTTCGCGGCAACGGGCTAATTCTGCAGCCGTTACATGCAAGTTGTGGCGTGCTAAAAGTTCTATTTTTGCATCCTTTTCTAATTTTCTAACCTCTTCAGGAGTATTTCCAAATAGTGCAGGTGATAGATGAGGCCACTCAATTAATTCAGCCAATTTGACAGTTCCTGTTGGAGTGAGTAATCGGTCATCTTTTGCGAACAATGCGTAAGCAGCAGAATCAAACAAATCAACACCAAGTGCCACACATATTGGGAAAAGAAGAGGGTGCCCGCAACCAAACAAATGTACTGGCCTTTCTGGAGTAAGTCCGGCCTTACTTGCAACAATGAGTTCTATTAACTCACGATATCTTTGGTTCTCCATGATTGGTACAATGCCGCCAATTGGATGTACTGAGAAATCCATTCCACTCATCATCTGAGCAGAATCAAAACGCAAATCAGCATGAGTGCCACCTTGTATTGGGCCATTCAGCAATGTCTTACCAGCCGCTTCTAAGGCGGCTGGTCCGCGGGCAGCAGTAACTGCAACCGCATCCTCCAATTCTTCACGACTCATATCAGGCCGACCAAAAACATCCATCATTGTTGCAATGTCTACGCCAATATCTCGTTGAAATTCAACAACTTCTACTTCACCGACTTCAACATCACCATACACATATTGTTGGAAAACACCAGAATCAGTCATTACTACGCCAGGGTAATTGAGAAGTTTGTGGACACCTTCATCAAGTGCTTTAGCCTTGAGTTCTTCACCTTTCCAAATGATGTACGAGTTAGTAATTAGTGCTTCAAATCCCATGTTCCACATTTCACTAGGAAGGATTGCCTGAATGTTTGGATTTACCACTGGTAGCAGAGTTGGTGTCTTTAATTTGTGAGTGTTTGTGTGAAACAGACCAAGACGAGCCCACCCGTCGCTTGTCTTGACTTCGAATTTACCATGGTCGCCGTCGCGGCACGGTTCAGCCTCACGCTTCGAATCATTAGCCATCGCCCTGCCTCCATTCTCGCCGGACCGCTTCTTCCTTTTGTTGCCACCGGCTCACAAAGTAATGTTGATTTTCACTAATTATCGGATGGTGGGTCATTATGGCCATCTTCACTATGGCTAGATTTGTAGCCGCTCCATTCGGGATTAACTGAATCGTAGCAATCTCCATCTTGGCGATCAATCAATCCATCGTTGTCATTGTCATTTCCATCGCCACAATTTCCATCATTGCCAAAAATACCACCAGAACCGTCACCAGAACCATCTCCTGAGAGCATGAACCAAGAGCCGACAGAAGCGACAATAACCATCATTCCTATTGCTGTCCAAGCAGCTGTGCCCCACCCCTCCTGTTTGTGGACGACTTCAACAGTTACCTTGCGACTCAAGCCATCGGAGGCTGTTTCTGTAGTAGCGTCTGAAATTGCAGACTGTGCCGTCTCATCAACTGCCATCAATGTTGCAACAACGCTACCTAAATATCAACCCGCCTACAAATTCTTTCAAATTTCATAGCGAAGAAGATGAATTGATGATTTCTCGAGGCGCTCAATAAGTTCTGATTCTATTTCACGACTATTTGGTGTTGCAATAATTTTGATTAATCGACCAGCCGCATTATCATTAACCAATGAAATCAGATTTTCACTCATTGTCATCTGATGTGCAGTGATTAGAACTGCGGCATCGTGGCCACTCCCAGAAATATGCACAATCCAATCGTCAAATGGTGGGAGCGGGTGCCAGCGTAATTCGTATCCTAAAGGCAGACCAAAATCAGCCGCTTCTAGAGATTCTTCCAAAGCAGCATGCCACGGACTAGGTTTGGCTGGCATCTAATCCCTCAAACGAAAGTCACATTCCCATGTTTCTCAAGAAATTCTCGAATCAATTCATCATATGATTCTAGCATTGAGGCAGTGAATGTCACGCGAACAACCTCTGAATCAGCCAATAGGTCATTTTGTATTGCTTCAAGTGTACCAGGTGCTGCCCCGCATGCAACACAAGCTCCATCTAAATTCAATTGCAAGTCAACGCCTGAACTGCCATCTGTTCGTTCAACGATTTGGCCTTGGTCAACCACAACTCCGCCGCCATGGCCAATCAATGCCGCCCGAACTTCACCAAGTCGAACCATAATTGCTCCAATCAAATCAGAGCCGCCACCCGCAGCAACGAGTTTGACTAGTGAAAGAGACGTGAGGCGCTCCTCTTCTTCGGGGTTAGCGAATTCTGAAATTCGCAAGTTTGCTTCTTCCGTCATGCTTGATGCCACTTCAGTAGCATACATGTCAGCAAGGTCATCCTCTGCCATCAGGTTGGCGAACTGCTGGTCACCTTTGACACATTGCATAGATGAATCAATACGATACATATTGATTGATAATGGAAAATAAATTTGAAGCATGGATTATGCCGAAGGTGTTCGGTTAGAGTCTAATGGCTAACCGCCTTGCCCCAATGACTAGAGAAAGGCACACACGCCTTGATAAGGGCAGGGCGAACCAAGCGAAATAAGGAGGCCACCTGATGTCACAAGACGGTGTGTTGGTAATCAAAAACCTCCACGCATCAATTGCTGGCGAACCTATTCTAAGAGGTATTGACCTTACCTTAAGAAAGGGGGAAGTACACGCCCTCATGGGAAGAAATGGAAGTGGAAAATCAACACTTGCAAAGGTGATTATGGGCCATCCCGACTACGAAGTAACTTCAGGTTCCGTCACTCTTGATGAGCAAAATCTCCTCGATATGGAGCCGTGGCAAAGAGCCCGCCTTGGAGTTTTCATGTCATTCCAGTACCCTCAAGCAGTACCTGGGCTTCAAGTGGGAAATTTTTTGCGAAAGTCTGTACAAGCCATTCGTGGAGAAAGTGCCCCTAATGCGCGAGAATTTCGCAAAGAACTGAATTCTTGCATGGAAAAATTAGGAGTAGAGAAAAAATTCCTAGCCCGCTATGTCAATGACGGTTTCAGTGGTGGCGAAAAAAAGCGACTAGAAATTCTTCAATTGATGTTGCTTCAGCCACAACTAGCAATTCTTGATGAGACCGATTCTGGCCTTGACATTGATGCTCTGCGCACTGTTTCTACAGGAATTAATGCTTCAGTAGGTAATGCAGCCTGCTTAATTATCACTCACTACCAAAGAATCCTTGACCATGTGAATCCTGATTTCGTACATGTCTTAATCGACGGAAAAATCGTCGCTTCTGCTGGTCCCGAACTCGCTACCAAATTGGAAGAAAAGGGCTACGATTGGTTAGAAGAGGGGGCATCTGCGTGAGTGATGATGCCCGTGATGTCGTCGGTGATTACAAGGCTGGTTGGCACGACCCTGAAACTGCAACTATTCGTTTTGATTCAGGTCTTTCTGAAAAGGTCGTGCGCGATATATCTGAACTCAAAAACGAGCCTGAATGGATGACTGAAATTCGCGTGAAAGCGTATCACCACTTTGTCAAGCAACCAATGCCAACATGGGGTAATACTGAATTGTTGAATGGCATTAACTTTGACGCGGTTACTTATTTTCTACGCTCAGGAAATAAGACTGAAGTTGACTGGGACGATGTCCCAGAAGACATCAAAAGAACATTTGATCGTCTTGGAATTCCTGATGCTGAACAAAAATGGCTTGGTGGAGTCACAGCACAATACGAATCTGAAGCAGTATACCATTCAATTCGAGAGGATTTAGAGTCCCAAGGCGTCATATTTCTAGACATGGATGCTGGCTTAAGAGAGCATGAAGATATTGTCAAAGAATATTTCTGTAAAATTGTCCCATATCAAGACAACAAATTCTCTGCCCTCAACACCGCAGTATGGTCTGGTGGCTCATTCATCTATGTTCCGAAGGGAGTCAAAGTGGATATGCCTGTGCAAGCATATTTTCGCATCAATGCGAAAAACATGGGGCAGTTTGAACGGACACTAATCATCGTTGATGAAGGTGCATCGATTCACTATGTCGAAGGTTGTACTGCTCCGGCTTACTCAACAGAAAGCCTTCACAGTGCAGTAGTAGAATTAATTGCTCACAAAGGCGCCCATATCAGATATTCAACTGTTCAAAATTGGTCAACCAATGTGTATAATTTGGTGACGAAAAGAGCAGTAGCCCATGAAAATGCAACTGTTGAATGGGTGGATGGAAACATCGGTTCAAAATTGACGATGAAATATCCTGCAGTGATTCTCAAGGGCGATGGGGCTCATGCAGAGGTCATTTCGGTGGCTTATTCCGGCAGTGGCCAACACCAAGATGCAGGCGCTAAAGTACACCATTTAGCAAGCAATACTACGAGCTCAATACTCTCAAAAAGTATCTCTAAAGATGGGGGGCGGGGAAGTTACAGGGGAATGGTTACGGTTTCTAAAAAGGCCGATAATTGCAAAGTAAACGTCGTTTGCGATGCTCTTATTCTTGATGATGAAAGTCAGTCAGACACTTACCCTACAATGGAGATAGCAAATCCAACCTGCCGCAGTGAGCATGAAGCAAGTGTCAGTAAAGTAAGTGATGAGCAAGTATTCTATCTTATGACAAGAGGGCATACTGAAGAAGAGGCAATGGCTCTTATTGTCAATGGTTTCTTTGAGCCCTTTACTCGAGAACTTCCGATGGAATACGCTGTTGAATTGAACAAACTTATGGCCTTTGAGATGGAAGGCAGTATTGGATGAAATGCCTAGGAATTGTTGTGAAGTGAGATAATGGGAAGTGAGTCTGAGTATCAGAAGATGTCTGCTCCTGACCGAGCGGAGCATCTCTGGCGCTACACTCCATGGCATCGTATTCATCCAACGGGAAACCCCGATGATATTCCTGTGGAATTATCTCCTGCATTAGTTAACCTCTCACTACTCGATGGAAGCGAAGCTCCTGAAGAAGTCACAATATCTGCACTTGACAATGATATTGAGCGTGACGTCAATGACGATATTGCTGCCGCTTTCATCCGCGCATTACCAGCATCAGGTGCTGTCAAGGTTACTATCCCTGATGGGATGGTCCTCGACCAACCTTTGCTATTGACTATTGAAGGTGGAGGAGATATCAGCGGCATCCAAATTGAAATTTCAGTTGGTTCAAACTCACAAACTGAATTACTGACAATCATTGAAAGCGGTGTCAATTGGTTTGGCCTGCTTCGCAGTGGCACAATTCACCCTTCGGCAATTTTCAACGATATAGTTCTAAATCGGCTTGAAGATACAAAGTTACTCAGGATTGAACAGTTCAACTTACTTTCAGATTGTCAAGCAAAATTTGGCACTATTGGTGTTGGTGGATCTAGGACAAAAGGGGATTTGCGCTACTTCCTTACAGGGAATGGGGCAAACTTGCAAGTTAATGGCTCAATCTTCTCAGCAGGCGAGCAGCATAACGACCATCATGTTGAGATTATGCACGAAATATCACATACTTACAGCCGCCTAAAGTGGCACTCATCTTGTAGTGATAAAAGCCGTACAATTGGAACTGGGATGTTGAGGATTGCTCACGGAGCAAAGGGTTCTGATTCGGCTCAAGTGTTCAACAATCTTCTTCTCTCACGAGATGCAGAGGCAGATTCAATTCCTGAACTAGAGGTATTGGAAAACGAAGTCGTTGGATGTGGCCACGGTACTGCCAACGGCCCAATTGATGAAGGTCAGATGTTCTACTTACAATCACGTGGCTTTTCTGAATCTGAAGCGCAAGACCTACTAGTTGCTTCTTTCCTCAATGCTACCATGAAAGAAATGGGTGGCAATACAATTCACAATTGGCTTGACAAACTAATACTCGGGGGAGCATATACTCAAACTTGATTCATGATACCACACCGTAGGTGTGAGTTACAGAAAACATGGATTGATAATGTGAAGACGGATGGCGGCACTCAAGAGGGGCGAAAGATGGCATTGAATTTACCTTCAATTCGCGCTGATTTCCCGATTCTTTCGCGAATACTTCCGTCAGGCCGTCAGTTAGTTTATTTGGATAATGCTGCCACTACTCAAAAGCCAAAAGCCGTCATTCAAGCAATGACTGATTACTATGAGAATAACAACAGCAACGTTCACCGAGCGGTTCACACGCTCGCTGGAGAGGCTACTGATGCATACGAAAAAGGACGTCAAGATATTGCTGACTGGTTCTTTGTTGATCGGGAACAAGTAATATTCACGAGTGGAACAACTGAAGCAATAAATTTGGTAGTTCATGCTTGGGGTCGAGCGAATCTCAAGAAAGGTGATGTCGTACTTGTTACTGAAATGGAACACCATGCAGATATTGTCCCATGGCAACTAATTGCTAAAGAGAGAGGCATTGAAATTCGCTTTGTTTCAGTCGACCCTGTCACCTATCGTCTCAACATGGATGAGTTTGAGGCCTCAATTGATGAAGTCAGTTTTGTCGGCTGTGTTCACACTAGCAATGTGCTTGGAACTAGAAATCCAGTTGAAGAGATTATCGAAATGGCCCATAGCCGCGGAAACCATGGTAAAGGGGCAAGAGTACTCATTGACTGTGCTCAGGCATCTCCACATGAGCGGCTAAATCTCACTGAACTAAATGCAGATTTTGTTGCAGTTAGTGGCCACAAAATGTGTGGCCCAACGGGAATTGGTGGACTAATTGTTAAGCCTGAAATGTTAGACGAAATGCAGCCTTTCATGGCAGGCGGAGATATGATTGAGGAGGTATTTCTTGACCATTCCACTTTTCAAACCGGCCCATACCGGTTTGAGGCTGGCACCCCAAAAATCGCAGAAGCAATTGGTTGGGGTGTTGCAATCAACTATCTATCTCAATTTGACATGCACGAAGTTCACCAACATATTCACGATTTAGCGGCTCATACCGCTGACAAAATCTCAAAAATACCTGGGATAAAGGTTTACGGCGACCATTCAGACCCAACCTGTTCAGGAGTGGTTTCTTTCCTTCACGAAACAATTCACGCAGAGGACCTAGCACATTTCCTTGACCTCGGCGGCTTTGCCGTACGCACTGGTCATCATTGTGCTCAGCCACTAATGCGAAAACTTGGCATTACAGCCACTAACCGCACATCATTCTATCTCTACAATACTCAAGAAGAAGCAGATGCGTTCATTACACACCTTGAAAGGGTGGTAGGAAGATTGACTAGGTGATAATATGCAATTTGAGAGACATGCGAAAAGTAACACTAATTTTGATGACACGGTTGAAATCATTCGTGAAATGATTTCAGAGGCTGGATTTGGGATTATTAGTGAAATTGATGTTTCAGGTAATATCATGAAAGCTCTTGGAGAAGTGTATCGGCCATATCTGATTCTTGGCGCTTGCATGCCTAAGCATGCTGCGCGCGGGTTAGAAGCAAGACCAGAACTTGGCGTATTATTGCCTTGTAATGTGGCAATTCACGTTGAAGGAGATGATGTTATTGTTTCAGCCATGGAGCCTCGTGAAATGCTAGCAATGTTAGACGACCCAATTGTTACAGAGTTGGCTGAAGATGTGGGTATGCGTGTTGAGAAGTTAATTGATGAAGTACCAACACGTACTACTCCAAAGGTAGTAGAGGCTGGTGAAGCAGCAGGATTCGGCGCAGGAAATTGGCCGGCATCACTACAAGAAATCATTGATGAATTTTCAGAAATAGATGACCCAATGGAGAAATACGAAGTTCTCTATGATTGGGCGAAAGAATGCGAACTGTTACCATCAGAAGAGTGGAATGAGAAAAACAAAGTTCACGGCTGCCAGTCCGAAGCACATGTTGCTTGTTCAATGGATGATGAAACTGGTTTCAGAATGCTTGGAGGTGCTGATGCACAAATTGTTCAAGGCTTGATGGCGATTACTCAGAGAGCGATCAATGGGCTGTCTCCTGAAGAAGTGGCTGATTTCCCCGCAACATTTGCTAGAGAACTAGGATTCTCAGAAACCCTCACACCAAACCGTGCCAATGGGTTCCTCAATATGTTCACCAAAGTGCGCAAAGAAGCACGTGAGATGATTGAGTGATTGAAATGTCTGCAACTAAGGAATCAGTTTTTGCAGCGATTCATCCTGTCCATGACCCTGAATTAGAGATTAGTTTAGTTGAGTTAGGGCTCATCTATGATGTTCGGATTGAACAAGGCGATGAAGGGATACATGCTGAAGTCGATTTGACCCTGACATCTCCTGGCTGCCCAGTAGCGCCAGAAATAATGGCCTCTGTTCATCGTGCTGCACTTTCAACAGAAGGTATTGATTCAGTGCATGTTAATCTAGTTTGGACGCCAAGGTGGCAGCCAAAGGTGCATGCAAGCGAAGATGCGTTGATGGACATGGGTATCTATTGAGCTAAATGCTGAGCACAGGACTCCGAATATCTAGAATCATGAATTTGATTCTGCAGCTGTTACCGTATTGAGCATCAGCATGGCAATAGTCATGGGGCCAACTCCACCTGGTACCGGTGAGAGGTATCCTGCAACCTCTGCAACATCGGGATGAACATCGCCAGCCAACCGATAGCCGCGTTCACGACTATCATCATCAACTCGATTGACTCCAACATCAACTACAGCAGCACCAGGCTTGACCCAATCTGCTTGCACCATTTCAGAACGGCCAACTGCAGCAATCACGATGTCTGCTGCGCGGCAAACATCGGCAATATCGCTGGTACGAGAATGTGAAATGGTAACAGTAGCGTCAACGCCCTTACGGCCCAACAAAAGTGAGACTGGAGCCCCGACGATTCGGGAGCGGCCAATAACTACTGCACTCTTCCCTGAAATATCTACGCCACCCCACTCAAGCAAGCGAACAACACCTGCAGGCGTACAAGGGACTAGCCCATCAGCGCGACCTTGCACTAACCTTCCAAGATTCACAGGGTGGAATCCATCCACATCCTTGGCCGGGTCAATCATGTCGGTAATTGCCAACTCATCCATCCCTTTAGGCAGAGGGGATTGCACCAAAATTCCATGCACTGAGGTATCGGAATTGAGTTTTTCAACAACTTCTACTACTTTTGAAAAATCACTATCAGCGGGTAAATCAATGCGGGTACTCTTGACTCCGACTCGCTCACATGCTCGCTCTTTTGCCCCCACATAGACATGACTAGCAGGATCATCTCCAACAATTACCACTGCTAAATGAGGAGTTATTCCACGTTCATTCAATACTGAAACTTTGGCTTTTACTTCTGCTTCAACTTCGGCGCCACACGCCTTCCCATCTAGCACTTGGGCGCCCATTACAATATCTCGTGTAGGCCGGTCATTCTTGACCATTAGGGCTGTAGACCAACTGTGATATTCAAAACCAATGGGCGTGTCGGGTCACTTAGCGCCAACGTTGCATAGCTGGTAGTGCTCCTGATTTGTAATCAGGTGGTCGGGAGTTCAAATCTCTCCGTTGGCTCCAAAATCGCACTTTTTCATCCATTATTTTGGAGAATAATCTAATTTAAGGTTGCAAATTAGATTCAATTATTTTTGATAATATGAATCGTGTTGTGCTTGCTGGTATCCTTCCCAGCCTTGTTGCCCTTGGCCGCCGTATTGTTGCATCTGTTGTTGCTGCCACCAAGCAATTTGTTCTGGTGTCCATTGTTGCTGGTTTTGCATCCCTTGTGCCTGAGATTGTTGCCATTGTGCAATTTGTTCTGGAGTCCATTGTTGCCCCGCTTGCATGGTCGCCCATTCAGCCGCAGCCATCGCTTGAGAATCTCCTCCAGCGAACTCATTTTCTACCGTTGAAGTAGCATCAGCATTTTCCTCAAACCACTCATCTTCAGGCGCACCTCCTGCACGCATCGCAATTACAACAACTGCTGCAAGTAGGATAAACAAGCCACCCAATATGCCAATCCACTCAAGCGTGAACCCATTTGCTTCTAAATCGCTAAGTATTCCAGAATCTGGCGGTTGTGATGTTGTTAATACTAAACCTTCTGCAACTTCAACTCCATCCATCAACACGACGATGTGGAAGTGCCCTTCTCTTTCTGGAACCCAGTCAATGTGTGCTTCACTAACTCCTGAAGGGTCAACGCCAAGCACTACTGGTACTGCAGTAATAATTCGTCTTTCATTTTCAGTATCAACTTCTACGAAAGTTAATTCGGCAGCCCCATAAACTTCTCCTAAGTTATGGACTTGAATAGTAACCATGATGACATCATCGACATAGACATCACCACTTCGTGAGTAACTTAGGTCTGAATCCTCAACAATCAGTTCTGCTTTTAGTTGCTGAATTTGCCAAGAAGCAAATGGTACATTACGAGAATTAAACTGAATATCTGAAACCATTTCATGGCCAACCATGTCTTCACCCGATACCCATGCGTGAAGAGTCAATTCATCTGCTAGTAATTGAGCAGGAATTTCAGATAATAGGTCTAGAGTAGCCCGTACAGGAATTGATTGTCCAGCAGCGTTGTGCCCTGGCAAAATCATTGTATGTTCGCCGCTAGCAATTTCATCTCCATAAGGATTAGAACCATGGGTTACAAGCCAATGTAGACTCAAAGTTTCACTATCAAGTTGTTCTAACTCTTTAATTTGAAATTCAACCACTAGAGATGACAGAGATGATACTAGAATCTCATTTCCTTCACGTGGCCCAACTATTGCCGTAGGGATAGGGGGTGTGCCATCAACTGTGATGTAGAGTATCGCTAGCCCGTTATCGGTCACATCTCTTGCCTGAACAGGAATATCAGTCAACTCAAATGTGAGTGGGATGACTGAGCCAGCCTGAGTAGGTGATTTGACAGTCGCACTCCACCAACCGTTGTCTGTTCGAACGGTCAAACCTGCATCGTCAAGTAGCACTTCCACCTTCATTTCATCATCAGGCAGGTCTCCAGTGGGTGAAAATGAGACTCTTCCAGAGATTGTAATGTTGCTATTTGGTGCAACCCACGCTCCATCTGCTGAACGCCTTCCTTCTGCCAATTCTACAAGTATGCTATTTGATTCAATCTGCAAATCGGTTGAAAATCTCCAACGCAATTCTGGTAGGGCTAGCCAATCACCTTGGCCAGCACGGTCAACTACCTCAATGTCAGGTTCTCTCCTGAGGTCGCCATCATCTGGCAAATCCCATCCAAGTTTGAAGTCAATTTGAATTTGTAGTTCACTAGTGAATGCAGTCAAATTACCCTCTCTAGCATACACATGGCAGCTGACCAGTTGCAAGTAGGTGCTTTGAGTAGTGCATTCTCCACCACTTGCATTCCACCGAATTGAAAGTTGGTCCGAAACAGAATTTCCGGCAAGATTGACACTGATGTGATCAATATCTGAAAATCCGTTTGCCTCTTCAAATGGAATAACTAGGCCATAAATTGGAGAAGGATGTAACCAATCTCTTGGCCCATCAATCCATCCAGCACCTTCACGAGTAATGCTAGGCGCTTCATCGGTCATCAATTGATAGACAAAGAGGTGGCTGTTTGCCTCACCACTCCCTCCTCCAATAATTTCGTTACCGGCTGGGTCTGAACCCACTAAATATCCAGCAATCTTGTCACTTTCAAGTCCATAGGTGTCATCAAATGTAAATGAATAGTTTCCTCTAGGTAGAGATAGATTAGATGGTGATGTAAGGAGTTGTGGTTGAAATTCCTCTGAGTCAATTTCTCCATCTCCATCCAAATCATCCTGCCATTGGCGCCACAGCATCAAAGTGACATCCGTTGGCAATACAGGCATATCATACAATTCAAATGTTAATGTCTGAGAAATAGATGGCTCAAGGTGGTCGTGTGATGCAACGCTTTGATAGATGACTTGAGGCGAAATTGAATCAATTTCAAAACTGCGATTTAGGACAATGGTTGTAACATTAGTTCCGCCAACAAGTGGTGAAAATTCAACAGCATACTCAACAATACCAGTAATCAATGGTGTTCGCGTATTGAAAGTAGCAACTCCTTGATTCAATTGAGTTGTTTGCATTTTGACGACCCCATTTTCGAGCAAACGAACTTCAATGTCGTCGCTTCTAGGCGCAAACATGGATTCCAGTCCCTCGAAACCAAAATCTACTTCTACAGATATTTCTGAATCTGACTTTAGATATGATGTCTCTTCAGCAATTTCTATGCCGTGATCATTGAGAACTCTCCAATCGGTGATTTTCATGTCGTTTTCCACCCCTTGAGATGGTCCAACGCCAAACATGTGTACCCATGGTAAACCAATTAGCCCGTCAGCCATGATACCCCGTAAAGTAAGAGTGACAAGTTCCTCGTCATCCCATGTGGCGTTCAACGAAAAACTCAGAGTCGGTTTTAATTCGCAACAAATTCCTGGGCCACTTGCGCTAGGGTTGACTGAATAATTACCTGTAGAGAAAATATCTGGCAATATTATTGCATCCTCATCCCCTTCAATGGTATCAGGTGGCAACGGGTTGGCGCCAAGCCACACGGTGTAGGTGATAGCATTGTTTTCACCTGCTAAGTCATAACGCAAGGCTGCAAGTTCACCATCTTGAATAGATATATTGTGGCCAAATTCAAACATTTGCCAAGATGGTGAGAGAGTTGCGGACAAGTTGGCAGCATTATCCAAAACAATGGATGTAGCTAATCCGGTATTGAGTTCAGTCAATGTCACTTCCATCGCAGCAGGTAATTCCCAACTCATAGATAGTGGGATTGAAAGCCATCCGTTGCTAGCAGTCATGCTTCCAGCAAGATTGTTTAATCCCATGACAAAATCAGATTCAGGTTCAAAGTACAACAATGCTTCTGAATCGTGAGGTATAGCAATTCCACCAAGCGTCACCCCTCCCGCTGAAGCATCTAATATCATTTCAGCCTGAACATATTCAACTTCATAGTTGCTCCAAACTTCAGGCTCCATATCCACTTCATTAATGAAATTAGAAATATCAGATGCTTGCATATTAAATGTTTGAGATTCATCACCTGAACCGTAATTCCACGATGAAATCACATTGCTTCCTACAATTAGTTCCATACTAAGGTCGGTAACACCTGAACCCAATTCGGGACTTATTTCAAAGAGGAAATCTCCAGTCAAATCTTTTGGAATCCAAAGTGGAACTCCATGCTGACCAGGGAACTTCAGGTCAATCGAATGATTGCCATTTTCAAGAACATCTTGCCATCCCCAAGTACCTATTGACTGGTTTACTATCCCCCACTCAGATGAGCCATCGCTAGACAAATCAATTGTTGGTGATGAGGGTAGGCCTGAACCTTGTAACTCAATATCAAAATGTTGCAGGTCAAAATTTTGGCCTTGGCCTATCCATCTGAATTGCACTTGATTGGCCAAGTTGTCTAATGTAGTCAGTCCATTATCGGAAATAGTTATCCAAGCGTCGTCGTTTATTGCTACTTCAAGCTGGCCTCCACCCGTTGCTACCACGGCGGCATCAATCCTGCTGATAGGCTGCCGCGAAAGAATTGTTGGCGAATACGCCTCACCATCTCCTACAATGCTGTCACCATCCCAACTACAAGCAACCAGATTCCAATCACTAGGATTATCGTCAAAAGAATTGACATATTTTCCTTGAATGTAAATCCCATTCACTTTTGTTACTGAACCAGTTCCTTGTGCTTCTAATGTGACCTTCAAGCGAATCTTTGGATACATTACCCAATCAATCCCGCCTAAATCTGCAACGCGTTCAGTTCGTTGAGAAAAGCCATCCAACACAGTATTGTTAGTGGCATCAAGAACAGACCAAGTCACGGTATTTGATGGAGCATCTGTATCAATGCTCATTACGCCATACGGACCGGGTAGTGAACGGTAATTGGTATTGGTAGCATCAGGGCCAAAGGCGGGTGTAGTCCAGTTACCTTCTCCGCCGGGTTTTGTTAACCTAATATCATCAACAAACCACCAATCACAACAGGTCCCAGATCCTGTTGGCATGTAAAATCGGAATTGGAAATTAGCATGGAAGGCATCACTTGGGAGGTTAAATGCTACATTTCTTGGAGTATAATACGGATATCCCAAACCTGCATTGAAGTAGGTTATTTGTCCCCAACTTCCTGATGAGCGTTTGTATTGTAGGTAGAGGTGTTCACTGCTATCGGGGTCTTCACCACAGCCTGATTGTCCTTCCCGCATCCAAAACGCAATTTGTCCATTTGAAAGAGAAGAAAGGTCCAATAAATTTGATGTCACATATGATTGACCGTGTCTCAAGGTTAGCGAACGAGAACTACTACCATTTGTACCACAAGCCATGGTGTTTATCCGGCCATTATTAGAATTGGTTGAACTCCATCCCGTAGGTAGACTGCTTGAACCTTCAAAAGACCAGTATTCATCAATTGCTGAAACTTGTAATCCCGATGAATTGTAGTCAACGCCTTGTGATGTTGCTCCTGTTTGATTGAAGTCGCTAGATGATGTAAATGAAATCCCTTCACTACGTGGGAGTGCTTTTGGTGCCAATGAGAGAGAAATATTTCGAACTGCTTCATTTTCTGGCACATCAATCTTGAAAGAGTTGGTTATTCCATCGGGGTAATTTGAGATAGTAACTACTTCAGTTGAGTTCAAAGAAGCAAAACCAGGCACAATTTCATTTCCTAAGCCACCTTCATCACTCAACTTGCTAGAAGTTGTTGCGGCCAGTGCCAAGAAAGTAGAAGAAAGCATCAAAAATGCCAAAATTACTGCTTTTCGCTGCATGGTCTAGCCCCTTCGCATCATCTGATGTTTGGTTTTAATAGTCAACTTTTCCCCTAGGGGAAAAATCCGATTGATATCTCAAACCTAACAACAAGTGGATTGATATCATACAACTCATAGGGTAGTTCAGCGGCGGTTTTCTGGCGCAGACGTGATTTCAATGGATGTGGGTCGCCTTGAGGACACATTTTTGCCTTTAGAAAGTAAAAAGAAGACAGGTTCGGATACGATTTTCACTTGGTATGGCAGATATTTGCAAGCCAAAGCCCTAGGTGAGCCAGCCATCAATGGGACGGTTGGCAGTCTCTTAGAAGATGACGGTTCATTAGCTGTAAACAGCGTTGTGATGGATTCTCTTCGTAGCCAATCAGATGTTGATTTCTCATCATATGCACCGCTTCCAGGATTGCCTGAATATAAAAAATTGGCAACAGAACTGGCTGTCGGCCCCCGTCTTGCAAGCCTCCACGATATCGGACTTCACAGCGGCGCAGTTGCAACACCAGGTGGAACTGGTGCACTCTACCTTTCTGCAAGAACAATGTTGGCAGTTGGTGACACAATTTTATTTCGTTCAAGGCGCTGGTCTCCGTACGATACTTTAGCAGCAGAATGTGGATTATCAATCACCGAATGGCCGATTCTCAATGAGGGTAATGGCCACGCAAAAGTAAACCATTTAGAACTTGAATCAGTGCTTGAGGACATAGCCACATCTCAGAAAAGAATTCTCTCTTGGCTAAATGACCCAGCCCACAATCCAACTGGTATTTCACTAGATTCTGAAGGGCGAGATTTGGTCCTAGATGCCTTCCTTAATTGTGCTAGGAATAACCCCGGAATTGGAGTCACACTATTCCTTGACACAGCATATGCGGTTTATGCCGACGAACCTTATGGCTGGTCAGAAACAATCCACAAAAAGTTCTCATGGTCTGAGTGGCCAGAAAATTTACTCATTTGCTGGGGCTTTTCAGCCTCGAAATCGCACACAATCTATGGTCTAAGATGTGGGGCTATTGTATTCCTTCATCCATCAGAGGATTATGTGAACCGACTTGGTGAGGTCTGTGCAGTTACTGGCCGTGGAACTTGGTCTCTTGCTCCAAGGCTACCTCAATCTGCCCTAATTTCAATACACGGGAGCGAGACTGAAGCCCATTCATGGGGAGAGGAAAAAACACGATTGAAAGGTCTACTTTCTAAAAGAAGAGCCGCATTCAATGCAAAAATGGCCGAATCCGAATTGCCTCTTATGCCATCTGATGATGGATATTTCGCCTTTATTCCTTGTGATGACCCTGTTGCAATTGCTGAGAAAGCAGCCGAATCACAACTGTATGTAGTCCCACTAAAAGGTGGGGTTCGAATTGGAATTTGTTCAATTGCTAGCAGTCAAGTTGAACGCGCAGCAGAAATCCTCATTGATGCATGGCGCTGTTTTGAACAGTGAGGCGGAGATATGGCGAACAACATTCGAGCCAATTTATTCATCGCTGCTTGGATATGCATGATACTTGCATCCGGTGTAATTTTTGCTAATCCAGCATACATTGCAATCGGCGCACCGATCGGATTAGCCGGTGCAGTCATGTTCATACTAGCATTTTCCCGCGTGGAAGAACCAAAACCAATGAGTGAAAAAGAGATTCAAGACTGGACCCCTGATGTTGGAGAACTACCATCTGGTGCAGAAGGTAGTATCATGTACAGAATAGACACCACTTTGGATGAACCGATTCGTACTAGTGTTCTTTGTGGCAAGTGTGGTGAATTGACTTGGGCCGATGGAAAGAGGGCTCAAACTTTCATTTGTCCCGGCTGTGACACAATGTTGTGGGACAAACCCGAAGATAGTGAAGAAGAGTGATTATTGACTATATCTTCTCCAATTGATTCAAGACATTCCGGCTTTCCCAACGCATTGGAGGGAGCCGCATGGAGTTGAGTAACAACGAGCGTTGTATGCTCAAAGCGATGCGCAACGAGCCTGAACGAGTTTGGGATTTGTCCTCACTTCTCGAATCATGTGGCTGGAATGACCAAGCACACGTTGCTGGTGCTGGCGGCTCACTTGCTGAAGCAGGATTTGTCAATCAAACTGAGAACCGAAGTAAAATTTGGCGGCTTGCCACAGAAGGCAAAGCCGCTGCTGAAAACGGTCTGCTTGAACAGAGAATATGGGATTGGCTATCACAACAAGAAGAGCAAGTCGGCATGAAGGATTTGCAAGCGTCTGGCATCGTTGAAAAACGAGAAGCCGGCGCTGGAATTGGTTTGCTCAAGGACCTTGGTATTCAGTTAGAACGGGGGCAATTCGTCATCCCGTCAGCAACTGGAGCAATTGATGCTACACTCGAAATGAGAGCCCAATTTATCACACAACTTGCTACTTCAGAAGGAATTGGAATTGTAGAAAGTGAATTAGATATTTCACAAATTGATTACTTTAGCAGCCGAAAAGGGATTATCACTTCATCTGAAGAAGTTGTTAGGACTTGGGTGCTTACTCCACAAGGGATTGCTGTAGGTGAACATGACCTCCAAGAGCATCTGAGTATTGCTGACATCACTCCTGAACTTCTGCAAGGAGAAGAGTGGCGAACAGCCGACTTCAAACCATACGATGTCACCCGTTCTGCCCCTACCCCGCAAGTGGGGAAATCTCATCCGATGCAAGCATTAATTGAGAGAATTCGCGCCATTTTCCTAGAAATGGGCTTCACTGAAATTGATGGGGATTACGTAACTACTGCCGGTTGGAATATGGATGCATTATTTATTCCTCAAGACCACCCTGCAAGGGAAATGCAAGATACATTTTACCTTGACAACCCTAAATCCATTCCTCTTCCCTCTGAAAGAACTCAACAGT
Organism: Methanobacteriota archaeon; assembly: GCA_018650285.1. Taxonomy (GTDB): domain Archaea; phylum Thermoplasmatota; class Poseidoniia; order Poseidoniales; family Thalassarchaeaceae; genus MGIIb-Q1. The sequence continues at coordinate 58,283 of JABIGF010000006.1, forward strand.
GGGCTGATGTCCATGAGCATGGAGGGGCTACAGGAAGCAGGGGCTGGGGTGGAGATTTTTCGGCAGAAATTTCTGAAAAAGGGATGCTGCGTACACATACAACAGTCAACACTGTTTCTCATCTTGAGCAAAATCCGGATAAGCCGTGTCGCGTTTTTAGTATTGGCAGAGTATTTCGTAAGGAAAGCATAGACCGTACTCACCTACCAGAGTTTCATCAAATTGAGGGGATTATCATGGAGCCTGGAGCAAGTCTGCCAATGTTAGTTACAACACTCAAAGAGTTTTACACCAAAATGGGTTACCCAGAAGTTCGAGTTCGCCCTGCCTATTTCCCCTATACCGAACCAAGCATGGAAGTTGAAGTAAAATGGCGAGGTGAATGGCTAGAATTAGGTGGCGCAGGAATTTTCCGACCCGAAGTAACCGAACCTATGGGTGTTAAATGGCCGGTTTGTGCTTGGGGTATGGGACTTGAGAGATTAGCTATGCTTGTGCTTGGTTTGGATGATATCCGCCAACTCTACATCTCTGATTTAGAATGGCTTGGCAATCAGCCAGTACTCTAATCTCGTCGTCCCATTAAGGCGCTGCAACTACCAAAGAGGATGGCAATCAATACCATGGTGACACTGAAATCCAACAATAGTGAAATTGATTCATCTTCTTGTGGCTCAATGATATTTGGTTGATAATTGTATAACGCTACGGTATTGAATTCGTATGAGCGTCCACCTGGACCAGGTGGCCCTTGTCCACCACTTGGTTGAGCATCCAAATCAGCAACCCCATGATAGCATAGAAGGAAATATGGCATTCCTATCATATCTACTTGAGCGCCATTGGTATCAGTTACCAATTTAGATGAACCCGATAATGGTGTACTGACATAGTGATAAATCCCATTAGGATATTCTGGAGTTGGCCCAAAGCGACCATTGCATTCGTCAAGATCTCCTAAATTAGAAACATAATTCCAATCGTCAATGCCGTTGTACCCCTGGTCTCCTCCTTCTTGTGTACGTTCTACTTCATAGGATGAAGTAATGGCTCTGATTCCTCCATTACCATCATTGCCATACATTCCGTAAATGGGGTACCCATCAAAGGCCCAACCAATAATTGGGCTGTGTTGCGTACTGTCCAACTTTGTCCAATCATAATCTGAAATTGTATCTCCTACACCTGGTACCCAAGTTGAACACTGTGCATCATAATGGTAATGGAAATTATTTCCAGCAGCATGTCCTGTGCAGTAACCCAAAGCAATCGGTTGTCTATCTTCCACGAAATAGTCGAAATTTAGAGCTATGGCATCACCGCCAGGGCCCTCTTCAACACCATATATTGGTGCACCATTTACTGATACTGCAACTGGGCCACGGTCTGGAGCACATTCCCAACGACCTGCTGACGCTGGGCAATTTGCTGAATTATGGCCGCCACTAGTATCATTCATCGGATTGAGAGGAATGTGCCACTCAAGGTCGACTTCATCCACACAGCAACCCATTGTGGACAAAAAGTCATGGTTGGGAATACCATTGGCATCTACAACCATCTCCCCATTCTGTGTATTTACATCCACTTTACATTGGAACCATGGGCCAACATTGTCATTACTTGCCCCCGCGCTACTTGCGCCATTTGTGTTAGAATTGAAACCCTCTTCTGAATTGAAATCCTTTACCCAAGGGCCTTGACCATTCTGACAAAGCCACGAATCTTGTGGAACCCAAGTTATCTCGCAGCCAGTTGAATCAACTACTGTACCTGAAAGTGTATTTGGGCATTGGTCAAGTGAATCTTGCACTCCATCACCATCTTGGTCCTTCTGTGAATCTGAACAGCCATTTGCATCAGCCACTTCTGATGAAGGTGTGTTTGGGCATTGGTCACCAGCATCTGAAATACCATCTCCATCCGCATCTTTCTGGGTTTCAGAGCAGCCATTAGAATCTACAATTTCCCCAGGATAGGTATTCGGGCACAGATCGTTGTTATCTGAAATTCCATCGCCATCGCTATCAAGTTGTGATTCTGAACACCCATTTGGCCAAACAGGCTCATCATTTGGAGTATTTGGACAGACATCATCAGCGTCTACAATTCCATCATTGTCTTGATCTGATATTGTATCTTCTGAAGGTTCATCAGGTATTGGTAATTGGTAGGAAATATTTCGTGCACGGACATCATAAATTCCACATGTAATCCAAAAATCACCTTGTTTAGCCACCTCAGTGACATCAACTGGTATACGGAATGTACTTTCACTGCTGTTGACAAATCCTTCAATTATTGACTGACCTTCTGGCCAGAATTCCACACCACAAGAGGAAGGAAATAGATGTATTAATTCACCAGTGATAAGTCCTGTTGTTTCATTCTCTTCAGGGGATTCATAACGTATAGTGACTAACACCATTTCTTCTATTGGCGCGTTTAGAGTTACATCTATTATTTCTGAAATACTTGTTTGATTTGTTTCATCTGTTGCAATTAATTGAACAGCCCAAGAGCCAGGTTCATCGTATGGCAACAATATTTCCCAAACTCCATTTGGTTCTGCAAAGGTAGTCATTTCTAGTGAAGGTGTGCTAATTGATTCAGCACTGTAGACTGATGCTGTTATTGAAGTTGAATTGGGGGATTCATCAACTAGCCAACCGCTTAGTGAAACCGGTTCACCCCAAGCAAAATTGGTTATACCAACAAAAAGAGTAGGAGGTCTATCATCAATACTCTGTTCAGTGGCAAGTTCTTCACCAGGTGAGATACCTTCCTCACAATCTGCAGGTGGGGGTCCAATCCCAGGTCCCCATGTGTCCCCTTCCCCCTCGCATTGTTGTTCGTTTGTATCAGGCGAATCTACTGCAAAGAATACTGCCAAGCTCGAACTAATCATTAATCCGACCAATAAAGCACTCATGATAGCGGTTTTACTATCCATGTTTTCCCGTGATGAACTTAGTATATCAACAACAATGGTTGATATACAATACGAACATGTTCGTATACCGTGCGTAATATTTCTACTCTAAGAGTAGTTTTTTCACATCTTCTAATACTAAATCAGGCACCCAGTCAACATCTCTCCACCAAACTCGTTGACTACCTTTTTTATCAACCAAAATAGTACCTGTTGAATGGTCTACAAGATAATCATAATCGGGATGGTGGCGCCCGCTAGTTTCATCACTTCCAGTTGTATTATCTGAATTATTTTGATAATAATCATCGTTTGTAACGGTCTTTAATCCGACATCAAAATTTCCCCAAACGGGTTCTAATTGTTCGACCTCGCCTGTAAGATGGCTCCAATTAAGAGACATGTCATCCATGTATTGGGCAAGAATAGTTGAATTATCGTTCCATGGATCAACAGTGATTGAAATCACTGAAACTTTTTCTTGTTCTGCTTCATTCAACTGCCCATATAACCAGTTAGCATTTGCAGAAACTATTGGGCATACATCAGGGCAACGTGTGAACATGAAAATAACGATTACAACTTGTCCATCCAAATTCTGACTGCTATAATTATTGCCAATTTCATCAACTAGCACAAATGATTCCACATCGATTGCTGGATAGATATCATCGCCATAGAAATCATCAGGGATTTGTGGTTCATCATCACCGCCAATGCAGCCTGAAAATATCACAGAGGATGAAAGAATTGTTACTAAAAAAAGCGATTTCAGTAGCAGCTTCATTACAATCACTCATCGTCGTAAAGTGGCGGATATACATACCGAGAATCTTTATCAGAATCCATTTGTACAACATAAACGCCAGTCACCATTTCTGAAATCATTATGTATCCACGAGGGTCAAACTGTAATCCCCAATCAAATGGAATCATACAGGACGCCCAACAATCAGCCATATCATATTCTAGAGTTGCAGTTGGGTCTTCTAACCAAGTTGGCCCAGACGGCAAATAGTAACCCATTGTGCGAGTATTAGCAAGAGTTGTTATTGCTTTGAAACCTCTTTCTGGTTCCGGAACTCCATTTTCCCACACAAGGTCTTCCCAAAGGTGACCGTGGTCAGTTGCCCATACACCTGCGTGATAATGGGTCCAGTAAACTTCGCCATTGATGCCAGTGTCACCATTATGTGGGCTGAATATGTATCCGCCGGGGATGTAATGCTGCGGATGTTCTGAACCATTTGCTAAGGTTCCTTGGCCTGGAAGTCGCCACTTGCTCAAAAGGAATGGTTTTGCTGGGTCTGTGGTATCAATTGTCCAAACATATCCAGTATGATTTGAGTTTGAACCATACTCTGGGGCAATGATGGTATAATGCCTCCAATTAATTCCATATGTAGGATCTTCAGGACCTGCTCCACATGATTTTGGCCAATTTGAAACCGGTTCATATTCGCTGATGCCATTACAGACCAGATGGTCGTATGGCACTGCGTAGTGGATGTTGTCATTACCTTGGTTAGCATCTAGCCACTCTTCAGCAGACATGTCAGCATGGCCGCCACCTTCTGGTCCATACCAGCCATCATCAGCAGTGGAACAACCCATCCAACGGCCAACTTCGTTATTTTGTGGCCATGATATCCCTTCTGGGTCAGGAATTTGTGGAGGATTAGAAACATCAACAATTCTCAAGCCTGCACCCCAATATGAGATGTAGAGAAGTTTCTGGCCAGTAATTGGATGTTCTGAATAGACATTATCGTGATTGAAAATAGACCCACCACATGTCGTGTCTATCTTTGGCGAATAACCACCCCATCTGATAATTTCCCGACTCGTATTTTGCTGTTCGTCAGATTGAGTAGGTATCCACGACTCAAAACCGAGTGGGACATAGAAAATCTGAGTTCCTTTGTAGTAAGTTCCAGTACTACCTTCAATCATCTCAGGATATGGGTCTGCACCAAACAGGAAGAGATGGCACTCTTCACCAGACCATAGTGGGTTAGATGGTTCCCAATCACAGTAGACATTGATATCTTGGTTATGGAAACCTGCAGGAGGATTGTTCCACTCTGCTACCTTGATTGGCTCAAGTTTGTTACCTACATAGATGACATCAAGTCTGTTTGTTCCACTATTTGCATCATCATCGTTAGGGATTGGGTCTAACTCACTGTTAGTCAATTCGTGATTAACAAGAACCCAATTATTGTCCGTCGTCACCTTGATGTCAATGATTCTAGCGATTTCAGCATAGTATGTCGAAAGCAAAGTGATGTTGTTTGGTTTGGATACATCAAGAATCTCAAACTGATTGTATGATGAAACATATGCAAAACATCCTCCAGTTCCATCAGCATATATTTCACAATCATCTCTGAAATTGCCTTCGATAGCAATTTCTGAGTTGTCGCCAGGCGTTGGTCCGGTATTCTTGTATTCAGGATAACAAGGCCGCCCCGCAACATTATCCAGTTCTGCTGGTGGCTTTTCATTACCATCGCAGTTGAGATTGTGATAGTCAATCAACTTCATGTTTGAAGTCTGCAATCGGTGGTCAAACAGATTGTTGTGGCTGTGATTATCATCCTCAACTTCAGTTACTGGGTCAACCCAATTTGCCATTGGGTCATCAATTCCATCACTATCGTCACCTAAACTGAAAGCAAACCAAGCAGCGCTTGATAGCAAACTAAGTGAAATCAAACCGACGATTGCATAGACGATCATTTGTTGCTGAGTTGCACCGAAGTCGTCGTGAAGTGTTTTCCTCATTGAAATCGACACCATCGCCCTACGGGCGTGTGCTCCGCTCTCTACTGCCATTCAATACAATTCCGCTTTGCTTGAAGCGGACATCTAAGCAATTGACTTTGAAAAAATAAATCCAAAATCAAGTAATTTGTGAAGATGATTCACCAAGATATGGCTTGTCAACATCCAACTGCATGATGTACAAACCTGTAGTAATGCAAGAGACGAAAATGTATCCTTTGTGATATTCAGCAGCCCACAAAAATGGTATCCACTCAAAGTCGTAATATTGTGAGTCTAGAGGCACCCCATCAGCGCCATGCGGTACATAATATCCAATAGTTGAGTCAAAATAAACGGCCGTTTTATTGCGATTATCTAGACCCGCTTTCATGAGAGTTTCAACATCCAATACCCACACTCCAGAGTGGTAATGTGAGAGATAGATGCGCCCATCCCATGCACCCCCAAGTGAAGTGTCAGGCTTTCCAGTGACACCAGTTTGGAAGATTTCCAAATCAGCATTATGTGGGCTAAATAGCAACCATTCTACACCACCAGGGATGAAGTGGTCTTCTGCGAATGGAATTTCCCAGTCGTGTAAAATCCTAGGCTTGAATGTCATTTTTCCGTTAATCATTTCGTATGGGGTTGTATCAATCAGGTAAGCTAGTCCAACACCAACAGTTGTCTCAAGGACTTCAGTCGCTAAGAAGGTTAGATGCATCTTTCCAGATGGGTATCCCAGATGGCTTGCATCTACCATCTTGTCAAATGGTTCGGCATAATGAATGTATGAAGCGCGCCCGCCGTTTTCATTGCTTGACCAGCCAGCATCAGGATTTCCATCATCATCTAAGTCGGAGAAATTCATCCACAATCCAACTTCAGGGGCTCTCCAAAGGCAACCTGCTTGGCTGCCACCGGCGGCACGACATAGAGTCCCATGGAACATATATTCAGCCAAATCGCGTTTTGGATGTGGTACGTCTGTAGTATCAAAGATACGAAGTCCAGCCTCCCAATATGCGCCATAGATGAAAGTGTGGCCAAAACGAGGGTCGTTTGTGTCTTGTCCAGGCCATGTCTGAACTGTCATATCGTGAATGTAAATCCAGCCACCGTTAGTGGTCTCCCAACTGACTTCAGCCTCTCCAACTTTGACAATGCGGGGCAAGTCGCCATAAGCAGCAAAATTCAGATGAGCAATCGTGACACCTCCACAAGCGTCACCAGTTCCAACATCACATTCATCGTAATCGGGATTAGCAACAAAAATGTACCATTCCCCATCAATCATGTGGGTATACAGATTGTGAGGGCCAGATGGGTGGTCCACATCATACCAAGAATCGATGTACTCAGGGTCGCCCTTATCGGTCACATCAACAAGAGTCACGCTTACTTGAGCGGGGTCTTCCCAATTACCTACATTAGGGTCAGAATTCCCAGGGTCAACCAATTGGTTTTGGAGAATCACATACTCGCGCCCATTGTACTCAAGATACTTTACATCCAATACTTGGGTATACGGGTCATTGTATACGCCTACTACTTCTGTATTGTATGGGTCAGTTACATCGGTGATGTGCATCTCTTTCCACCCTGCTTGGTAAGCATATGTGTTACCATCTGGGCTATCTGCAACTTGGATTTCTGCATTACCGGGTAGAGTTAGAGGGTTGTAACTGACAAAGTCAATATTTGGCGTGCCGAATTCATGTGAACTTGCATTTTTGTGGTCGTGTTCTTCATCTTGGATAAGCGGATCTTCCATCACCCAATTGTCGTCATTGTCTGAATTATTGGCAAAACTTGTGGTTAGTGCGTAAAGACTTGCAGAAAAGATGCTGAGGGCCAAGAAGGCAGCCAATCCAACCAGCCTCTTATCCATCGTCTGCGCCACCTGTGCTGTTACCTTTTATTTATGGGTGGGTGGCGCACAACAAATAGTGGCGAACCATTGTAGCCAAAACCGACTCGCCCTCTTCACCACTCTGCTACTACTGCTAGCAGTTTCTTTACTACCAGTAAGTACAGTGGCTCACGATGCTGGAACATTTACTGTAATAGTCAAAGAAAATAGTTTGACACCCAACAATCCTCAACTTGTAGTCAACGATTCGGCTTGGTGGTACAACGTTGACAGCAGAGAAAACATCACCCACAGAATTGTTTGGGATTCTGATGGAGATGGCCTCTATAATGGTACAAATGACTGGGATTCTGGTAATTTATCATCGGAATGTGAAAAAGACGAGTTTGGAAATCAAACGGATTCTGAATGCAAGGTGACCTTTGAGATTCCATTTAATGGCACATGGGGCGCAGGGACTTACAATTATCAGGATATTATTTCAAACGGGACAGTACATAATGGGACAATTACGGTAATGTCTGATTCTCACACAAGTGATGGGACTTCGCCACCATCAACGGGCTATGAATTTAACAATGATGATGATAATCAAGAGCCTGAATCTAGTGATGGGGGAAATGATTCACAAAACTGGTTATTGTTGGTGGCAGGCGCCTCAGGATTTATTTCACTTCTTCTAATCGGATTGCTAATCGTAATGGGGCCAGGGAAATCTATTCTAACACCAGATGATGAAGGACAAGGTGACAATGATTTGTCTGAAATAAAAACCGATTCTGACATTGATGATATTGCTGAAGAAGAGTGAACTTCTTTGATTTCATCACCTTCTTGAACTTGTATTGTTGGCAAGTAGTGAAGCGTTCAGTTATCTTTCCATAACCAAACGCTCAAATGAGGTTCGCCGGTCGGCGGACTACAAGGGCGTTTAGCTCAGCTTGGAAGAACGCTTGGTTTGCAACCAAGAAGCCGGGGGTTCAAATCCCCCAACGTCCACTCCCCTCGTAGGATTCGAACCACCCGTTGGTTCAGTTACATAGGTTGAAAAGAGACGATGAAAAAGAGGTTTGTAACATGGTTCAAAATAACTCAGATATTGAAGATGAAGATTCAGGCCGTAAACCGAAGGTATGCAAAAATTGTGGGAAAGGAGATGGCATCAAAGAAATTGTTTTTGGCTATCCATCTGGCGATTTTGACCAAGAAAAGTACATTCCTGGAGGGTGTTGCATCGGCGTTTTTGTTCCTAAGTGGCATTGTGCTCATTGCTCGCACGAATGGTAAACAGTTGGCCACTAGCCTTGCTTGGAAACCCATCTCTTGAACTAGAAATTCAGGAAAGTTCGTTGGGGACTGGCGTTTGGTCCATGTGTAAGAAAGCAAGTACAGCCCACCAAGTTACGATATCCCATGAGTGAACTAAGTTAGCCTCTCCAGTAGCAGTGTCGGTGTCCATGTAACCCCGCATCGTCTCAAGCTTGTCGCACGTCTTATGGTAGCAAGGATATCCATCAACAACCCCATTCCACCCAAGTGTTGCAACCCCAATGTCTTGGAAAGATGAGTGGTCACTACGAGCAGTAGGTGATTCGTAAATTGCCACCATGTCCTCATATTGATCGCCCCAGAGCGGATTTTCTCCAACTGCTTCCCACTCAATTCTTCCACGCTCAATTTGGTATGAAAGATTCAATGCATCTGCTCCAATCCATTCTGCTAAATGGTACATGCCGGGTTGGTCAATTTCTTCTCCTGTACCGTCTGGTCCAAGGTAGACTGAAAGAGCATAATCTCCAGGATAATTAATTCCAGCCATGTCTAAATTAAGATAATTTGAGACAGTTACACCATCTGGAATATCGCCAGTAAATGCTGATGAGCCCCACAATCCTTCCTCTTCACTAGACCATAGGCAAAAGACCATTGTTCTACGTGAGTCAAATTCTGATAGGACCTTTGCTGTAGTGAGCACCATTGCAGTTCCAGCTGTATTGTCATAAGCACCTGTTCTAGTCCCATATCCAGTTTGGTCAAGTCCTGGAAGTAGTGAAGTGGGTGTGACATATGGTGCGATATCAAAATGCGCGCCAAAAACTAACCATTCATCTTGAAACGTAGTCCCATCTTTGTAACCACAAATATTGACTGCCCAAAGTGTGCCAGTTTGGAATCTGTGAACTTCTGTTCGAAGGCCATAACCTGTCAAGACGCCTTCAAAGTAGGTGATGGCATCCTCATATGCTGGATTTCCATTGCCAATCCATCTGTCTAAATATCCAACGGCTCCGTCGGCTGGGTCGAGTAAATCTGGAGTTTCATCGGTGATGAATTCAACCCATTCGTAAACCGAGCGCCCATCTACCCAGCCAGCTGAAGCGCCCACACCATTGTCTGGCGTGTATCCCTCTCCAACAGGTCTGATGGCAGTGAGATGTTTGACTGCAACCTTGCCGCCGTCGTTATCACTGGCAGTCAACCAAGGCCAAATGCCTCCTTCGTCACCATTTGCAGATACTTCTACAGCGCCTGCAAATGAATCGTCAGCCAACCAATCCATCCATGATTGATTGGCGGCTCTAACCGGCCAATTTGTCCGGCCATAATCACCGATTTGGAAAATAATATCATTATTTCTAGGCGGAAATAGAATATCCATTGAGATTTTATTGCCAGATTTGATGTCAAAAACAGTACCATTCTGGGCTCTTCCGGAGCCCGGATCAATAACGAAATATGGGATGAATACTGAAATATCTTGTTCGGCAGAGATTGTAATTTCTTGCCACATTCCGCCCGCTAAGGAATCCGAGTCAGATATCTTTAATGAATCAGGAGATATTTCCCCTCCGCCTCCACTACCAAAACATCCAGCAAGGCCACTCATCAACATCAAAGTAGAGAGCAATACAGCCTCTGTAGCGCGCGCCATAATGCCACTGCGCCGGCAATTAATCAATTAAACAACCGGTCTCGTGGAATGACGCAATTATCCTCGATTGAGTCTATGCCAACGAGCAAATTGATTCTTAAACGCTTGAATCAATTAAATTCTGCTTCACCGATATGTTTCATCATCTTTTCAAGAAGACGTAACAAGCCTCTGAGTGTTACTTCGCTGACACCAACCACTTTGCAAACATCTGCTTGTGTTCGTGGTGAGCCACGCATCTGTGCGGACTTGTAGAGTAATACACCTGCAATTCCACTTGGTTTCTTACCTTGCCATTCAAGTGAACCTTTGATTCGGTCCCATAGGTCATTAGCAGTACCCAATACTTGTGGAGGTAGACCAAGGTCGCTGTGAAACTTGTCAAGATATTCTTCTGGGCCAGTGATTCTGTGAGCGCCAAGATGACGAGCAACGAGTCTGATGGTCCTCTTCAGTTCCTTCATTTTCATCTCTTCTTCCATATCAAAAGCGCGTGCGATGTCTTCGACAGGTCTTGGAATTCCGGCCTCGCGGGCAGCTAGATAGACACAAGCAGCGGCAACACCCTGAATACTTCGTCCAGTCACAAGACCCATTTCTGCTGCTTTGCGGTAGAAACGTGCAGCTTCCTCTCGGTGTTGTTTGCCTAGTCCAGATTTATCTCGGATAAATTGCATTGCCTTGACGAGGTTTCTTGCTCGGCTACTTCTTGTTTTTGAACGGTCATCAATGACTGCTCTTCGCCTCCAATCTCTCAAGGCTTTACCCTTGATCCCATGAATTCTAGCCTTTGAGCCAAGTAAATCACCACGGCTAATGGTAGTGTTCAACCCCTTGTCGGATAGAGTAAGTGTGCTTGGAGCCCCTACTCTTGACCTGTCTGGCCCTTCTTTGTGGTTTACCCATTCAGCGCCAGGGTCAATGACATCAGTTTCAACAACGAGGCCACAGGCCTGACAGGAGACTTCTCCACGAACATCATCCAAATCCCACTCAATTGCACCACATTCTTCACAAGGGCCTTCGTGACCAACCATCTTTCTTACTTGAGAAGGCCTTCTTGCAGAACCAATTTCGTTTCGGTTTGCGTATGCTCTCTTCTTGATTTCATTCACTTTTTTCTGTTCGCTATCTGCTTCAATCTTATCTTTCATACTCTACAACCTCGGGTTACATAATGAGTTGGTGCCCCTAGTATTTAAACCTGTGGGTATTGCTGTTTGCCCATATATCCTCTATACGGGCGTCGGACAGCGTTTTTGGCCCATTACAGTGAATATAGATACATGACCCTTTTTGAAGCATTCAGTTGGTAAAATAATCCATGACTTCAATGGGTATTCCCATAATTAGTCATTGATTGTTTAGTCAAAAACAATTCAATTAATGGACTTATTACTTCAATGTAAATTTGTAATTATTTACATCTTGTAATAATTAATAATACTGATTTTCTCGCTTGAAAAAGACTTCATCAATGCCAAAAGTAGACGTCAAAACTCGTTCTTACAATAAGAGTTCATTGTGGGCAAGTTCAAAGAGCGCTCGCGCTGCGCCCTCACCAATGCCTGCATCAGTCGTGTTAGGAGCACAATGGGGAGACGAAGGAAAAGGTAAGTTGGTTGACCAACTAGCCCAAGAATCGGATTGGGTCGCGAGATTCCAAGGCGGCAATAATGCCGGCCACACAATTGTACTTGGGGAGCAAGTACTGAAATTGCATCAACTCCCCTCTGGATTAACCAATCCAAATTGTCAACTTGTACTTGGTGCAGGTATGGTGATTGACCCTTGGGTATTGGAAGAAGAGTTGGATAAGTGGAAAGCATCGTCTGGAGAATCTCCTGAAGGGGAGCGCATGTGGATCTCTGAACGTGCACATGTAAATCTCCCATTCCACCGTCTTTACGATGGTGCTGACAAGAAAATTGGAACCACAGGAAGAGGAATAGGTCCTACTTACCGTGATAAAATTGAACGTGTAGGTGTTAGATTTGGAGATATTGACAACCGTCGCAATGATGCTGAGTGGATATCTGAACATGCTGCTAGAATGACTGCACAATTAGCAGCTCATGGCGTAGAGGGCGAAATCACTTCTGCGGGCCTCAAAGAATCACTTGATTGGGTAGCGGCCCGATTTGGCAATGCTATCAAACCGACTGGATTGATGCTAGACTTGGCTTTACGTCAAGGAGAAAATGTGTTACTAGAAGGGGCTCAGGGTTGTCTACTCGACATTGATCACGGAACTTACCCTTTCGTAACATCATCTGTAACAAGTCGAGCCAATGCAACACATGGTGTTGGAATTCATCCTGGCCACGTTACTGAAGCATACGGTGTAGTGAAAGCTTACACCACCCGCGTAGGACATGGTCCATTTCCAAGTGAATTGTTTGACGATGTTGGCGCATATATGGGTAAAATGGGCCACGAGTTTGGAACTACAACTGGGCGACCACGACGTTGTGGGTGGATTGACCTTGTTGTTCTCAGACACGCTAACAGACTCAATGGATTAACTCAAATTACCTTAACTAAACTTGATGTTCTTGGAGGGCTAGACGAACTTGAAATTGTTGTGGGATACGAACTTGATGGTCAATATTTGAGTGAAATGCCCACTTCTTGTGAAGACTTAGCAAGGGTTACCTGTGTGACTGAAAAAGTACCAGGGTTCCCATTAATTGAGATGGATGAGTGGCTCAATATCGCACGTCGCGCAAATCAGAATGGCGAAGGGTACTCTGCATTACCCGATGGGGCTAGAGAATATGTCGAGAAGGTAGAGGCATTACTTGGCGTACCGATTACCTCGGTTGGTGTTGGTCCCGATAGAGATGCCACAATCTACAAAGTCTGAGCGTTAGAGTCAAAGCATAGCAGTAGTAGGGATTGGCATGGCGGGTAGACCACACAAGAGACGAATTCCTAAACCGAGAGGTGGAAAACCGAAGAGTTCACGCTCATCTGCGGCCATAGACCCTGAAGTTCCATGCCAAGTTCCTAAATGTACTGAGTTTGCAGATACCGCACTTGGTGGGCGTTCAATCGCTTTTGATAATGCAGTAGATGTTTGGGAAAATATTGCTGAAGGTGCTAGGCGAGTCAAAATTTGTAGGACCCACTACAAAGAGTGGAAGAAGTCGAAGAAAGATGATGAGACCGAGTGGTCTTGAATAATTTCTACATTCACGCTTACAGAGGCCATTGAATTAATGGTTGAAAAATGAAAAAAGAAAAGACAGAATCAGATTTTGCGTTCTTTGTTCTTCAAGCGAAGTCCTTTGTAACCGCACTTGCGGCACTTGATTGCTTTGAGGCCGTTACGAGCATTGCATTTCATGCAAACACGTACTTCAAGCAGACGCTTCTCTGCCTCTGGGAACCTTGCCATTGAGGCGGCCGACCTGCTCCCGATATATAAGCCCAAACCCCCCGCCTGCAAATGGTCCCCATGCGAGTAGTCAGGCTTCCGGGAATACATCACGACGCTTCATGCGTCGTTGCTTCAGGGGACTCAGAGACTGTCATTATTGACCCAGGGACCTCTTGGTATCAAGCGAATGTAGTTGAAAGAATTGAAAGCAAATTGGAGAATTTACCAAAAGTATCCAAGATATTACTCACCCATCGTCATTATGATACAGCGGGTGCATCACAATATTTGTCAAAACATTGGGACGCTTCAGTCCATATTCATAGTGATGGAGTAGGGGCAATTTCAGGTGGAGACCTGTTTACTACATGGGCATCTCGCTTCAACTCAGATATGCCACCGGTTGCAGCATCTGCCTTTGAGGAAGGAGATGTTTTTGACCTCGGTGAAGAAACAATTGAAGTCATTCACACCCCTGGGCATACATCTGATTCCTGCAGTTTTTGGATAGAGAATGAAGCGATTCTTCTTGTTGGCGATTTGATACCAAAACGTGGACATATCTCAAGATGGGATTTTCCAACAGGTTGTTTGCCTGACTTAGTTGAGAGTATTGAATATCTTCTTGAAATGGAAATCGAACAACTAGTGCCAGGCCATGGAGAGACAATTGTTGGTGCTGCTCCTGTGTTAGCAGAATTAGAACAGCAACAACAGGTATTGTCAGAAATACTAGACAACAAGGGAGTCCGTCCCGATGGTTGGCCTCGCCCGCATCCAATTTGCAATTGGTTTACGCCGGAACCGCCTTGGGCAGAATGAGTTGCTGAGTTCCCCCTTTCTTAGGTGGTGTTGGTGGCTCAAACCAACGCTTTGCAGGTGTGACGACGTCTCCATTCCAATGACGAACTTCACGTGACCAACCTGAATGAATGGTGAGAATCTCTTCATTTGATCTAATCAAGCCAATTGGGCCACTAATAGAAAACAGTTTCAGAGAACCAGTTGGTATTCCTTCTCCGAATGCAAATACATCGCCATTTTGTAAACCAGCAATCACCCTTTTCCTACCACCTGGTTCATGCAATGTAAGAGCTGAAACTGATGATTTGCCTAATTCATGGCTTTCAATCAAATTCAATTCAGGTAATGAAAACAGATGCACTGAGCCATTTGAATCACCAACTAACAAGCGAAATACTCTATCTTGCGGGCCAATACAGGCTAGCATCACAGTTACTCTAGCAGATAGACGTAACATCTGCTCTCGACCTCTGTGTGGTCTGAACAACAACATTCTATCTGCATGTGCAGTGACTATTCCATCTGGCGTGACTATACTTCTAACAACTTGGGATTGCATGAACCAAATGAAGTGCTGCCACACTACCTACTTTTCCACCGGAGAGTGAACAAAAAGTGAAAGTGAATTGAGGGAACCTGTTAATTCAACAGGTGCCATGCCAAAGGCATGAACCGAGGGACGGCGCCAATCATAGTCGCAGTCCTTCTCTCTTTCCTTCTTGTAGCGTCCATGTCAACGGGAAATCTTCAAAATACAACATCGGTTTCATCACAAGACAATGGAAGTCAAGATTTCACTCTTGATTCACTACCTGATAATCAGATGTCATCTGCTCGTTCTTCTAACAACTCAACATCGCATCTTGCGTGGGAGTGGGCATCTTCAGCCGGTAGTAACACGGACGACTCTGGATTAGATATAGCAACAGGGCCGAGCGGGGATGTGTATATCCTTGGGCAGTACAAAGATACAATTTCGTTTGGCACTTTATGTCCAACTCTCGGCACATTTGGTTCTACGATTTCAAGTATTTACGTGGGGAAATTCGACTCCACCGGCGCATGTATATGGATCGTTGAGGTAAATTCAACTTTGCACGCTGGCATTTTTGGCGGAGCGATTTCCGTTGATTCAAATGAAAATGTGTATATTACTAGTGATTTTGAAAATAATGTGGAGATGGGGAATACCTCTCTTAATAGCAGTTACCGGCTAGCCTTTGTCGCAAAATTAGACCAGAACGGTACATGGTTGTGGGCAACACCGTTGTCGTACAGCGGGACTGTTTCAAATGGGGGGAGGGGGCATGGTATTGATACAGATACTAATGGAAACGTTTTCTTTGTTGGGAGAAGTAAAGGTACTGGATTTGACCACGGATTTATTGCAAAACTAAATTCTAGTGGGGTCATACAATGGCAAAATGAGTTGGGTGGTAACCAAGGAAGTTCCTTGAGTGATGCAGCGGTTGACTCAAATGGAAATCTGTATGTAGCGGGCTGGTTCAAAGGTCCCCTTTCTGTTCAGATTGGAGGGACTAATGAATATTTTACATCTTCGCATGGCACATCGGGAGCAGGGCACAGAAATAGTATGTTAGTTGGTAAACTTGATAGTTCTGGTGATTGGCTCTGGTTCAGAACAACAGAAAATGGGACTGAGACTGCTGAAAGTAACTCAATTGCCATCAATTCAAATGATGAAATTTATGTTGTCGGTTCATTCTATACTTCTCCGGAATTTGGACCATTCACCCTTTCTACTGGTAATACTGAAAATGGGTTTGTCGTCAAACTAAATTCCAGTGGCGATTGGAAATGGGCAAAACACATTGATTGTGCCGGCACAACAATCCCTTATGATGTAAGTACAGATACAACTGGGAATGCATATATCACTGGGAAATACAATGGTAACACCGTTAATATTGGCTCAGTTTACCTAAGTCCGGTTGGTGGAGGGTATGACATATTTGTATTCATGGTAGACGCTTCTGGAACCTCACAGTGGGCACAAGGCGCTGGCGGTACTGACAAAGACATTGGCAACGCCATTAGTGTTGACCACCTAGGGGATGTGTACACTACTGGCAGTTTTGGGGCAACTGCTGATTTTAGCCAGTTATCTTTGACTACGCAAGGAGCTAGTGATATGTTCTATGCCAGATTATCTTCAGACTATGACGGTGATGGTGATGCAGATACCAATGACGATGACGACGATGACGATTACATCTTGGATGTGTATGACCTTTGTCAATTTTCAGAAATTGGGTTTCGTTCAGTGGCTGCCTTTGACCATGACTCTGATGGTTGCCGCGATGCAGATGAGGACGAGGATGATGATAACGATGGTCTCAATGATAATTTAGACAATTGTGCGCGTGGAATGACTGGTTGGATCTCTACCAACGCTACAGATTATGATTCAGATGGCTGCAATGATGCCCTAGAAGACCAAGACGATGATTCAGATGGAATTGAAGATTATCTTGACTTATGTCCAAGAAATAGTGGTAATTCCACCTTTGAATTTGAGATGGGTTGTAGAGATGATGATGGAGATGGGCGACCAAATATTCGTGACCCGTTCCCTCATGACCCTACAGAATGGTCTGACCTTGATGGTGATGGGACGGGAGATAATGCTGATGAGTTTGTTACAGATTCCACTCAACAGACCGATACTGATGGAGATGGATACGGTGATAATGAATATGGCAACGGTGGCGACGGGTGTCCAAATGTATGGGGCGATTCCCTCATTGATTTGCTAGGCTGTGTTGATTCTGACGGCGATGGTTGGTCTGACATTGGCGATGCTTTCCCACAAGATAGTACACAATGGTTAGACAGGGATGGAGACCATTACGGCGATAATGATGACCCGAATGCAACAAATGTTGACGCATTTCCAAGCGATGGAACACAATGGGCTGATGCAGACTTAGATGGACATGGAGATAATCCATATGGGAATGAAGGTGATTGGTTTCCAAACGACCATTCACGTTGGGCTGATTCTGACCGCGATGGCGTTGCTGACGAGGATGATGACTTCGTGAATGATGCTAGTCAATGGCTTGATTCTGACAATGATGGGCATGGAGATAACCCATCTGGTAATCAACCAGATAACTTCCCAGACAACCCATATGAATGGATTGATTCTGATGGTGATGGAATTGGAAATAATGGTGATGCATTCCCATTTGATTCCTCTCAACAATCTGATGGAGATGAGGATGGTTATGGTGATAACCTCGCAGGACGTTTACCTGACCTATTCCCAGATAATCCAACACAGTGGGAAGATATTGATGGAGATGGACTTGGTGACAATCAATCTGGTACGGCAGCCGACCCATCCTTGAACGACTATGATAACGATGGTTACAACGACAGTATTGACATTCTTCCAAAGCTTGCAAGTCCTGGTGACCATGACAATGATGGTTGCCTAGACGAGGAGGACACATTTCCGCTGAATTACAAGGAATGTACAGACTTTGATGGTGATGGCGAAGGTGACAACGCCGATACTGATGATGATGGTGACGGGTGGTCCGATACGGATGAACTTCGCTTGAACTCAAACCCATTAGATTCCGCTGATTATCCTGTTGAAGGATTTGAGATTATCATCCCATTCCCTGGTGGCGCCATTGGCCTTGGTGCTTGGGATTTAATGGGAATCGTAGTCGGAATTCCCTTGTTCACTTGGATTGCTTTCGGCTTCGTAACACGTAATCGACGCTGCCTTGGATTTGAGGTAATGTTGGGTGAGGCGCGAACCAAACAAGAGTTAGAGGATATCGCTCTAAAGGCAGAGTATGCCCTGATGCTCCGACTGCTTGGACCACATCAAGGAATCAGGCTTGAGCGACTTCGTGCCGAGTTAGATGACGCCCTTGATGGTGAAGGAATGCAATTCGATGAAAATCAGACTGATATGGTAGACCAAGAATTGGATCAAATGGATATCGATGAGGATCTTCCAGTAAAAGGGATGACTGAAAAACCAAAAGGACCACCTGCCTCAATTGTTGCTGAAGGAATGACTAGTGGCAAGAATACATCTGAAGCAGAGCCGCCTTCACCAAAAGCCGTGGGAATCGTTGGTCAAGATGGATACGAATGGTTGCAACAAGGTGGTGCAACTTGGCATCGCCCAGCGAATTCAGGCTCTGATTGGGAACAATGGTTAGACGACTGAAAGATATTCTCTTTCATCCGGAAATCAGACTTCATTGAGAAGTTGTTCAAGTGCTGTTAGCACTTGCAGAACCAATACACCATATTCCATAGGGATGTTAGGGTCTTCTGATAACTCTTCTAATTTGTTTTGAGCCATAGCAATTCGTACATCCAAATCCTTGGATTTATTCAACAACCACTTCTCAACAGCCTCTTTAGCGCCGGCACGGATGTTTCGTGGCACTTTGGAATCATCTAACTGTAGAATTACAGTGGAAATCTGCTCTATTCGCGTCTCGATGGTCATATGAGTCAGCCCCTGAAAGCATGCTTCTATGGTGGCCGAACCGCGCCTCATTTATGGCACTTGCCTGTGACCGAACGTCGGGGACAGTATGACGCCGGAGCAAATTCTCACCTACGCTCGCTTGACAACCCTTGTATTGTGCATAGGTGGAGCGACCTATCTTGACCTCAAAATCCGACGCGTCCCAAATGAGTGGTGGATATCATGGGCAAAACCAGCATTATTCCTTCTTTGTCTTGAGTTATGGGCTTTGGAAGCAGACTGGACAGTTTGGCTTACTGCTTCGGCTGTTGTAGCCTACGCATCTACTGCTGTAATCGGTCGACCTACTCTCAATGATGTCAAAAATGGTAATCCTGAAGATGTTCTTGTCAGCATCTGGTATCTTGTATCAGCCGTGGGTCTTGTATTCGGAGTACTGCGCCACCTAACACCGTTGATGGATGGGCTTGGTTTTGGTTCACTTGTTGATTGCAACTACTGTTCAACTACTGCTGAAATTCAAGCCTCTTACTTGTGGGGGCAGATGATAGTAATCGGCGCAGTATTATTATTCTTTGAAATGTGCTATCAATTACGAATGTTGCATGGTGGTGCCGATGCAAAAGGCATGATGTTCGTTGCTCTATGTTTGCCAGGATGGGGGGCGATTCCTGCTGCTGGAGAAGCCATGATGCCACCTGCGATTTCACTGCTTATTTGGGCTGCAATGAGTTTTCTGATATTACCACTCTATGTATTCATCATGAATCTAAAATCGGGTGATGCCGGGAATTTGAAAATGGCTTGGCACGCTCGACGTCTCCCGCTTTCGGTAATTGAATCACGCCATGTGTGGTTGTTGGACGAAGTGATGGAAGGGGCAGACGGGGAGAAAAAACTCGTCACACACATGCGCCCGCGGCGCGGCGGGCGCAATGAAAACAAACTTTCTGAGGTCCTTACAGAATTAGAAGAATTAGGTATTGAAAAGGCGTGGACTACTGAAAAATACCCTTTCATGGCGTTCTTGATGGCTGGGATTGTTCCACTCATCTTTATCGCTGACCCCATATTATTCCTACTCAATTTGTTTGGGCTTCCATGAAACACAGATTTGATGATAGATACGAACTTCGGCAGGATAGGGATGGATGATGAACACGGCTCGACAATTAGCTGATTCTGAAAGCGGAATGACCGCTGTCATTGAATTTCTAACCGCTTTTGTCCTATTTCTAATCATACTGACTGCCTTCTTTTCACTAGCGGGATTGCAACTTGGAGCAAACCATCCTACAACCGACCAGTTAGACGATTATGCTCTGCAAAGTTTGGACAAATTAACTGGGAACGAAGGGTGGTATACGCCTAACGACATTTATGGTGAGCGTGATGTAGCAAATGCAACATCTGAATGGCAAATATACAATGCCACAGAACTCTTAGACGGAGCTGTTCAACCGGGATTAGCAGGAGATTTAGGGCAACTCGATACAGTGAAACTGGCCGGCCTAAAAAATGTCACACAAGACCAATTTATTCGAGGTCTAGGTCTACCTAGTTGGGCTAGTATTAACCTCACAATTCGTGTATCGGAAAGTGATGATTCAAACCGCATTGGATTATTTTTATTCCAAGACGGCGCTAGCCGCAATGCTTCTGCTAATAGCGCCGTAGCACACCGTTTGATGATGCTAGATTCTGAAAAAATTGAAATCATTCTTGAAGTTCACGATGCTGGGAGAACACCGACAGATCTCGTGATTACTGAGTTTATGGCTGAACCAGAATTGGGTTATCCTGAATGGGTGGAAGTTCAAAATCGCGATGGCTTTGCTGCCAATCTAACAGGTTGGGGTCTTGGCAGGGCAAGTAGTGGTGGAGTTCACACACTTGTCGGCAACGGAGCTCTTGCTGGTGGTGATGTGATGCTCTTGTCAGGAAAACCATCACTGCAAGAGAATCAAGGTGCTGAAGTAATTCTTGACCTTGGTCAATCAGGCATCTTAGGGCTAGGGGCGATTAATGGCCTAAACAAGTTTGAAGATACGCTAACTTTGACTTGGACATATCCAGGCCGCGCTCAAACATACGATACGATGGCAGTAAATTGGGTATCAAACTGGAATATTGACGAAGATATTGCGCTCGATTGGCTTGAAGGAGAGCCATCAGAATCGGCTAGTTGGCAAAGAAATTTCGGCGGCACACCCGGACTTCTTTGAAATGAAAGAAATGTCGTTTGGATAAAAAAATCCGAATGAGGCAGTTTTGAATAAAGCACGCCTTAAGGCGTGGTCGGTTTGCAACGGATTATTATGTAATGGCAATGGTTGCCAAGTTGATTGCGATGCTCGGGACACCCCAATACACACGTGACCGCTGTATAACAGGCATCCATGGATTGGATGAAATCACTCGTGGTGGCATCCCATACGGTGCAACAGTTCTTGTCGGTGGGACTTGTGGTTCTGGAAAAACTACCCTCACCATGGAATTCCTCGTACATGGTGCGCAAATGGGTGAAGCGTGTGCATACTTTGCAGCAACTGAACCAAGTGTGAAACTTCTTGAAAACATTAGGCAATACACATTTTTTGATATGGAAATGGTCGATAAAGGCCTCATCAACGTCTTTGATATGGATGTTCTCTACTCTTGGCTTGGTTTGACAAAAGCAACCTTTGACCGCGACGACATTAACTCATTAGTAAAAGCAATTACAGACATTGTCAACACAATCGGTGTCACAAGATTAGTGATTGACTCGGTGACCACACTTTGTTACAAGATTCCAAATGACCAACTAATTCGTGATTTCCTATTTACTCTTGGAAAGACACTTGCAACCCAAGGGTGCACCTCATTCCTTGTTGCTGAAATTACTTCAGCAGGCGCAAAAGCGCACTGGTCCTCTTTTGGTGTTGAAGAGGCGATTTTGGATGGAATCATGGTTATGGGTGATATTGACCGAATGGGACATTTGCTACGGTTTTTGCAAGTGGTAAAGATGCGTGGTACCGACCACTCTCGTGCCAAATATGCTCTTGAGTTGACTCCTATGGGTGTAATGATGACGCCGATGCTCAAATGGGGAGTTGATGCAACATGATGGAATTAGATCAGCGAATCGCTGAGCAATTGACTGAAATCACTCTCAATTCATCAATGCAAATCAGATGTGGTTCAAGCAATTCATTTCTTGTTTCAGCATCTGTGATTGAACCGCTAATCAATGAGTTTCAGATGGGCGGTGTCTACATTTGTGCTAGCCGCCCAGCCCCTGAATTAATTGCGACATTTACTGAAATCGGTGTGCCGGTGGGTGGCGTCCAATTCATTGATTGTGTCTCTTCTGCATTATTAGGCGGGACTGAAAACCAATACACCAACATATCTTATGTTGACAGTCCAATTATGCTTGAGAGTATTCTTCTGAAAACATTGTATCGCCTTAGGCAGATGCCAACTGAGCAGAACTTCGTTATCCTTGATTCAGTAAATGCTCTAGCAATTTACAATGAAGAGAGAATGCTAGCAGAATATCTTCACACCTTCATCAATACCTTCCGAGCCCGCAATATCTTGAGTGGTATTGTAACGGTTCCAGACCAAACTCCTCCAAGCGTTTTAGCAAACCTTGACCTCTATTGCACGGATTTAATCGACCGTGGGCAAGTGGTGATTTCCTGAGGTGATGATGTATGGCACGTAAAGTCAATTTTGATGCTGATGACATAGAATTTTTCGGCGAGATAGCAAGTATCGGCTCGCCTAAACTTGACAAGATGATGAGAGGTGGTGTTCCGCGCGGTTTTACAATTCTATGTATTGGTGAGCCTGGTGCGGGAATGGATTTGTTCATGAAACAGTTCACTTCAGTAGCTGAAGATCCTGAAAACACCGTATTGATTTCAACAGCAGAAAGCCAAAACGAAATCCTTCAAATTTTCCGTCGCTACGATTGGCCTCTTGACCTAAAGGTGAGAACACTTGGTGAGGAATACAACGAACAAGTGTTGGAGAAAGACTTGGAAGCGAGCCGATTTAGGCTAGAGGGATTCTCAATGCAAGATATTCAGCGATTAGCCCAAACACGGTTTGTTGAAGAAGACTCAACAGATTATTTGGTTGCTATGGCAAGTCAAATAACTTCACTAGGGCCCTTTTTCCGTTGTGCTGTTGATAACCTTGATTTCTTCTTCCAAAGAAATGAGGCGACTCGTGTTATTTCTCTCTTGAGAGTATTGCAAGCACATACTCAATTGAACCGCGGTGTTCTTCTTGTGTCAGCGTCAGATGGTTCTATTCCGGAATCTGTGCAGCGAGAACTTGCTCTGATTTGTGATATTGTCTTTGATTTCGAAGTTAAGATGATTGCAAATAATTTCGAGACAAGAATGGTGATTAAAAAATTCAGAAATTCACCTGAAAATCTGCGCGTATACACTTTCCGTGTTACTGCAGAAGAAGGAATCACTCCAGAAACGGTAGACAGAGTTGCTTGAGGTGAAACAATGAATGGTGCAAGACGGATGGAAAACGGTGATGAGGCAGTTTCACCTGTTATCGCAACAATTCTTCTATTAGCCATCACAGTCTTGCTAACTAGTGCAGTTTATTTGATGATTTCATCTGGTGTCCAAGCGCCAAACAAAGGTGTTCCAGCGGCTCAAGCAAGCGTCAGAATGCTAGACAATGGATATCAAGTGGTAACTATCACTGAAATGAATGCTCAAGTTGAAACTTTCAAATGCAAATTTCAACTGATTCCACCAGACGAAGCAAATTCTACAACAATTTCTGGATACACTTCTGATTCAGATGTATACGGTGTATCGGGGCAAAATGTTTCATTCCAAGATAGAGATGCTGGTTTTACAGTAAATACAGGCGATTATTTCGTAATTGATGCTGCGTCGGTTGGAAGTGATAGTGGTGACTGGATTTTTAGAATGCTGTTTGAAGGAAGTGGCGGTAGAAGCAGTGGTGAAATTTTCGCTGTTACACTTCCGAGTTGATTTTCTAGAAGCGCAAAGCGCTTGAATGAAGATGAGGTCGCCATACTGAAGCAGATGGCGAAGTTGAGTAAATGGGAGCCGTATCATTCGGCTATTGGAAGTGAGTCAAATGGCGGCTCTCTGACAATAAAACCCCATATAATTAATGAAAATATAGCCTCTCATAATTGGTCCCTCTCACCTTCAAAAAGCCACATGATTCGTTGGCTTCTGTTAGCAGCTCAAGGTGAAAAAGAGGTGACTTTGACCTTTTCAGGCACCCCTGGGGAAGACATTCTTTCGATGGCTCGTTGCCTAACGCAACTTGGTGTTGGAATTTTCAATGAATCTGGTGAATCAGTCCCTCTAGAACCGCAGCACTCGCGTGCGGGCACGCATGCGACCTCGTGGAGAATCAATGGCGTAGGCGACAAAGGGTTCAATCGACCGATTTCTGTTCTTAATTGTGGCAACTCAGGAACGGCGCTCCGTCTATTGACAATTGCAGTTGCTAGATTGGATTGCCCAATCATGCTAGACGGTGACCGCACACTTCGCCGTCGCCATTCAGAAACCCTGTTGCACATCTTGGATTACCTTGGGGTGAAAGTAAGTCATGGTACAGGTTTGGAATCCCTTCCTTATCTTGTGCAAGGACCGATTGAACCAGGGGAAGTTACACTAGACGTTAGCAAGTCAAGTCAGCCCCTATCCTCACTTCTTCTCTCAATGCCCGCTATTGATTCCCAAATCAGAGTCAACTTGGCTGGCGAAGGAGTATCACGGCGTCATGCCCAACTCTCGTTTGAACTGGCTGAAAAAACTGGCTCGCAAAACCAAATTGATTGGCGCCCACACATCAATCTTGAACCGTGGGAAGTTAACTGCCCTGATGTTGTTGAAATTCCAAGTGATAGAAGTTTAGAGGCCTTTGCATTACTCTATCAATCGTTGCACTGTATAGAAGTTGAAGTCACAAATTTACCATCTGATGAAGATTCTCTTGGTGCTGAAATTTTGGCAGCCTTTGCAAGTATCCAACCGCAAACGGATGGTGAAATAACACTTGACCTAAGAGATGCCAATGATTTGCTCCCCCCAGTTGCCGCTATCTTAGCGCTAGGAACTGGTGGCACAATTACCGGAGCTCAACACGCACGTCACAAGGAATCAAATCGAATTGAGAAGACGGCTGAACTATTAGCGCAGTTTGGATTAATTGCAATTCCAACTGCAGATGGGCTGAAAATTGACGGCGGACAGATACCCAATGCGCCAAATGAACTTGTCAAAACTCATGCGGACCATCGACTTTGGATGACTGCAGCATGTTTAGCGAGCAAAGTTGGAGCCACATTATCGCATCCAAATTGCTACGCCGTTTCAGACCCCGATTTCATAGGGAAATTGAACATTAACGATTCAGGTAATTGAATCGAAACATTCGGTAAAGCCAACCTGCAATAAATGCTACAAAGCCAACCAATACTATGCCTGCAATTTTCAGCATTATTTGAGTTTCAGGCTGGTAATTGGGTGTATGTTCTGGGATGACAGGCTCACCTCTACTAATTGTGAAAGTGTCTACAACATCCCCATGTTCATCATCATAGAAAGTGAACTGGAGTGCTTCTTCGTTGAGCAACTCTAGAACCCCATATCCATGTGTAGTCGAGTCGTATGCTGCCGACCATGTTGGTTCACTTGAATCGTAGCGATATAGGAGCCTTCCACCAGTACCTACTACCAAGTGAATCGGTGCATCAGGGCTGACAAATTGGCTCGTATTTGTCTGGGATGCATGGCTTGAATTTACTGGAAAAGTGCGCTCATAGTTATGGTCGTGACCAGTTACGACAATATTAACTGAATGTTGTACGAAAAGCGGTTCAAGGGCTGAGCGGATCTCTAAATCACTACCATGGCCACCAGTTGTTGAGGAGTACATAGGGCGATGGAACATTACCAAAACCCAAGGGTGCGACTCTCTATCCAAATTTGCCAACTGCAAATCATTGGTTAACCACTCCACTTGCTCAGAACCGTTGTCAAAATCGTGCTCAGTTGAGATGGAAATAATATGGAATAATGAATAATTGAATGAGTACCAAAATTCCGAGTTTGAACCGCTTGCTGCATAGGGCATATTTACGCGGTTCAAATATGCTTGAAATCCGCATCCTTCGCAACCATCTTGCTCCTCATTTTCATGGTTGCCGACTGCAAACATTGTTGGGGTGTTTGCGGATACTGGCTGGTATAGTCGGCCCCAATCATCCCATTCATCGCCGTCAACTTTGTCCCAAAATCTGGCTGAATCATAGGCGTATGATAAATCGCCTGCAAATAATACAAGGCCGAGATTTTGGTTTGCCATTTCGCTGACAACATTTCTTGCGCCATTTGTTTCATCCATGTCGCCAATCAGGCCGATTCGCACTCGCGAATCGTCGGCTGGAGCAGTTGAAAAAGAGTAGACTGCGCTCCAGCCATCAGCATCATTGCCAACTCTGTAGAAGTATACAGTGCCCGGCAATAATGTACCCATTACAGCATCATGGATCACCCCTTCCCAATCATCTGCTGTGTAAGTATGATTCGTGCCGGAGGCTGAATTATTGAGTGAGGAGGCGGACAATCCCCATTCCACGCCACCGTCAGTGTGAGAACTTGTAACCCAAGTCACAATCATTTCTGATGATAGTTCGCTTAGCGCTAAGTGAATCTGCTCAGGTCCATCACTCTCAACCTCGCCGGAAACAGGTGATGAAATGGAGACTAGGATGAGAGAAAAGGTGAGAAAATAGGCAAGGACACGAGCCTGCATTGTTGATTTCACCAATTGCTGACAAGTGATTCGGCCATTCAACACTTCGCCCCAATATCAAATCAACCGTGTCGGCCAAAGTGGTGGTCAAGCGTATTGACATCTAATTTCATCACCGTAGGCCTGCCATGAACACAAGCCCACGGATTCTCAATGGTCGACATATCAGCTAGCAGACGTCTCATCTCAGCAATTGTAAGGGTCTGATTTGCCTTTACTGCGCCGCGACAAGATTTCATGAAAGCGATCTCATCAGCCAAATTTTCAGCAACATTCAGAGGACCAGCCTCACCAGATTCTTGTAGTTCCGTAATTAAATCAATTAGGAATCCTTGTAATCGTGAATCTCCAGCAAGCATTACAGGAACAGAAGTTAAGGCTAATTTTTCGCCTCCCTCGGTGAACTCAAAACCAAGTTCTCCCAACCTATCGCGTGAAGCCTCAACCACTGAACTCTGGACCGCTGAAAGGTCTAGATGTATCGGCTCAATGAGCGGCTGAGTCCCCCAGTTAGCCATACTGTTTCTAAGTCTCTCATAGCGAACTCTCTCGTGCAAAGCGTGTTGGTCAACCACATACAAACACCCCTCGCCTTGTGCTAAAATATACGAATCTGCAAACTGTGCTAATGGTTCCATTACTGGCACATCAGTTACAACTTCATTCTCACTTTCTATTTCCGGCTCATCAAGAGGTGAAACCGCTTCACCAGCCTTTGAGTGTCTGTGCAATTCTCTTTCTGCACTAGATAATGCTGGAGCCGTTGGAGAATCTGCTAGGCCTGGGAGTGTCTCTTGTAAAACTGGAGAAGATGAGGTTGGACGTGGTTTGTCAGCCGGTTTTGAATCAGTTTTTGCACCTTGATAAAACGATGTCTGCACTGTTGGCTCCACCCTCGCTGGCTGATTTGCCCATGATGGAGCCTCACTAATCACTGATGTTGTGACTGGAGTTTGCTTCTTCCCGCCATCAACAGCCCCAAGTGGAAACTCTCTAGTTGGTGCTTCACCAGTTGGAACTTGTTTCAGAGTATGTTTGATGGCTCTCTCCAATCTTTCTAACACACGCCATGAATGTCTCAATCTCACTTCTCTTTTGGTTGGATGGACATTGACATCAACTTCGTCAGCAGGCAAATCAAGCAATAATACAACGACTGGATGCCTGCCAACCATCAATCTGGTGTGATATCCTCGCTTGATAGATTGCAGAAACGGTTGTGCAGCAACTGGTCTACCATTGATGATGATGTGCACATCATCTGATTTTCCTCTATTGATATCCGGTGGAGAAATCCACCCTCTCCAGCGTTCATCACCTGGTGCTTCGGAATCAACATCTGAGCATGTTAGAGGAATCATCTTCTCACTAGATGCACCTAGCAAATCGTACAACCTGTCGCGCATATCTTCGGTTTTTGGTGTTTCAAGAATTGGGCGGTCATCAACGGTTAATTTGAATGACACTTGAGGATTACATAGTGCGTGTGACACCACTACATCCACCACTTGTGCAGTTTCAGTCGCTGCTCTTCTCTGGAAAGCCAATCTTGCTGGTTGGTTAGCAAACAGATTTCGGACCTCAATTTTGGTGCCATTTGCCATGCCTTCCGGCTCTGCTGCACGGACATCTCCATCTTCAACAACAATTGCTCTTCCTTCGCTAGATTCTGGCCTACTTGCAACTTTCAAATGTGATACTGCGCCGATGCTTGCTAAAGCCTCGCCGCGGAATCCAAGAGTCCCTATGGATGCTAAATCCGATGCATCAGATAGTTTGCTAGTAGCATGTCGAGTCACTGCTAAAGCAAGTTGAGATTCTATTATTCCATGACCATTATCGGTCACTGAAATTAAATCAAAACCGCCGCGCTGGATTTCAATTTGGACTTTGGTTGCACCGGCATCCACAGAATTTTCCAACAATTCTTTGACAACTTGCGCTGGCCTTTCAACGACTTCGCCTGCAGCAATAAGTCCAATCGTCTTGTCATCTAATTGAACAATGGTTGGTGTGGTTACTTCCTCGGAGAGTACCATCGTCACTCCTCCAACCATTCATGCTGTCCTCTAAGTATTCCTTTCAATTCGTAAATCAAATCCATCGCTTCGCGTGGTGACATTGCATCAGGGTCCATTTCGGCTAATCTTGCTAGTGCTGCTGCTTCAGTTGGTTCAAGTCTCGCTCCGACTGGACCTTCAGCCGGCATATCTTCGGCCCCCCCCTCAGATGTTGCACTCGCTCCCTTTGGAAGCATCCAGCCAAACAGAGATGATTGGCCAATATCTCTAGCCAATGGTGAGCCGCTTTCGCCAGCTCTCGCTCCTTCTGCTTGACCCTCTAAGAAGAGTAGTAAATCTCTCGCTCTTTCAACTACATGAGCAGGCAAACCTGCTAGTGCTGCCACCTGGACACCATACGAATCATCACATGGCCCTTCTCCAACAGTATAGAGGAATTTGAGTTTCTCTCCACTCTGAGCAACTTGCACATGGACATTCACCAAGCCCTTAATTTCAGCCTCTAATCCAACTAGTTGATGATAATGAGTCGCAAATAAGCATCTGCTTCCAACTCGACTGGCAACATCTTCTGTCACAGCCCAAGCGATTGCTAAGCCATCAAATGTTGAAGTTCCTCTCCCAATTTCATCAAGAAGCACGAGCGACCGCGAAGTCGCTCGTCTGAGAATATGTGCTACCTCAATCATTTCAACCATGAAAGTGGAGCGGCCACGTCTAATGTCGTCGTGCGCTCCAACCCGTGTGAATACTCGGTCAACAATTCCTATTCGCGCTCTTTCTGCTGGCACAAAAGAGCCAGCCTGCGCTAATATCGAAATTAATGCAGTCTGGCGAAGATAAGTTGACTTACCACCCATGTTGGGTCCAGTCAACAACAAAAATCGGCGCTTTTTGTCCAATGTCAAATCATTGGGCACAAACGACGCTGCCACTTCTAGAACCGGATGGCGGCCCGCCTTGATATCCAACTTGTCATCTTCACTCATCTCAGGTCTTGTCCAGCCAAAGCGTCGTGCGTGGTGTGCTAATGAGCAGAGAACATCTGTTGAGGCAACCTTTCTAGCAATTTGTGAAAGTGCTTGGCAGTGCTCCTTTACTTGGTCTCTTAATTCTTTGAAAAGTGCATACTCTAGTTCATTTCCTCGGCCTTTGGCATTGAGTATGAGTTCTTCTTTTTCCTTCAATTCCTCTGTGATATAGCGCTCTGCATTGACCAATGTCTGCCTTCTCGTATACTCTTCAGGCACCTTGTCTAGGTGTGCATTTGAAATTTCAATGAAGTAGCCAAACTGACGATTATACTTCACTTTGAGTCGGGGGATATCAAGTCGCTCTCGCTCTGTCGCTTCTAAATTATCTAGCCACTCTTTACCCTCTGCCACCGCACTTCTGTGGGTATCGAGTTTTTGCGACCATCCAGGCTTGAACAGGCCGCCTTCTCTGATTGTTACTGGTAATTCATCGTTGAGTGCTTCTGAAATGAGAAGGCGGATATCATCTAAATCTAGCAAATTTTCTGCGCATTCCAAGAGAAGTTCATCACTACCTTCGGTAAGGATTGCATGTAAGGATGGCAGTCTTGCAAGCGCATCTGAAATTGCTGCAAGGTCTCTACCATTTGCTCGCCCGTAGGCTAGCCGAGTCGAGAGCCGCTCCAAATCTCTGCCACCTTTCAGCGCCTCTCGCAGATTTCGCAGCCGCCTATTTGCATTGACTAGGCTAGAGACAGCACCATGCCGCTTTGCTATTTCTTGACGATCTAATAGCGGCATCAACAACCATTGACGTAGCATCCTCCTACCCATCCAAGTACGGGTGGCATCAATTGATGAAAGCAGACTTCCTTGCTTATCGCCGCCTAATGTGTGGGTGACTTCGAGATTTTTCAAAGTGGTTTCATCCAACACCATGTATCGCTGTTCTTCTGCAAACTCAATGTCACGTAGTGGCACAGTTGCAGTCAAATGTAGGCGTGAGAGATAGGATGTTGCCATTCCACAAGCTTCCATGGCTAACGGCTTGGAATCAAGGTCAATATGGCCTAAATCAGCAACTTCTAACACAGATTTCAAACTTGTCAGCCGTCCTTTGCGCGGCACTTCATGAGTAGACAAAGTCAAACTATCAACTGAGGCGATTATTGATTTTACCATTTCAGCAGAAGCATCATTGCGACTCATTACCAACTCTCGTGGCTGCCATCTCAACAATTCATCACGTAGCCGCTCAAATCTGCCAGCGCCTGAAAATTCTCCAGCCCAAGCGCGTCCAATGCTTGGGTCAACAATTGACCAACCAAGTGAATCCGATTGCAAAATTACTGCTGAGAGTAGAGCAGACGATTCTTCACCAATCAAACTCTCTTCGTAAAGTGAACCAGGGGTGTAAACTCTAGTCACGACCCTTTGGAGTAGTTTTTCTCCAGGGCGTAGTTCCTCTTCTTGTTCGCAAAGTGTAACTTTGTGTCCCGCTTTGAGCATTTTTTGCAGATATCCCTCTACCGAGTGCCAAGGCACTCCTGCCATCGGCACCGGATTGTCCGAATTCTTCTCCCGACTTGTAAGAGTGATTCCAAGTACTTCACTAGCCAATACCGCATCATCATGAAACATTTCGTAAAAGTCGCCCATTCTGAAAAATAGAACGGTATCTGGGTGTTCAGCCTTGATGGCGTGAAACTGTTCCATCATCGGTGTTGCCATACCTACCCCTACTTCCACTGCAACTCATTGAGCGCTCCCGCCCTACGGGCGGAGTTTCAGCCGGTATGTGACGCCCCATAAGCAAACCGCATGAATATTGAATATTCTCAGATAATTTAGGACATC
The DNA here is from genome assembly GCA_018650285.1 of Methanobacteriota archaeon. GTDB lineage: Archaea > Thermoplasmatota > Poseidoniia > Poseidoniales > Thalassarchaeaceae > MGIIb-Q1. Next base: position 90,140 of record JABIGF010000006.1, read on the forward strand.
TTAATTTTTGTTTGCCTCATTAGACGATTGTTGAGCAACCTTGACACCGAGCAAAATTAATCCAAGGCCTGCAAAAAGTGACCATCCTACCGATTCATTGAGAAGAATGACGCCTGAAAGTATGCCAAAAAATGGCACCAAGTAGACATATGTTGCAGCAGCAGTTGCACCGATTTCATCAACAGCATCTGCAAACCATGCGTAGGCAAGAACAGTTGAAATTGCAGCCAAGTAAACCAACCAAAGAATGCCTTTGAAATCGGGAATCGCAGCACTACCATAAGTTGTCAAATCAAAGGCTGCCATTGGCGTCAATAGAAGCCAACCAAATAGTGCTGCCCAAGCAACAATTGCCAATGGTGATGGTTTCTCTTCTTCACCTTCTTCATTCTCAAGAATTATTTTTATCAGATTGGTTGAAATGGCCCAACTTGCAGCAGCACACATGATTAGAAAATCACCGACTAATCGCTCATTTAATGGCAAGTCATTGTTAGGGCTCCACCCAGTAACAATACCAACCCCTACAAGCCCAACAACTAATCCAAATACTAGTTTTTTTGTTACCTTTCTATGTAGTAGAGGAATGGCTAGCAGTGCAGTGAATCCAGGGTTAAATGTGATGATTACAGATGCGTCTCCAGCAGCAGTCCTCGCCATCCCATGCATGAAGAATAATTGATATAGAAATGTTGAGAAAAATGCAATCCAAGCAATCTTCCAAACGATCTCTCCGCGTGGTATCCAAATAATGGATTTCCCGACACGAGAGCGCCCCTCTTTCAAAAATAACCACATGAAGAAAAGTGGGATGGTTATGGCATAACGATACCATGCAGCGATTGCTTCTGGAAGTGCTAGAGCTAACTCTCTCCCTGCAGCCCAAGCAAGCCCCCATGATGCTGCAACAAAAAGCAACTTGGCATGGACAATAATTCCACCGTCAAAGAAAGCGCCTCCGCCATCATCAACACTTTGAGAATTGGAATTACTCATTGAACGGTGGCGGGCGCCTCGTATAGATGAAAGCGATGGTGGATTTTGATTACCACGGTTTCAATTCATTAACATAGAACAATTGAATAATAATAGAAATACAAAAGAATACGATGATTAAGAAGAGAAGGTCACCAAATCTAGCAAGGCTCTGACTCACATCTTCATCAGCAGTAGGGGAGAAACTCATAACACCGACATTACCGTCTACTCCGGTGCCGAAAAAATGAACTTCATCGGCGGTAGAAGTGCCAACAGTTGCATCAACCACAAATGATTGTGAAACTTTGTATTGCATTACTTCCCCCATAGGTTCGATGCTCAGTAATTCGCCAGAATTGCCACGTGCAAACCAAAATACACCTTCGGAATCAATTGCAGCCGCAGTAGAACCACTTACTTGAGGCAAGTCAATGATGGTTGAATCTGACATCAAAAGCATAGTACTTGTGTCGCTTGCTAAGAGCATTTCAACATCATCTCCCCACGCATTATCATCAACGAATATGGCTGAATGAATCGCACCTCCTGCCCCATGGTGTAGTAGAGTCAAACTAGGGGCTTGGCCAAGTACTGCATCAGCACGCATTACCACTTCTCCGGCTGGCCCAAATGTAGGGTTGCCAAGGGCAGTATCGTAGCCAATAATAATCGCCATGCTGTCATCTTCTGAAAGATGCACGTCAATCATTACAGTACTTTCAACTGGTGCCTCTGTCCCTGCTGAAACATCTCCATCTGAGAAGGTATGTAATCGGGTAACTGAATTCTCTTTTGTAATCAAAAATCCATTCTCACCATTGTTGCTAGCAACTGCCATGATGTCAAGAGTGCGGTTATCAACCCAATCTAATGAAAGAGGGTGAAGATTCATTCCGTTATACAAAGAGATGGAGCCATTATCTCCAACAATCAACCAACCAGCACTTGTTGAAGTAAATCCACGAACAACAATCCCGTCAGTATCAACGGTAGTTAATTCAGAATTATCTAGGTGCCTCAAAGGTGAACCATCTGTTCGCTCCACGAGGAATAGTGCATTGGTCCCATCAGAATCCCAAGCCACTTCTCCAATCATCTCGCCTTCATCTAGTATTGCGTTCTGTTCAACTCCTGGGAGATGCAAACTCGCTTCAATCCATATGACACCTACAAGCATGATTGCAATAAATACTGAAAACCAAAACCATTGCTTTTCACTTTCTTCTTGAAGATACTCGCCTAAAGTGACTAGCCATGTCGGCCTAAGTGACTCTGCCATCAAAGTCTCCAAGATGACGACAGGCTATGTATTGACCGCTTGAAAAGATGGCTAAAACAAGTGAATGCCGTTAAATAGGGAGGGGCGGTCGCCGGCCCTGCCTAAGGCAGGGGAATGAAGCATGGCAAGAAAACCAGCAAAGATGTACCGCCAAGCAAAGGGTCAGTCTTACACCCGCCGAGAATACACTGGCGGTGTACCAAACAGCCGAATCACACAGTTTCACATGGGTAATCGTGTGGCTGGTGAAAAGGGTGAATTCCCCGTTGAAATCAGCCTTCTTGTTGATAATGCGTGTCAAATCCGACATACTGCATTAGAAGCAGCACGTATTATTGTGAATGCAACTATCAGAGATGCAGCAGGTCCACAAGGATACGCTCTACGAGTCCGTGTCTACCCACACCAAGTTCTACGTGAGAACAAGCAAGCAACTGGCGCAGGTGCTGACCGTGTTTCACAAGGTATGCGCTGTGCTTTCGGCAAGAACGTTGGAACCGCTGCTCGTGTTTCAAAGAATCAGAAGGTCATTACCATCCAGACTACTGCTGCTTTCTTCCCTGCAGCAAAAGATGCACTTCGTAAGGCAAACTGTAAGTTGCCAACCACATCTTCAGTCGTTGTTGAACGTGGCCATGAAGTATTGAAGGGACTCGTCTGAGGAAGGCGAATGACTACACCTCATTCACTCGATGAGCGAGTTATTCGGTTGCGTGAAAGCGTAGTAAATTCACCAACTATTTGGAAAGGCGACTACGCCTATTTCATCCATCCACTTTCAGATGGTGTGCCACGACAATCTGGTGAAATGCTAGAAGAAGCTCGTGATATTGTAATTGAAATGGTTGATTGGGATAATGTTGACATTATTCTAGGGATTGAAGCAATGGGAATTCCGCTTGCATCTTGTATTTCGATTGCCACAGGAAAACCACTTGTTATCGGTCGGAAAAGACAGTATGAACTTCCTGGTGAAATATCTGTTGACCAATCAACTGGTTACTCAAAAGGAACTATTTTCATTAACGATATCAAAGAAGGTGAACGAGTCTTTGTAATTGACGATGTCATCAGTACCGGCGGTACACTAAGAGCGGTTTTGGGCGCTGTGGAAAAGGCCGGCGCAATAATTCAAGATGTGATTGGCGTCTTTGAAAAGAATAACATTGTTGCAGAACTCGTGGCGGAGACTGGTTGGCCTATTCGCTCAATTGTCCGTGTTAGAATGGATGGCGACCAAGTCATCATTCTAAATTGAGGTGTCAATATGGATCTCAAACGTCACGATTTTCAATTAGACGAATTAGTTGAGAAAATCCGTACAGGAGACCATCGCTTAGTCGCTCTTCAACTTCCAGAAGGATTGAAAATCCAAGCATTGGAAATGATTGATGCTTTAGAATCAAAAACCGATGCAAAGGTCATTATCGCAGCAGACCCTTGCTACGGTGCTTGTGACTTAGTTCACCATAAAATGCAGATGATGGGTGTAGATTTGGTAGCTCACATGGGGCACAGCCAGATGAATATTGATTCCGGAATGGAAACGCAGTTCATTGATGTCACATACGATGGTGTGCCGGAATTAGCCCCAGCCATCCCCTACTTAGAGACGCACAGAAAGATGTCTCAAGAACGACTTACTAACAATAGTGTAGAGGAAATCGGTGAGGATGAAGCGCATGAAAGGTTCCTTGATGCGGTTGGTAGAGCAACTCCTCTTAGTGATGTGAAACTAGGTCTTGTAGGTTCAATTCAGCACCTTCATTTACTCAATAATTACAAAGAAATGCTCGAGGATGCTGGCTTTGATGTGGTTATTCCAACAGGTGGTGAGCGACTTACTTTCCCCGGTCAAGTGCTTGGCTGTAATTACTCTGGAGATGACCCCTCAATAGGGCACTACTTGTTCCTTGGTTCAGGTGACTTTCACCCTATTGGATTAGTTCTCCACACAGGTAAACCATTAGCAATTCTTGACCCCTATACAAGTGAAGCAGGAGAGATGTCGCTTGAGAAAATTGAACGCATTTTGAGACAGAGATTTGGCTTGATTATGGCGGCGGACAATGCTAAATCTTTTGGGATATTGATTGGTGAAAAGCCGGGGCAAATGCGTCGCAGCATGGCTTTGAGAATGAAGCGTATGCTTGAAAAACATGACAAGAAAGGATACTTGTTGGCTTTGGAGCATGTTGGTCCTGAACTGATAGATTTCTATCCTGTTGATGCGTTTGTCAATACCGCATGTCCGCGAATTGCCATTGATGATTCTGTAAGATATGCAAAGCCGCTTCTGACCCCATTTGAGTTGGAGGTCATTCTAGGCGAAAAACAGTGGGAAGAGGGATATCAATTTGATGAAATCCCATGAGTTATTCTCTCTTGTGGAGTCTTAAGGTACTGTCAAGACAGGCGTCTCACGCGCGGGGGCATTCATTTTTGAATCCACAATTAGAACAATGTTGTTTATTGTTATTGGTTGCCAGATCATCTAGGTCCACATCACCTTTATTCGCGAGGTGAATAAAACGTAATTCTTTGAGGTCATGTGTTAGCATCACTTGACTGGCATCTTTCCATACCGCACTCCCGCGATTTCTCCACCCTAGCCAGCGATGATTGAGCCAACCTATTCTGTGAATTACAAATTGCTCAGGGGAATTTGGTAGACTTGGTTCATCGAGAGCCCATTTTAACATGACACCCAATTCTAATTGTTGTGTTTCATTAGGTACTCTTCGCCACAATTGTGATGACAGCCGCACTAAGTGCCATTTATCTCCAATTCTTGCAATCAGGTCTGGGACAGTGTATACTCTTGAGTTACCAACCCAGTACGCCTCCAAGCGATTGAGAGGCATCCATTCATCTACTCGCTCACTGCCAAGTTGTGATAGCAGAGGTGCACGTTCAAGTGCTGTTAGCCGAGGAAATCCCTCGCTAACCATTTCCTTGACAAGATTATCATCTATTTCGCCACAACTCTCTCTCAAACTACCTCTTACACGCGCAGTCATCTGATTTTTTGCACTATGTTCAGACCAATTGTCATCACGGTATTTCATTAATATCCAATCTTTCACCCCATCTGAAATAGTTCGTATCATCAGATCACTATGTATTCGTTTGTTCCCAAGTTGCCAAGCTTGGGCTACTTTTGGGATGTGAGATTTGGGCCCTCCTGGCCACCCACCTCTTCCCACCACATGGGAGTGGACATATCTCCGAGGGCATTCATTCAGCATTCTAACTCTACTAGGGCTCCAAACAATTGATTTTGCAAGCATGAACGAAGGAGCGAACTCTCAGGGTTCTTGATAATATCTATCCATTCTTCCTTTTTTCAATCTAGAATATCTCCCTGCGCATCACACGTGCGCGTAGAAAAATATGTTGATAGTTGACAATAGATGTATTATTCAGATGAATAATGCATTTCCAATCGGCCCAATAACTAGCCAAATTATCCACCAAATCGACATACCAATTAGGAGGCAACCCCACAATCTTGGTGTTTCTTTTTGTCCTAGTTGGCCTAGAAGTCTAGAGAATGGTCCACCTATTGAAGCAACAGACCGAAGTATTAGAATGACAAATCCAGCAACAATACAGTGGAAAATCAGCATCACTGGCGAGAGAATTAATCCAGTCAAGGAGGCCGAAGCAAGTGAGCCAATTCCCTGAGGTATCATCAGAGGATAGGCCAGCCAAGCGAGCCAAGCGAGCCAATGTCCGAGCATTACATCTCTAGAGAAATCGGGTTCTAAACGCCAAATCCTGTAAGACTCAGGTAATCTGTCATGAATATTTGATGAGATAAATTGTATCTCATGTACTTCATTATGAATTGCTAGACTGAGCCCTTGCCAAGCAAGCCATAGTACCAATGCCAATTCAATAAATGACCAGATACCGCCCGCAAATATTGAGAGTAGAGCAACAGGTATGCTCCAAATTGCAAAACCAATTCCTGCGGCCATTACTGTGCCTCCAACACCTGCAAAAGGAGGGAGGGGGATTTCAGGTACATCCATCCGTTTCCGTGGAAGTGCTAAGATTAGTAGAGGGAGAGCAACAAGTGTTGGCACTAACATATAGAACAGATTGAGCATAGATTGGCTAGAACCCGTCGCGCTTTTTTCTACAGTTTCAACAATTCTCTGGTCCGACATTGACCCATCAGATGAGGTTGAAATGAATCCTGCAGAATCAATGATAACGACTCCATCTGCGATCCCAGTGGGTAGTTGGTCTGCAACTTCCCCTTTTGATTCGTCAATTAGTAGCGGCCAACTTCCATTGAGAATATTTGAATAATATTCCAAATCAGTCGGTTGGACACCTTCGCCTGTTGCGATTTGTGCAAATGCGACATCATCTCCAAGTCTTTCACTAGCGTTATCAAAATCCCGTTTTTGTTGTTCAGCATTCGGTGAACCAGAGGTAAATACTCCTAGCACAAGGGCGTCACGGCCACCCATCAGGTCATTCAATCCAATTGAACCTTCACCGGTTGATGGGTGTTGTAATAGTGAAAAAGTAGGTGCCGCAGAGTCATCTCGCGTTGCTCCAATTTCGAGTTGAGGCAATTGTGTTGCAGGCATCATTGTTGCAAAGGCGAGTACTGCTAGCAATACTAGCGTAGGCCAAGGAATCAAACCGCTTCTCAATCTGATTCCAAGATATCCGATTAGAGTTGGTATTGAGATTATCCAAAACCAACTAGCGTTGGCAATTGCTGAATTTTGAGCCGGCACTTCAAATCTAATCACTCCAATAATATGGTCGGAATCATCTGAGTCGCAATCTTCGTTGTAGTCGCCTGATTTCAATATGAAACAGGAATCAAGCATGTATTTGCCAGGTACAAGTGTGGCATTACTAATCCATACCAGTGCAGTTCTATTCGCCTCCACCATACGACTTCCATGAGGTGCTTCAAAGTGTTCAACATGAGTATCTTCAGCAGGCCTTGTTCTCATGTGCATAGCTTCTTCCCAGCCACCTAGTGGCCCGATTATATCCAATGTTTGAGAGAAATAATCATCAACGCCCCATGGGCTAATTGGTGTGAACTCAATTCTTGCTAATCCATTTGCATCGGTGGTAATAGTCAACTCAGGTTCAAGCATTTCGCCTTGCAAAACTGCACGAGTTGCCGATTGGTAAGCATCCCAGTAGACCCTACCCTGAATCGCACAATTATGGCTTGATTGGATTGTGAGAGTGATGACATCTCCCTCTCCTAGGGTGACATTGTTGTATGTTGCATTGACATGGAATTCATAGGGTATTTCCCATCCATTTTCCATGACTTGCCATTCGCTTTGCTCACCATCAATGATGGTCGTAGTGCCAATACTAAGCCATGTGGTGAAGGATGTTTTTCCAGAGGTCCCATCAGGCAATTGCGAGATAAGACAGAATGGGTTTGCTGAGATGAGTGATGCGTAAACATAGACATCTGCATCACCAGATAACACGACGGTTTCTTTGGCCGGTTCAGACTCAACATCAATGACTGTATTAGAGCCCATTCCAAATGTTTGGAATGGCGGCTCACCAGTATAATAGGGATATTCACGGTCAAGGTTTTGTGCTTCATCTTGGCCATTTGTCCCGTTGGCAAAAAGCATGTGTGTATGTGGCATTGTCCAATTCAAACCAGGTTCGGTGGGAAAATTTGTTCCTGCTTCTTCAGCACCTATAGGTGCTGGAGTAGTGGTTGCTAGCAACATCGTGATGAGTGCTAGTGCCAAGAGAGCAGGGCGGATGCGAGATACAGTGCCTCTCTCTCTCATTGAATTAGCCTGAGATGCAATATCACTTGAAACCCCCGCACCCTATGGGTGCGCTTTCAGAATCGAGTTGATTGACATAATAGTTTGATGATAATAGCAGATTATTGGCTATGTTGCATCAAAAAGGCCAACCAAGTGCGGCAAACCATTGCCAAGCGATGAGCGCACCTGCTGCTATTGAAAGAGCATTCACTTGCCCCTTTCCAATGAGGCCACGATTTTCTAGAGTGGCGCCTAACAGGCTGTCAATTTGACATCCTATCCATCCAACAATTGTGACGACTCCAATGAATGTCATCACCCCTGTAGTTGAGCCTCCTTGGAGAAGCCATCCAAGTGCCCAAGTTAGGATTGCGATGATGAAGGCGCCGATAAATGCGGCCACTTGACCGTTTGGACTCCAACCGCCATTCAATCCAGGCTCACACTTATTCATGGTTGTAATCATTCGGACTCGTGGATCTACGCAGCCAAATTCGCTAGCAAATGTATCTGCTGCTGCAACAGCAATCGCAGAACCATATACTGGGAGTAGCGAATCCCATGATTCATTCATGAAGGCGAAGATGGCAATAACTCCGGGGATTCCACCGTTGGCAACAACATTTGACCATTTACGGTGGCCATCTTCTGATTCAGCAAACCCCTTAGCTGATTTTTCTTCCCAACGCCATTTTGTTGCCGCAGAACCTGCTGCAAGAAAACTTAGGAGAATGACTAACCAAGTCCAATGCCCAAGAACACCAACTATGGTGCCTAGAATAATTGCAGTAGCAATACCAGGGCCATCAAGTATGTTACGATATTTGGAAATGACAGTTAGAAGTATGACAAGCGATATTGAAACCCATAAATTGGTTTTATCAAGGCCACCTACAATTTGAGTTAGGTCGGTTGCAGTGATGCCGACGCTATCAAGTAAGTAATCAATTACCAAAGGTCTCACCTCTCCTTATCAAAGCCTCAGCCGATAGACTTAGTTCAATAAGGTGACTGATAGAAAAATCGTTAGCCGCGCGTTTGTCAACGCACGCTAGTTTTCCGGCGTAGGTGCTGAAATGACTCCATAGACGATGCCACGTCCTAGCAATAGAATGCCTGAAACAAGGAATACGGACCAAATTAGTGATGTTGCGAATATTTGTGTATCACTAAGATTGAGAGCAGTTCCAATTAATTCGAGTGCAGTTAGTGAACCGTTCCAAAAAGCGTGCCCTGATATTGCTAGACACAACCCGATAAGTGGGTGTTTTGGCACTGGCAGTCCGCCCTTCTTTTCTACTTCAGTGAATGGTTCTAGCAGAGGCAATCTGAATTCACCAAGCAATTCTGTGGCTGGCGCAATAATAGCTTCATCATCCTGTGTTTCTCCCACAAATTCTCCACTCTTTGGATCAAGTAATTTCCATTCTAGGGGCGATTCAGTAGTAGGCTCAATCATTTTTTCAGGGGTTTGAATGTATTTGTTTGTATTTCCATTCTTTTCCATCATGTACCAACCTAGGCCTGCCCCAGTCAATCCGGTCCAGAATGCGTGCCCAGGGATTGAACCAATTCCACGGATTAATGCAGTAAAGGTAAATGCGATAGGGCCGCCAAATGTTGATGAAAGAATGTAAATCAGATTTTCAAGCATTGCAAATCCAAGGCCAACAGTAAATCCGATTTGGAATCCCCGCTTTGGAGAATCTATAGAGCGGACAAATGCAAGGACAAATAACCCCTTGCAAATTTCTTCCCCGAAGGGTGCTGAAACCACAGGTAATAGCATTTCAACTATCGCATCGGAGAAGAATGCGCCAGCAATAATAGGGAAAATCATAGAGTTTATTGTCAGGGCTGGGATAGCTGAAAGCATTCCTGCAACCAACCATGATTCAGCCTCACGTTGACGCGTGTGAAGTCCCAGCCTGCGAGTACACCAAGACCACCATGCGATTACAGGAATTGAGAATCCTAGCAACCATGCTGGGATTCCTATGATGATGAATAGAAGTATTGCAACAATCTCTCCTGCTTCTGATGTAAAGTAAAGGATTGTCAGCGAGGTGGTAATGACCAATAGTCCTGCGAAAAGTATCCACGCATTTCGACTAGGTGGTGTGTCGAGAAGTGAGTCATCCCTTACAATATGGTGTGAAAAACGAGTTTTCGTTGGTGTTTGTAGTGAGCCGCCCATCGGCAATCGGTGTACATTTGAGCCCATATCGTCTTGGACAGCCCGTTGAAGATGGACTAATTTTGGCCTTCTCATAAAGGTGAGAAGAAATACAAATGGTGCTGCACAAACACCCCCGCAAATGGACATTGTTGGGTCACCTATGGCGAGGCCGAATGGGACCATGAAGATCAATTGAGCAATGAAAGTGGCTACTATCACAGTACCGAGCATCCGCCCATATATTTTCCACGGTTTACTTACTCTGATGAGTTGAAGGTCATCAGGTGGATGGCTTAGAGGTGTTACATCTGGCATTACGTATGTGTGCCCTGCTGGAGCCACCCCAGTGAATTGTTGTGTTTGAATAATTGGTGCTTGGCTGTTCTGTGATGGTAGATTACCGCTGATAGCAGGAGAGTATCTCTCATCATGCGGTTGCATAATTTGGCCAGAGAAGGCTTCCCCCTTCAATATCGCCCCGTGCATTTTTCCTTATTTTGAAAAAATATGTTGCTAGAGATGGTTAAAATCAAAAAGGAAATGCCAAGAATTAGCGGAAGTGAGATGTGTAAAGGCTGCTTCGGACAATTACTCGCAGTGATGATGACTCTTAGCCGACTGCTGTTACCAACTTGACGATTGATGGGCGAACTGAGCGAGTACCTTTCCAATTACAACCCAACGGTAGTAGGTCCGCCTGCAGGCATTGATGGAAGTGGTTCTAGTGTTCCCCGTAGAGCAGAACCATCTGTGACAGTTGCAAAAATACCCATATCGCCAGCAATGTTGTGAGAGAGTGCGAACCAAACTCTTCCTTGTGCATCTATTCGCATGTCTAAGAAATCACCAAGTCCGCCACATCGATTGTATCCACAATCATCTAAGTCATCAATAGGGTCATTTTCTTCTGTGACTTGAACTGTGGTGAAAAGAGGGTTATCGCTGAAAGCATCAGTGACTGTAGTGATGTAAGCGTGCCATGCCTCAGTTCCGCTTCCATTGGATATGGCACCAACATAACCGAAGGCTACGCGGCCTTCGGAGCCAGCCGTAACTACTGGGAATCCGGTTCCAGTGAGTCCGGCTGGAGGTGCAATCATCATTGCATCCGACCAAGTTTCAGCTTGGTCACGTGAATATGCAAAGTATGGCATATTGTCAGCACCCATCCACATTGCATAAACATTTGATTCCTCATCGACTCCAACTTGTGCTTCCTCAGCATTCCAAGTAGTTGCTTTACCACTTTCTTCTGTTGGAAGCACATGTTCGCTCCAAGTATATCCGCCATCATCGCTCTTGTAAATCGCATATCCAGTAGCGTCACAACTCGGATTACCGCGGTAGAAGTTACCATCATCTGCCCCCTCTAAGTGGGCCGACAAGCCACCACTGCCACAACCAAGCGGGGCTCCCGGAACTTCTGGACTCCATGTATTGCCACCGTCAAAACTCGTTGAGCATAGAGGCGCTTCCCAGTTTCCATTGATGCAAAACACCCAGGTTGTTTGATGTAAAGCAGCAGGATAGGGGGCCGAAGCAATAGTTTGGTGGTCTTGAACCGAGTAGGATGTTGCAACTGTTGGTGGAGACCATGAAGCCCCTTCATTGTCAGACCATTCAACGGTCATCCCTAGCAAAGCGTGCATGTCGAACTTCATGATGCGGTCAGTCCACGGGTCAATGTACACGTACGGGTCATTTGAGTTAGCCACTGGTGCTACTGGGTCATACACATTGGTGCACGAATATTCTGATAAGTCAGTCATGCCTATGAGTCCAGTACATTGAACTATAGCAGTTGAACCAGCAGGCCCGTTACCCCAACTACTCATGTAGATATTATTGTCAGAGGTGATGCCCATAGTTGGTTCAAAGGTAGTCATTCCAATTCCGTAATAACTTCCATTCGCCCAGAATGGAGTGTTGAAACTAGTGAGGTTTGCAGTGATGTTTGCATCAGCAACCGCTGTTGAATTTAGGGCGTCAATTCCACCAGCGTAATGATACCAAGTGGTTGCTGGAATATCTTTGTCAAATGTGAACGGAGTATCTTCTTTTGTCGGAGCAGTTTCCTTATCGCCGAAGCAACCAGCAAAGGAAGTCAGTACCATTAGTAAGGAGAGAGTTACTGCCATTCCAAACCTCATGATGACACCCTGCCAAGCCCTTTCGCGAGGTGAGTGGCAGGGGCTCCTGACTTCAAATCAACTGTTGAAGAAAGTGTATAGTGGACCGGGCGAACTTTAATTTTAGTATAAATCATTAAAATACCCACAACTAATCGCCAAGCACATGCCCCCTCATGAAGAAGATGGTTCTGCTCCTTCCAATGAGGCCACGCCATCTCTAGGTGAAGTTGATTTGGGTCAATTATCCGAGGCCGCATTCACCCTCTGGAAAAAAATTGATACGGTTAAGCAAAAAAAGAAGAGGAGAAAAGCAGTTCGAGAGAAATTGTTTTCAAACGAAGTATCAGATTTCTTGGGTGTTAAAAAGAACAATTGGGGATGGTCTAGTAATATGTTTTACACTGACAATGGATTCTATCTAGCGCATCTTCTTGATTATATTAGTCGTGTTTACAATATAAAATCCCAAACAAATTACAAATCAAATATTAAATCATACTTCGAGATTGACGAACACGTGGGTATTCGATACAATATGTTTGACCTTGGAAGGGGGGTGAAACATTCACTTCCTCATTCGGTAGTATTCTTTATTGAGAGTGTTGACGGGGATGAGAAACTGGTTTTGACTTTGAATTCAACCGAAGTGAGTTCTTACGATGACGAACTCACTGAGGGACAAATTATCTATAATTCCATTAATCATGAAGAACAGCTTTTTTGGGATAGGTTCCGTGAAGATTTCTACACCAACGGGCCTCTAAAGGGGGAACGTTTCGGTTCTGATCTAAGATTGTTGGACCACGACCCAAAATTGGGAATGAAAGACATTATCTTGGACAAAGAGATTGAGTTGAGTCTGGAGAAGAACATCGTGGGATTCATTCGCGCCATTCCTGCACTGGAAAAGGCTGGCATGCGCACCTCTCGTGGCATCATGATGGCGGGAATTCCCGGAACTGGAAAGACGCTATATTGCAGTATTCTTCTCAACATGGTTGATTTGACAACCATTTATGTGACTAGGGCTAGAATGTCGAAAGGCCTCACTTTGAAACATATTTACAAGTTGGCCCGTAAATTATCTCCAACTCTTGTTCTAATAGAGGATATTGACACAATTGGTGGAATGGATAGGCGGGCTGTTGAGGATGATGGGAGCCTAGGTTCACTTCTAGAAATATTAGAAGGTATAGAGCCTAATACGAAGGTCATTACTGTGGTGACGACAAACTATCCTCAACATCTAGATGAGGCTTTGAGAAATCGTCCTGGGAGGATAGATGCTTTCATCAATATTGAGCTTCCAAATGAAGAACAAAGGAAGCAGATGTTGATTAATATGTTGTCCAATGTGAAGTTGTCTGCTGATATCAATTGGGATGAACTGGCTAAATTGACAAAAGGAATGACTGGTGCTTATCTCCGAGAGATTGTTGCTTCAGCTATTCTATCCTTCACTTACGACAGACCAGATGAAGAAGTTATCTTGGACAATTCTTCTCTCGTAACAACTTGTGAAGAGACGAGGGACAGGCTGGATAGGAGTAAGGTCGATATCACATACAAAAAGATGCCAGAACTTGAAGAGGGCGACGAGACAGCTTGGGGCTGAAGTTTTACGCTAGTCTCTTTTCCTCAGTATGGCTAAGAATAATATTAGTGCAAGTAGAAGCAGAATGAAACTAATCCCTGAAATTGCATTGCCATCATTTGCTGACTTTGAAGGGTCATTATCGATATCCGAGACCCGAATCCCAATCGTGGTCAAAGCCACACCCTGCGCGTAACTGTCGTGCGAAGGGAAGTTGTCAGGGGTAAAAGGTGAATCATACAGTGCTAATATGACCTCACAGTGGAAGCCAGAATCTGGAATTGTCCGGTGCGGTTCGTTATCTCCAAATGTGTCCGTACTCGCATTAGCAATTAGAGTGAGTGAGAGATTGAGGCCATCAGCATCAATGTAGAAATAGTTCCGATAGTCACAGTTTGGAGACTCAGTCACACTAAGATATAGGTCGTCATGGGTTCCATCAGCGTCATTGACGATTGAAGAGAAATCATACCTCAACATGGCGGGGGCGGTTTCAGCCTCATTGATAGTCAATTGCATTTCATAGATAATTGTTCCATCTGCTCTGTGAATCCCACTTTCAAGTAACGGGCCTAATGGAAGAAAACGCGGAGGTTGGTTGACAAAGATGCCATCATCCTCAACTATGTACTGTAGGCCCACAGTTTCCCAAGTAGATTCTCCGGCGGATGAGTCTGTGGAGACAACCGTTCCATTCTCATCTAGTTCCACAGGGGTGCTCCATTGCACTCCGGAGACCAAGACCTGACAATCGCTGTGGTGGAGAACCTGAATCTCAGTAGCAGTAATGTTGATCCAAGCCCAGAGAACTCCGTAATCTAGTTCCGCACCGTATGTGACAAGAATCGTCTCGTCCGAGCAAGAGCTGCTCAGAGCAAGGGACTGTGGCTCAGATGTACGACCGATCGTTCCGGCATCCGGGAACTTGAATGCAGGAATTTTGGTCAAATCAAAAACAGAAGACATGCCTACGTATATCCATCCGTTTTTTGACAATTTGTATAATGTAGTACTGACTTTAGTAAATTTGGTAAGGTCAGCAGTTTGCTTTTGTATTACCTCCCATCTTCCAATTAATGAATCATCAATAATTGTCAATTCGTCGAACATCAAATCAAATGCATTCAAATCGTTGAAGGAATTGGTCCCCTCTTTAACTGCTCCATGAATCGATTCAGTAAAGTACACCACATGTCTGTCAGATGACTCTCTTGCCCAACTACGGATGTCATCAAATTGTTGACGTGATTTTGCTGTTTGACCCGGCTTGATAGGGGTATTATGCAATGCACTTGATAAACTGGTTTTGACTTCAAGAACAACATTCGTGGGGGTGCCACTCCCGTCGATTAGTACATTTTCAAACAGAAAATCCGGGCTGCTTTCTCCGAACTGACCACCCTTGACCTTGATATTGTTTACACCTTTCCCCTTGTCCCACTTAGATGGGCCAGGAAAGTAACCATTTCGCGAGAACTTTTTCGATGCTTCGGCAAGCCCATCTAGTTCTAAGATTGTAGGCTTTATTTGGTTAGATGGATTGACTTCAGATGCACCTTTTATGAAATCCACTTCACTCTCAAGTTGTTTAGTAAAGTCATCAAAATAATCCAACAACACTTCCCTGACGGTGATTTTCTTACCATCGGGTGTGACGACCACAACAGGGTTATTTGGATCACATCTCTTGATGATTATATTCATCCTCTTTCCTATATGTTGAAGTTGTTTATTAGTAAAAACCTTGCTTCCATCTTTATATACAATTAACCCCGCTTCATTACTAAGTTTTAGTATACGATCAGCAATATCATCTATTCTTTTCGCAAATTCGTTGGACTGACCGCCTAGCTTCCAATGGCTCTTCATTTCTTCAAACTGACGTGTGAACTTCCTGACATCAAATCCCTCACCCGCTTTCCACGCGTTTTTTCCGATTTGTGTGATTTTTCTAAGCACCTTTCTTGAAGAGGCTTTGAATCCGCCTTTGAGGGCACCCTTAACAGCCCACTTACCAACTCCAACAATCAATATCGAAGCCCCCCCAGATACTACAATTGTTGAAACAGCCCACATATCGATAAGAAGGAATGCGAAGTTGACGAACCACTCGCCTACTGCTCTCCACTCCAAATCGCGGCCGAAACACATCATTGAGTAATCATACCAATTGGTTTGATTAGCAGGGTCATAGAACCCCATCCGACCTTCCCATTGGAAGGATGAAGGGTCAGGTGGCTCTTCCATAGATTTGATCGTGATACTGTAAGCGGTCCACAATTGGCAATTAAATGGCCCATATTCCCACCTGCTAGGGCTGTCGCGAGTCACCGGGTCGCAACGGAATCCGTACTCAGTGCACCAATCCGTCAATCGTGAAAGCGAGGTTGCAGTTGCAGGTACGAAAGCCATAGACTCCCAGTCATCAATATCTGGCATGATGGCGATGCTGTGTCCAACCGAGCGAACATACTCGGAATGAACTAGACAATCTCCTTCAATGACTGAAGAATTTAAACCAGATTGTACTCTCTCCAAATTAGCGTTTGATTCAGCAAATTCCGGTAATGTACCAACAACTTCTATGAAATTGAACACACCACCAGGGCCGGGGTCTGGGTCTTGGACATAATTCAGGTTGAAATTGGATTCATGGCACCTCTTGATGAGGGTTGGAATCATCAAATCGATATATTCAACCTCTTCTTCACTTGGAGCAACCATCTTTGTATTGGTGAACATGACCATGTGGGTATCTTCATTCCAAGAATTGATGTGTTGCCAACTGTTCTGGTCTAGGTCTCCTGCGCCATCGTCTTGATATACAATTAACCCCGCTTCATTTCCTTCACAATCCACGAATAGATAGGAACTCACTTCGTCGACTTCACCTGTGGCCACTTGGTCACTGCACCGCGGTAGAACATACATATTCGAGTGGAAAATCAACTGTGGTTCACCTCCTTTCCCTTGTCTGAATTTAATGAATAACATATTGTTTAGAGAACCCAGTTCCTTAGCCTGAAATTGAATTGAATCTGTTGCTGTATGGCCACAATACCATGGAGTCGTACTCTTCTCCGTAGATGTGATTTCTGCTTTTCCAATCGCCTGCCCAAGTGCCGACCTCGTACCGACTTGCACTATTGAAATGCAGTTGCCCTGATCTAGTCGCTCAGAAAGACGAACATATGCAAAGGCGTTTATGAATACAACGTTATCCGTTAAACCCAATACTTCGAACTCCTCTACAGCGAACTGCTTGGAAGTGACCTCTACACCCTCATCAATAACTTTCATTTCAAGTAAGCCATCTGAGCAACCATCTACTTCAACTGACAAGGGCTCTCCAACTTGAACAACTTGTGAGTCAAGGTGCCCTCCAATTTCCACTTTAGTAGTGCTACCCAAATCTCCACTTGGGTCTGCGATGTAGAACTGGAGCCAAGTATTGAATCCATCAACGCAATTCACAACCGGCGGCCCATAATTAATCAATTGTGGACTCTCGCTTTGACCGATTGCAATTAAGGCATCACTCAGAGCATCGTTTCTCTCAAAAAGCAAAGTGTAAGAGGTGGTGCTACTCGAACTTAGTGGCTTATCTACCACGATTGTAATAGATTCTCCACCGCCAACTTGTATGAATCCAGAACTGGAAGGCAGGGACCCAGATTCTTTTAAGCGAACATCACCGGAATCACCGGAATGGTGCAAGAATGACACATCATAGAAATCATCAGTTTCCACGGTAAAGTAATCCTCTCTATCTGCGTTAGAGGGCGATAAGCATCCGTTGACAATCAGCCCATCCGAAACACCTGTGATTGGAACCTTCGGCCATATTTTAGCGTCGAATCCAGATGAGTGGTCATCCTGATGGTTGCATACTGGTTCTGACCAACTAGATTGAGATTGGGAAGTTATTGTAGCTGGGCTATCGCACACTCCAGAGTTTTCCTGTTCTGATGAGAGTTCAAACCGGCGAGGTACATCATGCCCTCCTTGTGGCAAATAGTAAGGATTGCACCACCTCTCCAGCCCATGAGGCAAGATATAAGAGATTTTGTATTTTTCACCATGAGCCGCTCCATTTGCCAATTGAGTAGTAGGGTATACTTCCCAAGAACAGATACCTTGGGAATCACTAACTTTCTCAGGAGAGTAGTAATGCCTCTCCCAGGTTGGAGAAACATCGAAATTTTCATCGTAGTGATTGTAGCCAAATAATCTACATTCCACCTCTGGTACAGGTTCCCCATTACTAGTCACCATTACTTCAAGTTCTTCTTTATCATTAACGCAAAGGTCTACATGAGCCGATGATGATGCAACTACATTTTGATAGGCAATTAGCATGTTGCCAGAATATGCTTCAACATGATAGGTTTGGCCTGTAACCACATTTGTTACAAAGGTGTGCTGGGCATCATCTTCAATGATTCCTCGGACTGTCCAAGTATCATCGTATATTTGTACAATATCTGGCACGACTTGAGTTGAACCACATCCATTAGTAAGTACGGTAAAACTCACTTGGGGATTATTACTAGCGCTGACTGAATCAACTGGGATCATTGATAATAAGAACAAAGCGAGAAGAACTACTGCAACACGTTTCATATCATTTCACTCCAGCAAAGATAATTTGTTACCTTCTACGCATCCCCCAAAGATAAATCATTACTCCAAGTAAAATGAGTATGCCTCCGCCCATTAATGTTTCTAAATTCCAGCCGATGGTGGAGGCGTGCCCTGAAGATGATTGACACCCAGTATGATCATCGTTAGCAGAAGCCTCATCCGGGCAAATACTGAAAGTAACCGAGGAGGTCGGTCCGGACAATCCATCTGCATCGACAGCATAGATTTGAACTCTATGTTGGGCATCGTCTTCAAGCAATGGGAATGGATAACTTAATTGTGATTGAGATACATTTCTCCAACCCAGTTCATCAAATTGAATGCGGTACCCTACAACCTCAATGTCATCAGTAGCAGACCACCATTCCAAAGAAAGTTGGCTCAACTCACTCTGAGAATAGAATGAGTTTGGTGAAGGGTTCTTGATGTCAACAGCGGCGGGGGCTGAATTGCCACCACTAGAACCGCCCGAAACTGAATCGCAAGCATCGCCAACTCCGTCTGAATCTGTATCCTTCTGATTTGAGTTGGGTGTGGAGGGGCAATTGTCATCGATATCAGGTACACCATCACCATCGCCGTCTGCTGGTGCTCCTTCGCAGGCATCTCCTACTCCATCAGAGTCCTCATCTTCTTGACTAGAGTTGGGGTGGTATGGGCAGTTATCAACTGCATCCATGGCTCCATCATCGTCACTATCGTCACAGATATCTCCGATTCCATCTCCATCTCCATCCAGTTGGTCTGCATTGCCATCTTGCCGGCAGTTGTCATCAGCATCTGAAACCCCGTCTTCGTCAATATCGCTACACGCATCACCGATTCCGTCACTGTTGAAATCTGACTGATCCACGTTTTGCTCATTAACACAATTGTCTTCATCATCAATGATTCCATCGTAGTCAGAATCAGCTTCGCAGGCATCACCGATACCATCTTCATCAGAATCAACCTGATTAGGATTAGGGGCGGTGGGGCAGTTGTCATCAGCATCCGAAAACCCATCATCATCTGTGTCAAATTGAGCAGCATCATATTCGAAATCAGCGGTGCAGTGCCACGAACCATTGTTTCCAGCAACATCTATAGCGGATACGCAGATTCTATTCGTACCATCTTGGAATCCATTAACCTCATCCCATGTTTCAGGGTGATTAACATCTGATAAAGGTGATGTAGGTAGGTCATTCACTGCAACGGCGTACCCCTCGATTCCTGATACATCAATTCCTATTTGTTCATCTGATGCGGCATTCCAACTCAACTCGGCTGTACTTGATTCGAGATAACCACTCGAACCGATGTTGCCTATTACAGGCGCAAGGTCGCCATGAGGGGCATCAAAATCGAACTGGAAAGATATGTCATAAATTATGCTTGGAAGCAATTCAGATTCAGAAGGCTCATTTCCAGCAACATCAGTTGCGTAGTAGAACGCATAAGCTACCCCAGAGCCTACGCTAGACATATCGTAGGTTACTTGACGACCAGAGCATTCTGCGGAGGCAGCACCTTGTCCATTCAAACAAGAAGTGTTGATCCAACCAGAATCTGATTTAGCGACTGATGATTCTTGACTCATTTTCAAATGAATGGTCTCAACGCCAGAAACTTCACCATTATTAGCAGCTGAATTACTGTCATCGGCCCCAATAACAACCCAAAAGTTTGGGTCGTTAGACCAACCAGACTCACTGGTTATTGAAGATGAAGATGGTCCAGGCATTTCTGGGGCCTTGGTATCAATGCGGAATGATGAACTCGTTGCTGAAC
>JABIGF010000010.1 GCA_018650285.1 Methanobacteriota archaeon
CCTCACTTAACGGATGACGAAGTAGAGCAGGTAATTTCTGCTGTTTGCAGTTTCACACTCTAACTAGTTTGTTGGGAATCATTGACCCATCCAGAAATTAGTAGTGTGGCCAATAGGTCCACCTATTGATTTCTGGGCGACATATTGTAGATTTTCCTCTTGTTCCGTAACTATGTCACCGTTCATAATTGTCATTTGAATTCGACAACCACTACTACATATGTCTACATTGTTTTCTTGTAATGTGATAATTTCATCAATTCCCCAAACCCCATCTTCTACAGATTCTATGATGAGGCAATCCTCTGGTGAATTTGATGCTAGCCTACATTCGTATGTGGGGCTGTTTTCATCATCTAGGTCACCTACTACAAGACGGAACCTGTAGTGTTCCCCACCGTCCTGTGCTGCTGTACCATCGTTGAATTTAATTGGAGATGTGCTATTCATTAATTCTAATTCCACAATCATATCATCCACTTCATCTGTTCCTGTACCAAGGCGGTCGATATCAAATGTACCCTCATGCACCCCGCCAAACGGTATCAAATCACTTATGCAGCCAACAAAAAATATTGACGCCATCAAAAGCGCCATCATCAAATTCTTTACAATCATATATTTTCGAAAACAACCTTGCAATTATTCTTTTTGATGTAAATTCTTAGCCAAAGCGAAATTTGACCAAACATCATCTTGACCAGTAAGTTCACGACCAATCCAATTTGGCAAATCAATAGGGTGTTCGGGTGTTGGAATTTCGATTTCAGCGATGATTAAGCCGGAATTATTTCCTTCAAAGAAATCGATTTCCCAAAACAAATCATCATTTGTAGGGATTATATAGCGCGTTTTTTCAACACTTGGATATTTTTTTGAATTAACAATTTCAAGCACCGATTCTAATGGTATTTCCTTTTCAAATTCTAATCGTGATGGCCCATCAGAGCGATTTTTTGCTGTTGCAATAGCTGTGTTTCCATGCACTCTAAATCGATATGCGGAGAGTGGGTCGGCTAACACTTGTCCTAATTCACTAATTTCTCCTGGCCAATAGTTTAGCCAAACCTCAGATGGAACATAACATTGGATCATCTTCACACCTTCTCCGAGGGGGGGTAATTTGGTTGAATCTTCAATCAAAAATTTTCTCTCAATTTCAACCCCCATGTATTGCCACCTAGTTGTGCTATTGTCGCCCCACAGTCAATGTTTCGGGCGTGGTGTTGAAGTGTTAGACACTAGAGGCATAGAACATGGGTGAGCCTCGGCGCCTGCAGTCGGGAATTGTTGATGTTGACTTTGGAGAGGGAGTTACAGTCATTGAACCAGCCAATATTTATGGTTGTAAAATTGCTGATAATGTGTTTGTTGGGCCATTTGTTGAAATTCAAAAAGATGTCACAATCGGCGCTAGGACAAGAATTCAATCACACGCATTCATCTGTGAATTAGTGACAATTGGGGAAGATTGTTTCATCAGCCACGGCGCCATGTTCATTAACGACCCTTTCAAAATCGGCGGTCCAGCAAGAGGAGATAAATCTCAGTGGGCTGAGACCAAGATTGGTGACCGA
This sequence comes from Methanobacteriota archaeon, assembly GCA_018650285.1. Classification (GTDB taxonomy): domain Archaea; phylum Thermoplasmatota; class Poseidoniia; order Poseidoniales; family Thalassarchaeaceae; genus MGIIb-Q1. The sequence continues at coordinate 1,578 of JABIGF010000010.1, forward strand.
GTTTCTATCGGAACAAACGCCACAATAATGCCTGTTTCAATCTGCGATGATGTTGTCATCGGCGCCGGTGCAGTTGTTACCAAGGATATCACAGAGGCAGGCACCTATGCAGGCAACCCTGCACGCCGCTTGTCCTGAGGTGGTGCTAATTAGAAAGGCAACGGCTTATCCAACCGTTCAATCATTTCCACATATCTATTGGTGTGTTCTGTTCCAGGTATATTAATCACGAATTGCCAATAACGCCAAGCAGCGACTGCTAGAACCGAATATCGGTGTAGGTCGGAAAGGGATGCATGTTCTGCATCTGTCAATGGCCGAACCGACTGATATCCAGCCAACAACGCATACCACAATTCAGGAACCGGCAAACCATCCTTCCAGCCAAATCCAACGTATGTTGTAACCAAATCCATGGCTAAGGATTCAATGCAAATTTCTTCAAAATCTAGTAGTGCTCGCACTTCTCCTTCTACCCCAATTACATTGTCTGGATAGAGATCCCCGTGAATAATTCCACGAGGTAAATCATCAGGGATACTTTTCTTTAAGGACGCCATTTCTGTTTGCAATAATTCGATAAATGGGGTGGTAGTATTATTTTTCTTTGCATCATCAATCATTTGCTGCCAAAGAACATATCCAATTGAAAAAGTTGATGAAAGACCATCACAAATTGGTACTTCGTGTAACTTCGCCTGCACCCTTCCCAAATCATAGAGTGATTTAGGGTCAGAAGGAAGCCACCCACCTCTCACAAACGGCATTAACATCCACGCTTGTCCATTTTTGACAAGCATTCTCTTACCGTTTTCCAGAATTAATGCGTTTGGCGTTGGGATTCCATGTTTTTCCAACCAACAACTTTGTTCAATTATATTTTCAACTTCAGCCGGGGGCCGTTCATCCCAGACCTTCAAAACCAACTCAGTTTCATCTTCTAAGGTGACCAAATAATTTGAATTCGCCCAACCACCCTTAAGTGGTGTTATTTCTCTTAATTTAGCAATGTTTGCTAAGTTAATGAAGGCAGAAGCCTCGTCGAATGAGACTTCAGTGTAAGCCATCACAACCCCTCAGAGAACTCCTTGATGACAGAACGGAACGCGGCGATTGAGCGTCGGTGATCTACAATTCCCGCATGTTGCCTTGCCAATTCCCCTAACTCTTCTCGTTGGCTGTATGTGGTGCGCAAAGCGTCAACCCAAGCATCTAATCCAGCCGTTTTGTCAACAATTATTCCACCATTACCAACCGCTTCAGGTTGGCTACCGATTGAGATTGAAACAGAGGGAATGCCAAACAAACCCGCCTCGTTAATTACACGGCCCCAAGAACCTGTTGAGGCTACAGTTAGGAGATGTATGTCACAGCGGCTAAAGACCTCACTGACAGATGTGTGGCCATGCCATGTGGTGTTTGCAAATTTCCCCAATTCCTCTGCATAAGCCCCCCCACCATATACATCGACCATCGCCTCTGGCCATTGTTCTGCAAGGTAGGGTAGCAATTGTTGATAGAAGGCAAATCCCTTTTCTGGAGTAACCCCTACAATAGCAATTCTTGGATTTTCTAAGTCGTTATTCTTCGCCCGATTTGCTAATCCCGCCGCACGAATGGTTTCAATTTCATCAACAGTTCCAAAACGCCCCTCAAAATCCACAGGAAGCCGAACATTTCTAATTGCTTTAACCTTGAAAAATTCAGCTACTTGAGCACCTAGCCCACTTCCGGCACAACACACAGCAGCAGCATTTTCTATACTAGAGCGGTAAATATCAGGTTGAATGAATTGTAATTCATCTCTGACAAATACAAGATAGGGTATATTTAATTCTTTGAAAACAGCTGCTGCACCAGCAGACCAATGCAGTTGAGTCACCCCAATAATCGGCAAGCCACTTTGTTTGGCATTTTCTTTAGCGATTTGAATTGATTTTTTAATTTCTTTAGCGAACTTTTTATTTGCCCTTTTCAAATGTTTAGCCTGCAATTTTGAGTTTGGTTGCCCACTTTTCCCCCGTGATCTCCATGCCAATCCCGACCACATATCTTCAATTGGTATATTAAAGGCGGAAATTTCTAAGCCGGAATTTAAAGTTAAATCTGTAACAGTTCCTCGTGCGTTACTTTGAAACACTTCTCCTCGCCATGCTTGTTCAAGAAGCGCAGGGTCAAAACTAGGTGATGAGTGGCTTGGAATATACAGTATATCCGCCTCTTCTAATGGGCCTGGTTGACAAGCACCTTTGAGAAGAGTTGCAAGACTCATCTCAGCTCCACCAGCCGGGGGGTCTAGGTCCCGAATGGCAGCAATTAACACCCCCGCCATGATTTCCGCTCTTGGTTACCCTATATCAGACAAACCACCCCTTGAAGTTGTTACATACAGTTCCGGCAGCGTGAAAGAGGGGTGCAGGTTCGGCCGGTCAATGAGTTTGAAGATGGGGGTGGTTGGAACTGGCTATTGGGGCCGAAACCATGTTCGCACCCTTTCCGCACTCCGTGGTGAAGGTGTAATTTCAGGTCTTGTTGTATGTGATGTTGATGCAGAACGTGCAGAAAGTATGGCATCAGAGTTTGACTGTGAATGGTGTACTGATGCTAACGACCTCAAATCTCTAGGAGTAAGTGCTGTAACAATTGCTACCCCCACCCCTCAACACGCTTCTCAAGCAATTTCATTGATGGAGCAAGGAATTGATGTTCTTGTTGAGAAGCCACTAGCAATGAACGAAAAAGAAGCAAACGATGTGTTGACTTGCGCCGATAAAACCGGCCGCGTGTTAATGGTTGGCCATTTATTCCGTTATCATGCAGCAGTTCGTAAAGCAGCAGAATTGATCGCAGAAGGAGTACTTGGCCCTGTTCTTCATATTGAAACTGATAGATTATCTGTAAGAGAACCAAGACCAGACATTGGGGTAATTGCGGCATTGGCCATTCATGATATGGATATTATGAAAGATTTGATGGGTGATGTGGATGCAATAGATATCCATTGTTTAGCATTACCATCAGATAACCCAGAAATAGAAGACCACGCAATTATTGAAATGAAATTCCCACCACATTCAGGTGGTAACCCAAATGGCGTTTCGGCAATAGTCACAGTATCTTGGCGGAGTAGAGTTCAGGGTAAAGTGAGAAAATTACGCGTGATAGGTAGGGACGCATCTCTCTCTATCGACTATCTTGATCATTCTGGATTATGGATCCATCACCACCCTGGGAACGCACACGGTCAACAATGGGGAGGTTTTGACGCAGCCCCTCGCGACCGAATTGAATTACCATTGGGTGAGCCGAGTTTAACAGCAGAATTACGCGCATTTATTCATCATGTTAATGGAGACAATACAGAGAAACCCCTTGCATCCGGTGAAGTCGGTCGTAATGGGGTAATAATGGTCTCAGATGCGTTATCTTCTGCTGGATTAGAGTGACATTCCATATTCTTTTGAGAGAGCATTCAAAAATTGAAGGCCGGTGGGGTAGACATGAATCCAGCCGCATCCCTTCTTGGCCCACTGTATAATCTCTACACATCTGCACTTGGAAATAGTGTTGGGATGGTTGTTGGATATGCCACACTAATAGGTATTGTAGCCTTAGTTTGGTGGACAATAGCGAATCGAGATGATGTGATTTCAGGCTTTGATTTGAGGTCTGCAACAATTGGAAATTATGTAATTTTACTTGTAGTCGGGCTTGCCCTCTATTATCTTGTTTCACAAACATTCGGCTTCCCAATCGTTGGCGCAATTTTCGTTGCGGCAGTTTCCACTATTCTTTTTCATTGGTGTATGACCGCCTTTGAAGGCGAAACAGTTTGAGTAGAGTATTATGGCTAAATTTGGTGACCACCCCCCTATTCCAGAAGCACTGGAGAGTTTACTTTCTGACCAAACGGTTAGCACAGTATTCCTCAAAGCAGATTGTTCACCAAGAGTAAAACGGGGCCATATTACGGAATTAGAAGTTGTTGAACTTGATGCTGAATTGATGGACCGTTCAACAATTGAGAATATAGCAGAAGGGCTTGAACTTGCAGTTGAACAACACAACGAATCAAGAAGTGATTGTTTTATTGAAATTGACCGCCACGGTTGCAAGGTAATGCAAGTTGGTGATTTACGGGTAACAGTATCATGGCCACCATTTTCTGATGGTTGGGAAATAATTGTTGTTCGTCCAGTAGCCCAACCGTCATTAGAGGATTATGGACTTGATGAAAAATTGCTTAATTTGATAGCAGATTTACAAAATCAAGGAACCCTCGTTAGTGGAATGCCAGGTTCAGGAAAATCAACCTTAGCAAGTGCGATTGCACATTGGTTAGATGGAAAGGGGGCGGTTGTAAAAACAATGGAAAGCCCACGTGATTTGCAATTGCCACAAAGAGTGACACAATATGCACCATTAGCTGAAGACGACCGTTCACGAGGTTCAATGGAATTAACTGCAGACATTCTATTTTTGGTGCGACCAGATTTTATTGTTTATGATGAAGTTAGAAAAACCAAAGATTTCGAAGTCTTTGGCGATTGTAGATTGGCTGGCCTCGGGCTTCTCGGCGTCACACACTCTGCCTCTGCTTTAGAAGCAGTTCAGCGAATGATTGGAAGAGTTGAATTAGGTATTTTAGCCCAAATTTTGACAACCATTATTCATGTTGAAAAGGGAAAAATTGCAGAAGTGTTACAACTTCAAATGACAGTAAAGGCCCCATCAGGAATGCAAGCAGATTTAGCACGACCAGTAATACAAGTAAAGCGGTTTTCTGATGGCAAAGTACTCAACGAAATATTTTCTTTTGGAGAACAAATTTGTATTGTTGATGCGGATGGTCAATCATCAGGAAGTGAGATGTCACCAATGCAATTACTTGCTGCTGCCCAGTTAAAGAACACGCTTTCAGAAAATTATGGCATACGAATTCACCATGTAAAGTTCAGCGGCGGGTTAAATGTTGAAATTTATGTTGATGAATCAGCAATAGGCGTTCTAGTTGGTCAAGGCGGTTCAACAGTAAAAGGACTAGAAGAAGAATATGAGATTGGCTTTTCAATCAAATCTGCAAAAGAGTTACCGCGAGGCTTTAGGGCCCCTGAAAACAAGTTCAGAAGTTCATATGATATGGATGTTGAAAGAAGCATGGGTAGCCGCGCATGGGAGCAATCGCACAGTAGCAAAAAGGACCGACGTTCTAAGAGAAAAGGTCGCCGTTAATGCCGATTTAACATTATTATTCAACCGACGCGCATATATTCTATATTGATAGTAGGTAATTTGTGGCCGCACCTCTCTTTCTACTCGCAGTGGTGACAATTGCTACAATTGTTCACAATTTTGCTAGTGATTTTGTATGGGATAAATTTGACACAGAAGCGGTTGAAAAAACATTTTCTTCACACATTTTCTGGCACGCATTTTCATACATTTTTCCGCTTTTACCTCTTTGTTTTTATTTGATTGGGAAAGGACTAGACGCATCATCAGCAATGACATTTTTAACCACAATATTGATTCTATTAATGGCATTATTATCATCAGGCCTTTCTGCTTCTAGCATGTCGTTTTTACTTAAATCAAATCAACGACAAAGGATAGATGGTGAATGGCATTCATCAATAGCAGATTCAACATCAAAAACATCTCTAAGAAACGGGTGGATCCATAATGTAGTGGGCATCTTCATCACATTCCTTTGGTGGTTCACTTTATACCGTTTTTATCGAAATTAGTAGACATATGAAATTTTCAATCGGCTCAAAGGTTCATCTAGGGGTCATTGGTCGCAAGGCTAGGTGAGTGGATGGCGGAGCAAGGCAAAAGTCCCGTTACCATCGTTCGTCAAGAGACTCGGATAACTTCTGGTGTGGAAGTTACTCAGAAATTAATTCACGCAGCAAAAACTCTCGCCTCAATTCTTCGTGGAACACTTGGTCCAAGAGGCTTGGATAAGGGGTTGTATAAGACAAGTGGAGAATTTGCCGTAACTTCTGATGGGGCCCGCGTCCTAAATGATCTCCTTATCAAAAACCCAGGTGCGAAATTGTTGGTATCCCTTGGTAAGGCGCAAGAGGCCGCAATTGGTGATGGGGTAACTTCAACAGTATTGTTTTCAGGGGCGTTGCTTGATGAAGCGGGGAGATTGATTCGCAAAGGTGTCCATCCATTGACTGTTGTAGACGGATATTTAGCCGCGGTTGAAATTGCTATTTCATCTCTTGAAAATGAGATTCAAAGTTGTAGCCAAAATGATGTTGAAACATTAGAAAAAGTTGCAATGACAGCATTAGGTGGCCGGGCTGCTGGTTCAGATACAAAATATGCTAAATTGTTAGTTGAAGCATTATTGAAAGTAACCCATGATACAGAATCTGGTTTGCGTTGTGATTCAGAAGATATTTTGTTTGATAAATTTGAAGACGGCGAAATCAACGATACACGCCTGCTTTCTGGAGTATTCTGGCGCCAACGAATTCCAATGGAGAGAATGGCAGGGGTTCGAGAGAACGCCAAAGTAGCACTTCTGAATTGTGATATTAAACAGAGAGAAATGAAGCGCGATAGTGAAATTGAGTTGCAATCAGCAGAAGATCTTCAAAAATTTATGTTAATTCAAGAAGAAACCCTTGGCGCTATTGCTGACAACATCATTTCCACCGGAGCAGAAATAATTTGTTCAAGTGGCGATGTTGAAAAAATAATTCTTCATAGATTAGCGGCCGAAGGAAAAGTTGTCATCCACGGTCTTGATGGCAAGCAATTAACACAACTTGCTCAAGCAAGTGGAGCGGCTGTAGTTGAGCATCTAGATGACCTATCTAGTGACAATTTAGGTATTGTTGGTCGCATGGAAGCAGAGCGAAGAATGGCGACAGAAGCTGTTCAAGACAGAATAATTTTTGATGCATGTGAAGGCCCTCTTGTGACTATCTTAGTCGGAGGTGCAATGGGGGTCGAAGAGACAATCCGAGGGATGTATGATGCGTTGCGGGCAACCAGCCTCACCATTACTGAAGGTGGCACCCTTCCTGGCGGCGGCGCATCACACATGATTGCATCAAAAGCGGTTAAGGAAGCCGCAGAAAAAATTGCTGATAGGACCAGACTCGGTATGGAGGCATTCAGTAGGGCGTTGGAAATGTTACCTTGGATGTTGGCTGCAAATAGTGGCGCTAATCCTCTCGATGCGTTGTTAGAACTTCGTTCGGCGGTGCGTGACGGGGTTGAGGCGGCCGGTATTGCTGCTGACGGTTCTATTGAATCAATGAACAATATTTTGGAGCCCGCTGAAAGCATATTGCATGGAATAATTGCGGCTACAGAAACAGCAAACACACTACTTCGTTGTGACCAAGTGATAAGTTCTAGAGGAGATTGAAATAATATTTTTCACACCCTATAGTTGCTTATTATTGAAATATATTTTTTTTGTGAGTAGGAGAATGGTCAAGAACGTCCTCTCTATGGAGTGATAACGGGTTTCGTGGATGAGCATGGATGAGCAGCCCGGAACAACCAGTGAAGTGCCGGATAGAAAGGGCATGAATTCACCACGAGCACTGCTTAGTGTATACGATAAAACCGGCGTAACGGCGTTAGCAGTTGCTTTGGAAGCAATGGGTTGGAAAATTGTTAGCACAGGTGGAACAGCACGCCTTTTGCGTGAGTCGGGCGTTGAAGTTGAAGATGTCAGTTCTGTAACTGAGCACCCAGAAGTTTTTGATGGGCGAGTAAAAACTCTACACCCTGCAATTCATGCGCCAATTTTAGCACGAGGAAATAATCCAGACGACGTCAATACATTATCCAAACTTGGTTACCCGCGCATTGACATGGTGGTTGTTAATCTCTATCCATTTGAAGAGGTTGCAGCCCGTGACCCCCCCGCTGAAATGGACGAATTAATCGAGATGGTTGATATTGGCGGCCCCACATTGATTAGAGCGGCAGCAAAGAATCATTCAGATATTTTGGTGATGGCCGACCCAAGTCAGTACGATGGTGTGTTAGAACATTTACAGAAGACAGACGGCGACCCGAAGTCAGTTCCATTGGATGTTAGGCAGCGCTTAGCACTAACAGCATTTGAGCGAACCGCCGCGTATGATGTTGCTTTAGCCACTACACTCGCTCAACGTTTTGAAGGAATTGAATTAGAAGGTGACTTACCACCGCGACTATTGATTTCTGGTGGCAAATTAAACCGATTGAGATATGGTGAAAACCCCCACCAAATAGCAGGATTTTTTGATTCATCAAGAGATGTCAAAGGGTCTGAAGGATTGGCGAACGCAGAACAACATGGTGGCAAAGAATTGTCATTCAATAATTATCTAGATTTAGATGCGGCTCTTCGTTTTGCACGTTCAGTTACAGGTGATGAATGGCGCGATTGGCCACATTGTTGTGTCATTATTAAGCACACAAATGCGTGTGGGGTTGCAGTTTCAACTAACCAAGTTGCTGCTTGGAGCGACGCACTTGCTAGTGACCCAGAATCTGCTTTTGGATGTGTAATTGCTTTCAATCAAGTAGTTAGCGCTGAAGTTGCTGAAGCAATTGGCGGCCATTTTGTTGAATGTATTATCGCTCCCGGTTACGATAATGCGGCGTTAGATATTCTTTCAGAGAAGAAGAATCGTAGGATGTTGACTTTCAACAATTTCACTCCATTAGACCCAGAATTACGTTGGAGACAAATAGACGGCGGTTGGTTAGCACAAGAGGAAGGTGCACCCCAAATAGATTGGAATACAGTCACATCAGTAACAAAGAAAGAAGCTGTAGCAGAACAAATTGATTTGGCTAGGTTTGGTGTGACAGTTTGTGCTCAAGTGAAGTCCAACTGCGTAGTTTTTGTTCAGCCAACAACAACAGGATTCGCAACTGTTGGAATTGGTCCCGGCCAAACTAGTCGTGTTGAAGCAGTTAGAATTGCGGCACGTCGTGCTGGAGAGCGAGCAAGAGGGGCAATGATGGTTTCAGACGCCTTCTTCCCATTCAGAGACGGTATTGACACATCGAATGAGATAGGAATTACTAGTGTAGTACAACCAGGTGGTTCAATCCGGGATCAAGAGGTTATTGATGCAGCAGACGAGCACGGAATGACAATGCTATTCACTGGCGTTCGTTTGTTTAGACATTGAATGAACGGTTAGAAGTGTGACAAAAACAGGTCACAAGATGGTCATCAACCATACCTGCAGCTTGCATCATCGCATAGCAAGTAGTCGGCCCGATAAAACTGAATCCTAATTTTTTGAGCGCCTTACTCATCTCGGTGCTAATATTTGTTACAGCCGCAATGTCGTCCATGGTATTGCGCCGGTTTACAATAGGTTCACCATTAACAAAATTCCATAAAAAGGCACTGAAAGCATCTTCATCATTTCCAAAATGTTCAACGAAAGTTTTGGCATTATTAATTGCAGAACGAATCTTTGCTTGATTGCGAACAATTCCTGCATCATTCATTAGCCGCGCAACATCATCGTCATCAAATGCGGCGACCTTAGCAGGGTCAAAGCCTGCAAACGCATTACGATAATTTTCTCGCTTTCTTAGGATAGTTATCCATGAAAGCCCAGATTGTGCCCCTTCTAGAATAATTTTCTCAAATAATCTACGGCCATCATGATTCGGCCGCCCCCATTCTTCATCATGATAAGCGATGTAAAGCGGGTCTTTGGTAGACCATGGACACCGTGTTTCTTCATTCATTAAGAACACGGGTTACGTCTTGGGTTTTTGTCATTCCGTCCTGTTTGATGGTATTACAAGAGCAACAACTATTGTTGACTGCGTCTAATATATTCTGAATAATTACCCGGCCAAACTTTGAGATTTCCATCGCCCTTCAATTCCCAAATAGTATCACAAATTTGGTCTAAGAACCAGCGGTCGTGACTGACCGCAATTATTGCTCCATCATATTCTTTTAATGCATCTTCAACAGCATCAGCAGCATCAGTATCAAGATGATTAGTTGGTTCATCAAGAAGCAAGAGGTTATTTTCTTCCAACAATAGTTTGAGCATTGCAACTCTTGCTCTTTCCCCACCACTTAGTTTGTTCATTTGCGTCTTAACCATTCCAGGACTGAACTGAAATTGGCCTAGCAGTGCGCGTAAGTCACCATACGGCATTTTTGGTTTTAATTTCTGTATTTGCTGTTCTGGCGTTAGTGTGAAATCGATGTTTCGGTGGTCTTGGTGAAAATATCCACATTGTACACCTGGCAGAACTTCTATTTCTCCAGAGTCAAGTTTGATTTCACCTCTGATAATTCGTAATAGTGTAGTTTTTCCAGCACCGTTTGGCCCGACAACCCCAATTTTTTGCCCCCTACAAACACCCACTGTAACATCTTCCAAAATAGGTCTATTGAGGCCTTCAAAAGTGATGTTTGCGCTGTGAAAATCAAGCACATCTAAACTGCTTTTTTGAGTTGAAGATAGGTCAAATCGTAGTGCTTTACGCTGCCTTGGTTTGATTGATTTTAACCATTTTAATTCGCGCTGTGAGCGCATAATCATGTGGTGTTTTTGTGAAATAGATTTGTCGTATTTATTCGCTCTTTTCATCGATTGCAAGGCTCCAGTCAAGCGTTTAATTTCTTTAGTGGTTTTTTCAATTCTTTCATCAAGAGTTTGTAAAAACAATTCTTTTTGAGCGATGTAGGCGCTGTAATTTCCAGGGTATCCTCGTAGTGATGCGCTGTGTACTTCAACAATATTGTTGCAAACCCTGTCAAGGAAATATCTGTCGTGACTAACGATCATTAACGCACCTTTAAATTTCATCAAAAATTCTTCTAGCCAATCAAGCGTTTGTAAGTCAAGGTGATTGGTAGGTTCGTCTAAAAAGAACACATCAATTTCACCCAATCCAACAAGTTGTCGGGCTAGTGCGACCTTCGCTCTTTCTCCACCTGATAGTTGTGAAATTGGCATGTCTAAGGGGTGATGTGCCAACTCTAATGCTTTGAGAATTTCTTTTGCGTGCCCTGCAGCATCTCCTCCCCCCGAACGAGCCATTAGGCTCTGCAATTCTTGGTAGCGTTCCATCGATTGTTGCCATTCCCCCTCGTAGAAAGCGGGGTCAGCCATTGACGCTTCAATAGCGGTAATTTCATCTTCAATTTCTTGAAATTGTCTACCCCGTCGGTTCAACTCTTCTTCCAAAGTCGCATCTTCTTCTATGTCGCGAACTTGAGTCAAAAAGGCGATTCTAAGCGCTGGTGCGAATGTAATATCACCTATATCTTGGTCCTGATTGGAAATTGTGCGCAAAAGTGTGGTCTTACCAGCGCCGTTGTGGCCGACGATTCCTATCCGGTTACCCTCATCAACTCTGAGTCGAATACCTTCTAAGACGTGTACAGCGCCAAATGACTTGTGTACATCGTCTAAACGAATTAATTCACGGCCCATCCACTACTCCTCCAAGCGAGCCCGAGAGCCACCCCTTCAAGGCTTCACCGGTTCAAAATTAGCATTAGTTGCCAAGGTTGTCATTTGCTGTGATGAGATGTAGAGTTCCACCACCAGTTAATATTCCGTAAAACAAGTAATTACCAGATGGATGGAAAGCTATTGGAAGGGGCGTGGTCAAGTTTGATGCAAACGTGGTAACTTCTCCCTGCCATCCTTGAGGATTAGTTGAGTTTTCTTCAAAATCAATTTGAACAATTTCATGACCAACTGGAACCACCGCATTCCACGAACCAAAAACAGTTGCATAGACTGTGTGTTCATTCCCAGGGAATGTTGAGTTCATCGGCCTTTTCGTCATCCCGTTGAGACTACTGTGGGCGGTCCAAGTTGCTACAGGCCCGATAGTTCCGGTTGGTATTGGATGGTCAGGGTCATCTTCGGGCCATCCATAATCGGCACCAGCAACTAACAAATTCACTTCTTCAAGGGGGTGTTTTCCTTCCCAATCTCGACCATTATCGCTAAACAAGTAACCGATTCCTTCTACCCATACACCATCGTATGAATTGCGTACACCACTGGCTAGAACCCCATGTTCACCAGTACTTGCATTGACCCAGAGCAGAGCCGCGTTTCGCTCATCATCTTGGTCACAGACATTGCAGGTTGAGCCAACATGCCAAACTAGTGTGCCATTAACTAGTTCATTGATTGCATTAGGTTGATGATTTCCAATTGAAATCCCATCTATCATTGCCCACCTTTCATTTTGTTTGACCTCTTTCATCCAATCAGTATCTAGGCCTGAATGATTGATCCGAGTTAGTCTACCTGCTTCGGAAACCATGATGAAATCCGCAGCAATATGGACACCATGTGGTCTGTCAAACCCATCCAACCAAGTTGAGTGTTGAGATACATTCCAACTCCAGTCTGTGGTATTGTAATCAAATTCTAGACTAATCAATCTTCCACCATCGCGGTCACAGATAATTAGGATACTGGAATTAACCCATTCAAGACAACTCGGTCCACCCAAATCTTCTGCTACCAATTTGATTGTGTAATTGTCATCAATCGTTGGCTCATTAAACTCTGTGTAAGGAAGGATGTAACTCGCGAGCAGCATCACGATTAGAGTTGAGATGAGCAAAGCCGGCCCAAGTTTCTGCCCCTTGCCTTGTGTGGCCATCAGAATCAGAACGGAGAGGCGTAGGTGTTCACATTTTCGCCGGGATAAACTTTTTTAATTGCTGTAATATGGCAATAATCATGTTTAGAATGAACCAGATTAGAATAGCAATGTCACTTGTTACATTGATGCTACTTTCAAGCACCCTTCCAGGATGTCTTGAAACAGTTAGTGATGTTATTGGTGATTACTGATGATTCAGACGATACCACTGATGATTCGACCGTTGGAAAATAATATTTGTTGACGACTACGATTCAATAATAATTAAAACGGTGATGCGTAATTACCAACACTTTCGCTGATTCTGAGTAACTGATTATACTTGGCTACACGGTCAGTACGGCATGGCGCCCCAGTCTTGATTTGGCCTGCGTTTGTCCCGACTGCTAAGTCAGCGATAGTAGTGTCTTCAGTCTCACCGGAGCGATGGCTGACTACTGTAGTAAACTCACTATCCCATGCAGTACGCATTGTTTCAAGAGTTTCAGTAACTGAACCAATTTGGTTTAGTTTGATGAGAATTGAGTTGGCTGAACCAGCATCAATTCCTTGTTGTAACCGCGCTTTTTGTGTGACAAATAAATCATCGCCGACAATTTGACAGCGCCCACCGTCTCGCTTGGTGAAACTCTCCCAAGAAACCCAATCATCTTCGTGGAATCCATCTTCGATTGAGAGAATAGGGTAGTCATCAAGCCAGGCGGAGTAGAGTTCCCCTAGCGCCTCCCCTGAGATCGCTTTGCCATCAATTTGGTAGGCTCCATCGTGGTAAAATTCACTAGCAGCACAATCCAGTGCAATGCCTATCTCTTCTGTGGAATAACCCGCCCCTTCGATGGCTCTGACCATGTATGACAACCCCTCTTCATTGGCTGGTAGGTTTGGTGCGAATCCCCCTTCGTCTCCAACTCCACCGAGTAACCCATCTTGTTTGAGCGCCCCTTTGAGTGCGTGATAACACTCCACTCCTGCTCTAAACGCAGTAGGGAAGTCATCAAATCCATGAGGGACGACCATGAATTCTTGAACATCAACGTTTGAGTTTGCATGAGAACCACCATTGAGGATGTTCATCATCGGTACTGGAAGAGACACTTCGCCACTACCCGCAATATGTTTCCATAATGGTTGCTTGGTAAGATTAGCCGCAGCTTTGAGGCTAGCCATACTTACTCCTAATATTGCATTAGCACCAAAATTAGATTTGTTGGCCGTGCCATCTGCATCAATCATTGCCCCATCAAGAGATTCTTGGTCGCCTACATCCATACCTATCACGAGATTACGGATAGGCCCGTTGACGTTAGCCACAGCAGCATCAACACCCTTTCCAACCCAGCGCGAATTGTCGCCATCTCTCAACTCAAGCGCTTCATGAACGCCTGTGGATGCACCACTAGGTACAATCGCTCTGCCAGTCATCTGGCTATTGACAAAGACATCAACCTCAACTGTTGGGTTCCCTCTGCTATCGATGACCATCCGGCCGACAATATCGCTGATTTCGTTACTCATCCCGCTCGCCTGAACCATTGACCATTCAATACGGTTGGATAACCTTGCGGCATCAACTGTTCAACCAACATAGCCACCGAGCCACTTCATTTTGCATATTTGGCACATCATGTTCTTCATGACAACTAAGCATGTAACACAACTCTTCCTCGCGTGGAGAGACAGAGAAAAGTTCAGTAGAAAAAACGGGCTCACCATCTTCACGGTCTTCTTTTTTCCGTTGGTCATCAACAAAACAGTGAACCATTCCACGTGGGTAGTGCTGAATACGACCAGCTTCAGGGTTGCAAACAACAACACTTTCTTGAAGAAAAATAATTGCTGAGCCATCAGCGGGATTGGTGCTGTGACCAAGAATTCTGCATCCCTCTAACATTGTTGCAACATCAACATTATACCATGAAAGATGATTTTCACAACTTTCTAGATTGCTAACATCGTCAAGAAATTCCTGCACACGTAGTTGACTCAATGCTGAGTCCGCACCACTTTGCATGTTACATCCAATGGTCCGGCCCATTTGAACCCGATGATAATAACACAAAATAAAATTCACCTTTATTATTGATAAAAATCAATATAATTCACTCATAAACAGCATTTTGTTTATTATTTCAAACCCACAATATATCCCTTTTCCGGTAACTATTGCCGAAAACCCACCAAAAGAACGGCTTACGATAGGAATTATATACGAAATGTGGAAGCCGAGGCACATGAACATCGATTCAACTGACCGTGCGCTCCTATCAGCATTAAGAGATAATTCACGAACATCATTCGTAGAATTGGCGAAAGCAACCGAAGTTTCCGAGCGCACAGTGCGCACACGCATGAAAAAACTTGAGGAAGAGGTAATCCAACGATACACGATAATTGAGCGAGGAGTGGGACTCTCAGCCCTTGTGCGAGTCAAGTTGGGCCCAGGTACCGAAGTAGGCACACTAGCCGGCGAGTTTGCTATGTGGGATGGTGTATTGACTTGTTACGAAGTAGGTGGTGGGTTAGATGCCGACTTACTTTTGGTAGTTTCAGTAGATGACACCCATACACTCCGAGAACTTCTTGATCGCATTTGGTTAACTGCTCCTGATGCAGCTGTTGTTGAGACTCATACAACTCTAATTATTGAGCAGTATTGAGCAGTTCAAATTGAAGAAAGCCATTTGGCTATTCTATCGAGCCCTTCTATTAGGGTATTTTCATCACAGGCGTAAGAGATTCTTACGAAGCCTTCACCACCATCTAATAGCCCACCTGGAATCATCTGTACCTTTGCATCAGTGAGTGCTTTAGTGGCAAAGGTTGTTGAGTCCATGCCAGTTTTTGTAATGTCAACAAACCCGTAGAAGGCACCCTCGGGTTCAGGCATTGAAAGCCCTTCAATTGCATCAATTCCATCCATGAGTATTTGCCGTCGTGTAATATACGACCGCTTGAATTCTGCTACAGCATCATCAATTTTAGGTTCAAGTGCCGCTAATGCAGCATCCATCAAGAATGAAGGTATGTGCGAACAGGCATTGGCCTGCAATTTCCCCATTGCTTGCATCACAGTTGAGGGGCCCGAAACAAGTCCTATTCTCCAACCAGTCATAGCGAATGATTTCGACCAACCAGTGATGACAATGGTTCGTTCTGCTCCACCTTCAAGACTTGCTGGAGAAAGATGATCCCATTCAGTCCAGTTAAGGCGGGCGTAAATCTCGTCAGAGATAAGCCAAAGGTCGTGCTTTTTAGCAATATCCAAAAGTTTAGTAATTTCTTCAGGAGTATATACTGCTCCAGTTGGATTGTTTGGTGAATTGATAACTAGCATTTTTGTTTTTTCAGTAATGGCAGATTTAATAGCCTCAAGATTGGGATGAAAATTATTTTTGTTTACCGGCACATGAATTGGATTTAGTTCTAACATCCTGCATTGGATATCATATGATGGCCATGCAGGAGCTAGTAAGATTACTTCATCACCCGGTTCGCAACAGACCATGAATGTGTAGAGTAAAGCCTGTTTTGCTCCTGGTGTGATAATGATGTTCTCGGTTGTAGCAGGAATTTTATAGCGTTGGTGTAGGCGGTTTGCTGATTTTTCACATAGTTCTAGAGAGCCTTCTGAACGGGTATATTTTGTATTTCCCGCACGAAGTGATTCTATCGCGGCTTCAACGATTGATTGTGGTGTGTCAAAACCAGGTTCGCCAACAGTCCAACGGATGACATCTGCAGGTGGGGCTGCTAAAAATGGCTTGATTCCAGCAGGCAAGTCAACGAACCGCTCAGCAATATCAACCATTCAATCAACTCCAAACCCTTCACTGACTAAAGGAGATTGATTGTAGCGAGCAAGCCGTCTTCAAAGAACTTGCCGCATGCAGTTGTTGCAATGATAAATGGCTACTTTGCCTTGCTCGCGTTGAAATAGGTGGCCCTTTTCGGCGACAATACGAAGCGTCGGTAGCAAAGCTTGGTTACGCGATGGACTGCAAATCCATTTTACGGGGGTTCAAATCCCTCCCGGCGCTCCATTTGCTGATTTTCACTACTGTTTGAGAGAAAATATGAGGGTAACAAACGCCCTACTCTCCTTCATCCCATGCTGCCGTCTTTTCTGTTGTAGCGTGTTTAATTTTTACAGATTCTTCATTTTCAAGGTCCTTTTCTGTAACTCTGACAACATTCATTCCTAGGGCAACAATTCCTTCTGTAGTCATTGGCTCTTCTCTTTCAGGCAACGGTCCAGCAATTCTGGTGAATAAGTGATAGTCACTAACGTGTCCAAGTTGTTGCTTTGCCTTTGGCCGGTCACGAAACAACATAGTCACGGTTCGCGTAAATCGTTCGAATGCTAGACCAAATTGAATGCGAAGTGGTAGATTTGCAGAAGCACTTCGCCAGAGAAATAATCGGCTTGCGCGGCGGCGTGCTGGTTGGATTTTGAACCCTGCTTTTGTTAAACTTGTAGCCAATGCAGCAGAGCGAGTAAAAATAAAAACCAACGGTGCTACATGTTCTCCAAGTCGTTGTCCAGTAACAATTGGATCTTGGCTTGCACGTTCAAGTGAGAGCCGAATTAATTCGTGAGAAAGTCCAATACCTCTTTTTTCAGAATCAACAATAACAGTGCACAATTCTAGGGCGCCACCACACCTCCTCAACTCACAGTGACCAGCAGGTCTTTTCTCACCATAAAGGGTGACATGAGCAGTACGAATGAGATACTGCTCTTCACTTTCTGGACTTTTTCTTGGTGGCCGAACATCGGTTTCTTGACGCAGTACGCGTTGTAACCATTCACCGGTGCCTTCGTGTTCCATTCATATTCCTCTTTGTGAATTGATGATTATTCCTCTTCAAGTGTTTTCCACATTGAGCGGTGAAGCCCAATTCCTTCTACCACATATTGCTCTCCAAAGGAGACCCAATTTTGCGCTTCATAGAAGGGTATTGCCGCAACTCTCGCCTGAAGGAATCCAGTGCATTTACCCCATTCATTGATTGCCGATTGTTCAAGTGCTGTGAGAACTTTAGAAGCGTGTCCTTGCCGTTGATGGTTCGAAAGTGTTCCCATTTGTCGAACCTGTACTGCAGGTCGTAATTTTTCAGGAGATGGAAATGGTTTGCCAGTCGCATCAACAAGGCCTGTATTGCTGAGGGGCGGGAAATCAGGGCAATGTGCAGCGTTATCATCAGCGGTGTCGGCACAAGCCCCCGATGAATCGGCTGGGATAAGGTGGATTCTTCCAACGGCCACAATATTTGGTGCCCCATTTTCATTTTTCTTAGGATGTTCAACCCACGCATGAATTGCTACTTTGTCATCTGGTAATTTCGCTGCACTCGGTTCAAAGCCCAACGGCTTTCTTAGAATTTGAAATCTAGCATCAAAATACGCTTCTGAAAGCGTGGTATGAGGCGGGGCCGAGTGAATAGAGGGCCCCACCATGTATTGGCGAAGCCACATCTCCCAAATGATAATGACTCATTGACAATTCATTATTCTGATTCATCGCCAGCAGCAATTGAAGCAGCTACTTCAGCAGTGACATTATCATCTTTCATCAGGGCAACCAAAGCACCATGATAGCGTTCCATAGTTCCAAGATTGGTGTATAGTGAATTGCGAATTAATTCGTATGAAGGGAGGACTTCAACTAGATCAAGGGCGGTTCGAAACATCACTTCTCCTTGTTCTACATCCATTTCAAAGGCGCCATAGACGGTGCGGCTGTTTAGGGTGTTTAGGAGGTTATACATCTCGTTGAAACGGTGACTTGGTGTTGCTTGTTCAGTAACATGGGAATAGAAAATAATCTGTTCCATTTCTTCGCGTACAATGGTTAGTAACTCCCATTCTTGTTCTCCTGAAGAGAATAATGCTCGAATAACCCCATCATCTGGAAACTCATCAAATTTCCACCCATCTTCTTCAAGGAAGTTGTTGACAGCAGCGTAAAGTGACGTCATAGGTATACACCTCAGTAGTCTACCCTGACAGTGGTTTGTTTTTATAACCCTGCAATTGCATTTATTTTAATAATAATCATTGCTTTTCTTAATCTTACTTTTCTTAATCATTGAAGTACCCTCATGATATGTTGTGATATATGGGTGAAATGATGAGAGTGTTAATTGTAGGTGCAGGTGGCATTGGAAGTCAATTACTTGATTTGCTAATTCCTGCATTAACTGCGGGAGACATGGCTAGAAAAATCGGCGGTGTCCAAATCCATATTATGGACGATGATAGAGTAGAGGTTGCAAACCTAGCGCATCAAAGGCACGAGCCAAGGATGGTTGGCCGTCTCAAAGTCAATTCCTCTGCAGAGCGATTAGCGCCATTCCTATCCTCCGCTCTGACGCTGAAACCGATTGGTGAGAAATTACTGAAGGTGTCACAACTTGATGGTTATGACGTGGTTGTGGTTGCTGTTGACAGACCTGCAGCAAGGGCACTTGTTCACAACAATTCAGAACGCTGGCTCGATTTGAGGTGTGGCGGGGATGGTATGATTGCTCTTGATAACCAGAGTGATTCTAACTTAGTTGAGACAATGACTCCTCTTGACCAAGCCCCCGCCTCTTGTCAATTACCAGGTTCAATTGAGGCAGGAAATGTACAGATGGGTTACGCGCTTGCTGCAGCCCACGGCGCCCAATGGTTGGTTCAAAATCTTCGCGAACTTAGTGGCATGCCTTTCCGTCCAACACCTGCTCGCATGTATTCTCTAACATTTGGCGAACTTGAATTTCCAGAAGTTCCTGAACTAACTACAGGGGTTGATGAATGATGGATGAAGCAAAACCACCAGTGGTGCCAATATTGCACCCGTTAGATGTAGTTGATGCCGCACTATTACGTGGCGATGTTTGGTCTGATGAAGTCAGGGAAACAATGGCTTGGTTAGGGAAGAATGACAAATGGGCATGGTTCTATTCAATTAGTGCAAGGGCGCGGTTAGAAGTAAGCATGTTGATCGATGCTGAGGGATTATGCTTTGTTGATTGGGGCACGATTTCCCGAGTTGGACTTAACCCACCAGCAGGTGCAACAATACCTTTCCAGGTTTGGACTCATACACACCCATCTGGGGATTCATATTGGAGTTACACAGATAGAGAAACACTGGCTATTGCTAGTGCAGCAAGAATAATTCAGAAAGCAATCGTATTAGGTAGAGGGCAAATAAAAGAAGCTAATTGGAGCAAAACACCACTTTTAGACGGTTTGTCAGAAAAAGGTCCATTGGCTAATTGGAGTAATGAAACAGTTGAGTATATTGCTTTAGGAAAATCGCCATGGGAAATGGAGGTGGAAGTTTGACTCGAATAGTACGTGGGCCAGAAGATGATGAAGAACGTCGCCGAATAGAACAGGCGATTGCAGCAGGTGCTGGAATCAGTATTGCTGATTTCGCATCACAAATATTGAACGAAGACGTAGATGATGAATTTGCCGAAGTAATCAAGTCAAGACTTGAAATGGCAGGTGAAAATGATGAGCCTTTTGATTTAGAAAAAGAAATCAAATTATTATGGCAATGGCGAGAAGAAATGGCTTAATGTTGTTTTATTGCAACATGAACGCTTCATGTAAACCAAAAACAGACGAATTGAAATAGGTTTAGGTTCTATCAATATATACGGCAAGGTGATTGGTTGAGTAGTAGCAAGCAAGTGTCTAAGGGCGAAACTCTTGATAAAAAGAGAATTATGCGTTTAACTGAAGCATTTTCAACATGGGCGAAAGAAGATCCTGAATCATTTCGTGAAGTCGCACCAGATTTGTTGCGTCAAGGAGTGAATAGAGCAACAGGTCACGACCCTAAAGCCACTAGAAGATTAGAATACTGGCTTCTTGATGAGTGGAAAAGCGAGACATTCGAAGGCCTCCTTGAGTTTAATCCTCAATTAGAATCAAATATTTTGGAATGCAATTTAAACATCAATCGGTTTAAGGGGCAAAATCGCGATTGGCTTGAAGTATTAGAAATAAAATTTCATGCCGGTTCTGATGAACATTCTGGGGACTTCCGTCGTTGGAATCGTCATATTAGAGATCAATTTATCATTCTCGGAATGATTGCTCAAAATTCCGAAGGCGTGTCTCAAGGAGACATGGCTAGACATCTTGGAATTAAATTTGAGGATGAAGCCAGCCGCAAGTATGCAGCTAACGTAGTTCGAGCAGCGAAGATAGCATTGACCCGCTTGGCTAATAGTGCTGGATTAGATGATGGTATTTTCAATAAAGCAAAAGGAAACGGATTAAACAGAACACATTCATTCCATTCTGAAAAAATGCGTGAATTAACACTGCGATGGATTAATTGCCATCCAGCAAAAGTTCTAATCCCACAATTCAAAGAATAATATTATTTTATTCAATCAAGAACAACCAGTGGTTGAACCACATTCAGCACACTTGAGACATGTACCGCTACGTTGCATTTTACTACCGCCACACGCTCCACAAATATCGCCAGTAAAGCCACGTTCTTTGGCAATTCTCATACTCTTTTGTTCAGGTGTTTCTGTTACATCAAGAGTTAGTTGAATGTCTCTCTTTTCACCCTCATGTCTTACGATGCCATCAGGTGTTGCTTCGGGCCGGCTAATTGACATTGCATCAAGGTCTTCTGCAGATACCTGGGCAAGGTCATCCCGTCCAAGGTATTGGATTGCAAGCTCTCGGAAGAGGTAATCAACAATACTTGTTGCCATTTTGACTCTATTGCTTCCACCTTGAACCATTCCACTTGGTTCGAATTTTTGGAAAGTAAACGATTTCACAAATGCTTCTAGCGGCACGCCATATTGTAATCCAATAGACACAGCTATTGCGAATTGATTGAGCATTGATCTCCATGCCGCTCCTTCTTTTGAAGTGGTAATCATAATTTCACCAACTTTTCCGTCAGTGTAAGTGCTTGAAGTTAGATAGACAGTATGTCCCCCAACTCTTGCTTTCATTGTGAATGAACCTCGACTATCAGGGAGAGGTCGTCGGGATGCAACATATGCTTGAGTGATAGTTTGTGCAACCGCTTGTGCTTGTGGTGCGGGGAGTGGGAGGCGCTCTGCCATTTTTTGGATAACAACAATTTCTTCATCCTCTTCTTCCTCATCTTCAAGGCCCATTGATGGTGGGACAAGCGATGACATTAGAGGCTGCGATAACTTGCTTCCATCACGGTAAAGTGCACACGCCTTATTTCCTGTTTTCCAACTACGCATGTATGCTTCTTGCACATCATCAATAGTTACATCACCAGACATATTGATGGTTTTTGAAATGGCGCCGGAGATGAATGGCTGAGCCGCCGCCATCATGTCAACGTGTGCTTCCCAGCGTATTGAACGAGTTCCATATGCGCCGCAAGGTTGTGCACAATCGAAAACAGCTAGATGCTCATCTTTGAGATATGGTGCGCCCTCAATTGTTGCTTTGCCAAACAAGTAATCATTAGCAGTTGAGATTTCTGATGATGAATAACCAAGAAGGCCGAGAACATCAACGAACGGGTCAGCGAGTTGTTCATCAGTTAGGTTGAGAGCATTTTTACAGAAATCTTCACCCAATACATTTGGCGAGGCTAAACTACGCACATCAAACACATCTTCGTAAGAATTGTCCATCTTGGAGAACTCCTCTTCAGTGAAACCTTTCTCAAGCAGTGATGCAGTGCTTATGGTTGGGCAACCAGAGAATGTACCAGTTCCCATCACATAGTTGATGATGTCTTGAACTTCTCTTTGCTTGTAGCCGAGATTAGTTAATCCTGATTGCAAACCTGTTGCTGGTATTCTTAGTGTACCACCACCAGCAAGGGTTTTGTATTGAACAATGGAGAACATTGGTTCTACACCAGTTGTATCAGCACCCATTACCAAACCGATAGTGCCGGTTGGTGCGATTACTGTAGTTTGCGCATTCCGGAATCCAAATTCTTCACCCATCATCACTACTTGGTCCCAAGAGTTGCGAGCCGCTTCTAACAAATCCTTAGGACAATTATTTGCATCAATGGCCATTGGCAAAACTGAGAGATTTTCATATTCATCATCATCCACATTGTATGCTGCTCTTCGATGGTTTCTCATCACTCGAAGCATGTGGTCGCGGTTTGCATCATATTGAACAAATGGCCCGAGGAACGACGACATTTCTGCCGATGTTTTGTATGATTCGCCAGTCATAATAGAGGTAAGTGCTCCACAAATTGCGTAACCTCTTGGGTCATCATAAGGGATCCCCATATGCATCAAAAGTGACCCGATGTTGCAGTACCCTAGGCCAAGCGTGCGGGTTTCGTATGATAGTCGAGAGATTTGTTGTGAAGGGAATTGTGCCATTAATACTGAAATTTCAAGAGTTGCGGTCCACAATCTAATTGTGTGAACATAATCATCAACATTGAACACGCCTCTTTCTTTATCGTAGTAATGAAGCAGGTTGATACTTGCTAGATTACAGGCAGTATTGTCCAAAAACATGTATTCACTGCACGGGTTTGAACCATTTATGCGCCCACTTTCTGGACATGTGTGCCAATCATTGATGGTGCTATCAAATTGAACACCTGGGTCTGCGCAAGACCAAGCTGCGTGCGATACCTCATCCCACAATTCTTGAGCGGGCATTGTTTGGCATGGTTCGGGTTCTCGACCTTCTTCAGCAGCCTTTGACTTTTCAGTGCGATAGTAAAGATTCCAATCAGCGCCGGTCTCAACGGCTTCCATGAATTGGTTAGGCACGCGGACGGAGTTGTTGCTGTTTTGTCCAGAAACAGTTAGGTAACCACTGCCCTGCCAATCAGCGTCAAATTGTTCAAAATTCATGCTGGTGTAACCTTGCTTAGCTAGATCAATAATTCTCTTGATGTGTGGTTGAGCAATACTTGCGTTAACAGCCCGCCTAACCGCTTTTGCCAACTCAATGTTTTCTGTGATTTCAGTGCTCATCGACTTGTCGCCTTCAAAATTGTTGATGGCCTCTAATATCTTGTTTGCATTCTGTTGTAAAGCAGCAGCCCCTGCAATTAATGCAGATACCTTTTCTTCTTCTTTCATCTTCCAGTTGACATATTGTTGAATATCTGGATGGTCCAAATCAAGAGTTACCATTTTTGCTGCACGGCGAGTGGTTCCACCAGATTTGATTGCTCCAGCAGCTTTGTCTAGAATCATTAGGAATGAGAGTAAACCACTAGATTGCCCCCCACCTGAAAGTGGCTCGCCGTCTCCGCGTATGTTACTGAAATTACTACCAGTACCTGAACCAAATTTGAACAACAGTGCTTCGCGGGCGATGAGGTCAGTAATTCCACCATCGCCTACAAGTTTGTCTTGGATACTTTGAATAAAACAAGCGTGAGGTTGTGGTCGTTCGTATGCGTTTATTGATTTACAATCTTCTTTTG
The DNA here is from genome assembly GCA_018650285.1 of Methanobacteriota archaeon. Lineage (GTDB taxonomy): Archaea > Thermoplasmatota > Poseidoniia > Poseidoniales > Thalassarchaeaceae > MGIIb-Q1. The sequence goes on from JABIGF010000010.1 coordinate 25,661, forward strand.
TTTCATGATCCACATACCAGTGACCTTGTGCGGGTCCTTCAATTCCGTATGCCCAGTGAAGGCCTGTGTTGAACCATTGAGGGCTGTTGGGTGCAGACCGTTGACTAGCAAGGAGGTAGCACATTTCGTCGTAATATCCACGTGCATCTGTTTCACTAGCAAAGTATCCGTGTTTCCAGCCCCAATATGTCCAGCACCCAGCAAGGCGGTGGAATAGTTGCCAACCTGACGTCTCTTTTCCATCCCACTTCTCCGCTTTTGCTTTCTTTGAATCATCTGGCTTTGATTTCCATAACCACTCTGGCACACCATCTTCTGGTATTTTGACAAGATAATCCATACCGGGTACTACCTTTCGCAGATATTTGTCAGCGGCGACCTTGCCTGGTACCCCATCAAATCCTTTTGGAAATTTCACACCCATGATTTTTCGAACAGTATTGCCTTTAGCATCTTTCAAATCAATATCATTTGTAGACCATTCAAATTGTTCTTGAACAGGCTTATTTGGGCTGGTAAATTTGCGTTCAACAACAAGGCCAACATCTGCGCTGCCGATGTTTTCCGAATCTTGTTTCGTTGATTGCATTTTATCCCTCCTTTGTCTCAAATCGCTCGCTTCAACTATCTGTTCACTTGCGAGGTGACCACATTGTGCGAGCGGGATTCTTTTGCCCTGCGAGAGGGTTCTTAATGCTATCCAAATTTGAGAGGGACGTCGGTGTCATTACGGGTGATTTATATCTATATGCGAAAGTGAAGATTCTAACTCTAATCAGAATAAATAAATATTTCAAAATGAGTTTTTTTCAAGAAATATCATTTCTGCGTTTACGTTTTCGAACCAAAATAATACAAATTATTCCCCATAATTAATAGAACGATTAACGGCAACTGATTTGAAGGAATAGCCCCAGCAATGATTGTTAGTGAGTCAGGAGCCCACGACAGTAGTTGATTCAGATGCTTGCAGCCGAACAGATTCTTCACGCCGCCATGATTCTTAGTGTGGAGTCAGAAGAAGGACTTAATGAGGGCTTGATTGTTCAAGTTCAAGAAACACTAGAATGTGATACTGAAGACCATAATGCGGCGATGGAGCATATTGAACAACACCGCGATAATGGTGATTGGGGTGGCCGCAGTGATGCGGTATTGCACCGCTCTCGTGAGCGTATTAGAGAAGCAATGAATGAAGGAACCTTGCCAACTGATGGCGAACTTGCCGAAAAACTTCACATTCTATTGGGTGATGAAGATGATGGAGAAGTTGACCCATTTGCTGAACTTGGTATTTCTTCTAGTGGTGGCAGTGGAGGAATTGGTAGCGCTCCTGTTGCTAGCAATGACCCGCTTGCAGCTTTCATGGACGGCGATGACGAAGAAGAGGAAGACATGGTTGATGAATCAGGATTCCTTGCAAGTGGCACATCTCTGTTGGGTGATGATGATAGTGAAGAAGAGGTTGAAGAAGAACTCGAAGAAGAGGTTGAAGAAGAACCCGAAGAAGAGGTTGAAAACATACCTGAGACATCTACTGATGCAGCATATGAAATGTTGATGGCAACCTGTTGGATTGACGGCATTCTCGACCCCGCTGAAGCCAAACTTCTTGCTCGCAAGCGCCAAGAATTAGGAATTTCGTTTGAACAACATTTAGTAATATTGAGAAATATGTTGGAGCGGGCTTCATGAATGAAGAAAACACCCCCTTTTGGCACGCTTTAGAATTAGCGTGGTGCGGTGATGGCGCATTATCTCTTCACAGTATTAGGTTGCTAAATGCAATGCAAAATATGATTGGTCTTTCAGATGGGGATAGAGCACAAATTGAAGAGCGATTTGAACAGGATGTAGTTTATGATTTAACTCGTGCAGGATTTGGTTGTGGTGATCAAGCATTAGCAGCGTGGGTGGGTACACTCACTTTTCTTGATGACCCAGCAAGTCATGATGTGGCGGCAGCGTTAGGTAAGGCAGCCCTTCAATTCGGCCTTTCACGAGAACGATGGAGTTCTAGTTATTCGTGGATGGGTCAACTTGGTCTTGGCACATCGTTTGCAAGAGGCGTATGGTTGGAAGGCGAGGATGCAGGCGAATTAGCGCGTGTGCCAGCATTACTCGTTCCGGCAGCAAAAATGATTGGTTTAATTGAAGATGAATAATTATTCAATTATTACTTCCCAAGTAATTTCAGCAGTATGCTTTAGCATGTTTGAAATCGTACAATATTTTTCGTGACTTTGTTGCACTAATCGATTAACCAATTTTTCTGGTATGTCATTTCCACCAACTGTGTAAACCATGTGAATTTTTGTGAAGACTTTTGGGTTCGTATCAGAACGTTCTAAGTCCAAATCAACCGCTGCTTTTGTTACTTCTCGGTTTTTTAGTCCGGCAACAACATCAATTAGACTACAAGCCCCACAAGAGTGTAGTGTTGCTATAACTGGTGAAACCCCTTCTCCACCCCATCCTAAATCCATCACAAAACCTTGTTTGTCAGTACAAGTTAGGCTTTTGCCACCATTCCACTCCACATGTGAATCCATAATTTGGGGCAAGAGGTTATCGCAAAATAGGTTTGCCATTCGTATTTTCTGTTCCATTGCATTGATGAAGGGGGTGGCGGTCGGGCCGATTGATGACCTCAGGGACCCCTATTACAATGCGCGAGGGTGAATTGAATATTCCAGACGATCCAATCATCTATTATATTGAAGGTGATGGAATTGGTATTGACATCACTCCAGTGATGAAAAAAGTAGTTGATTCATCTGTTGAAAAAGCATATTCAGGAACCCGTCAAATTTTTTGGAATGAAGTATTAGCTGGTCAAAAAGCATTCAATGCGACAGGCGAATGGCTTCCAGAGGAAACAAAACAAAAAATGCGCTCAGGGTTAATATCCATTAAAGGGCCATTAACCACACCAGTTGGTGGAGGAATTAGGAGCCTTAATGTCGCTCTCCGTCAGCAACTTGACTTGTATGCGTGCGTACGTCCAGTTCGCTGGTATGAAGGAACACCAAGTCCTGTCAGGGACCCAGGTGCGGTAGACATGATTATTTTTAGAGAAAATAGTGAAGATGTTTATGCAGGCATAGAATGGGAATCAGGTAGTGATGAAGTTCGTAAACTCATTTCTTTCCTTCAAGATGAGATGGGTGTTGAGAAAATTCGTTTTCCCGATACATCGGGAATTGGAATTAAACCGATTAGTTCAGAAGGAACTGAAAGAATTGTTAGAGCAGCCATTAATTACGCAATAGCCCAAGATTTACCAAACGTCACAATAGTTCACAAGGGAAATATCATGAAATTCACTGAGGGTGGATTCAGAGATTGGGGATATGCACTTGCTTGTAATGAATTTGGGGCTACTGAGTTAGATGGTGGGCCTTGGTGTACAATGACAAACCCAGTTACTGGAAATGAAATCATCATTAAAGATGTAATTGCAGATGCAATGCTGCAGCAAGTATTGACACGCCCACGCGAGTACACTGTTTTGACTACGATGAATCTCAATGGAGACTACATTTCTGATGCATTGGCAGCACAAGTTGGAGGAATTGGAATTGCTCCTGGTGCCAATATCAATTATGAAACAGGTATTGCAATTTTTGAGGCAACACATGGAACGGCTCCAAAGTATACTGGTCAAGACAAAGTGAATCCTGGTTCACTAATTCTTTCTGCTGAAATGATGTTGAGATACATGGGTTGGGATGAAGCCGCCGACTTGATTGTAAAGGGGATGGGAGAAGCAATATCCGCCAAAACAGTAACTTACGATTTTGAGCGTTTGATGGATGGTGCAACTCTGCTGAAGTGTAGCGAGTTCGGTGCTGCTATAATATCACACATGTGAGTGATTTGCATGGATTTCGCTTCTTTGAATCTTTGCCAGCCCTTGCTGGATGCTCTTGATGAGATTGGTTACATTACACCTACGCCGATTCAAGCTCAGGCAATTCCAGAACTCATTGAAGGGCGTGACATGCTTGGTTGCGCTCAGACGGGTACGGGAAAGACCGCAGCCTTCGCCCTTCCAATTCTCGATGCGATGGCTGAAGACCCATGGTCGGGTTCACGCCGAATCCGCGCTCTGATGTTATGCCCAACGCGTGAACTCGCCGCTCAAATTAAGGATAATATCGAGCAATATGCACGGCATCTTGACATCCGTTCCATGGTCATGTTCGGCGGAGTATCACAGCGCCCTCAAGAAAAGAATTTGCGTAGAGGTGTTGACATTCTGGTTGCCACACCCGGTCGTTTGCTTGACCTTATTTCTCAGGGTTATGTTGATTTATCTCATGTACAATTCCTTGTACTTGATGAGGCGGATCGCATGCTTGACATGGGTTTCATTCGAGACATTCGCAAAATTCTTGCACAGATTCCAGAGAACCGTCAGAGTTTGCTGTTTAGTGCCACCATGCCTCGCTCAATTGTTGAACTGTCCCGTGATATGCTCTATGACCCGGTAAGCGTCTCAGTTACACCCGAATCAACCACAGTTGAGGCTATTGAACAATCTCTAATGTTCGTTATGAAGAGTGACAAGCGTGGTCTTTTGACTCATCTTATTGAGGAGAAGCAACCAGAGAAGATGCTTGTGTTCAGTCGCACCAAGCACGGGTGTAATCGCATCGTTAAGCAACTCGGCCAAGACGGTATCGAAGCCCTTGCCATCCACGGTAACAAGAGTCAAGGTGCGCGAGAGAAAGCCCTCGGCCGATTCCGCAATGGTTCTCTTCAGGTGCTAGTCGCCACCGATGTGGCTAGCCGTGGTATTGATGTTTCAGATATCAACTATGTAATCAATTTAGATTTGCCCAATGAGCCCGAGGTCTATGTGCACCGTATTGGGCGCACAGGGCGTGCAGGCCAAGGAGGCATAGCCATTGCTTTTTGTGATGAGAATGAAGGAGAGTATCTACGCGGAATTGAGAAGTTAATCCGTCAAGACATCCCTGTTGATGAAGGCCATCCATTTCATTCAGAAAACGTTCGTTCGCGTAAGGGTAACAAGGCCCCCAAGAAGCAGCAGAATAGAGGTCGTGGTCGGCGCCATTCTCGTAACAAATCCAAAGGTGGACGCAATAATCGTAATTCCGGCTCTGGCCGAAGACGCAATCAACGCAAGAATTAGTGTGTGTACCGAGCTAATGCTTGGGCATTATCAACGGTGACAAAACCAAATCGTTCTTGTAAAGCGCGTGCAGGTATAGTGAAATCAGAATCTCGCGAAGCAACAAGAATTGAACCGAAACCTTCCAGTGATTGCTCAGCAAGGTGGGCCGAGAAGAGCATAATGTCAATGTCTCCCGCTTCAGGATAGAGTGCTTCACCCTTAATTTCAAATCGTTTTGATTGAGCATGCCCGCGTTCCAATTTCGCATCAGTAATATCTGAGTAAACATTTCTTAATCCTGCAAAGAATATTTCAAACTCTGGTTTTCTAGATTGAACAAGTTCATTGACACCCTCGTCTTTTGGTGGATTCCAAGAGTTATATTCGTCAATCACATCATTTGTGAGTTTAATTAGTACCTTTTCGTTGACCTTTTTATCCCAAAGTTTCGGGTCAATTAATCGATCACCACAAATGCCGCGGACACGCCCAGGTGTTGCTGCAATAGTTCTCAATTCGTTACGAGTTGCAGCAGGAATGTACATCTCAATCCTGCCTTGTTGCTTTCTGAAGAGTAAAGTCTTGTGAAATTCTCTTCGACTATCAAGATGCATTGGCACATCTCTTTCAATTTCAAGTAGTCGAAGGACTCTTTCAGCGAGTGCGTCTACTAACAAATTTGTATCAACAACAACAAGAGGCTTCAATGCGAGATTTTTGAGATGAATTCTCTTTCGAACTGGAATTGCTTGTTCTGTTCGAGTATACATTCCTCGCTGCATATCTGAAAGGCGCTTCAATCCAGCGACATCGAATTTCCCACTATCAATTGCTCGTTCATAGAATAGCAATCCATGTTCTGCCCCTCTCTCTTCAGTGGCCCGATTTGCAACAGTAAATATTTCAGTAAATTCTCTGCGTTCAAGGGCTTTTTGGAATACTTGTTCAACATCCTGTCCCCGTCTTCTGCCTTTTTGAGATTTGTTAATTGCCGCGAGCACACGTCCACGGAATGGTTCTTCTGGCAATCTGTGGATAGAGGGATAGGTGAGATGTAGATTCAAACTTTCACTTGAATAAGTGATTTGTTCAGCCTCATAGGTATTGCCTTCATCATTTTTTCTTTGAATCATTTTTGACTCTGCAACACTGTTTAGAATCATATTGCGAGCAACCTCAAGCCCACCACGAGCAGCCTCATCATTAATTTGAAGATATAGTGCGAATCTTTCAGTGATGTTTGCCTTTAGTCCAGCCTCAGATTCAAGCAATTCAATTGCTTCAGGCCAATTACCAGAATGGGCGAATGAAATGAGGGCTTCTTTGTTTAATTTTTGTCGCAATTCAAAATTATCACATCGGGTAGCTGCAGTTTGGTATGCTCGTGCTGCTTGAAGTCTATTGTTTCGTTTCTCGGCATAACGGCCCGTTGCGATACACGCTTCCATCGATTGTGCATTATTGCTCTTATACCATTTTTCTAACGCTTCACTAGCAACACCATGCTCAAGAACTTGGGCATTGACATTTTTCATTAAACGGTAAGTTGGTGGTGTATTTGTCAATACATTTTCAATAATTTCTTCAGCCATAGCGTGGCTTTCTTTCTCTGCACGTTGCAATAAACTGTCGGCTCGATTTAATTTCAAATTGAGGATTAGTTGTCTAAACAACATGCTTTCAATCATACCAATATCTGCAGAAGAAATACTTTCTTCCATTTTCTCAAGAAGTTGTTGAGGGACCAAACCATCACCATCTTCCATCATTGCTCTACGGCACTGTTTGAACGATTGCAAACCATCAGCATCAAGAAGAGAACTGATTTGTTCTATATCTGCAATCCCTCCATCTAATAATGATGTTAGAGCAAATGCAGCCGGCGACAAATATTCTGGTAAATCAATGTCGTTGACCAATAAGAAGGCGTTTTTCCTTTCTTCTCTAGCCCATTCTAAGAGAGAAGAATTCGTGCCAGCACCAATTAATCTTGCAGCCACTAGAGTCAGGTGTGGATTTGTTTTTGCTGCATCATCGTGTGTGGCGAGCAGGGACGCTAAAGCTTCGATATCTCCTGTAGAGGTGTATAATTCAAGCATCATTTCTTCGGTTTGCTGGTCCGTTTTGCCACCAATCTCTAACAATTCTGATACAGATAGACGAATGCTAACAGGGACGGAATCGTGGCTTAATAACAATGAAAGATCTAGGCCACTATCTTTGCTAACAATTTTTTCTATTTTATTGACAACAATATCATGACACGAGGAATTCAAGAGACTTAATGCAATTGTCAATTGCAAATCATTGTTGATTGAAAGACTAGGGAAGTGCAAACACGCCCCATCTCCATCACCCGAATTAGCCATTTTTTCAACAATAGCCCATTTTATTGGAGAGAATGATACCTCTACTTGACGTATTTCACTCCATTCTTCAAGTTCAATTAATCCCGTTTGCAACTCTTTGAGAGAAAGATCACCGCCGCCCTGAGGCGTTCTAGCCCATGCTTCTGCACGGCACGCATCATTCAACGATTCACCTTGAGAAAGTGATAGACATTCTGTCCAAACATCCTCATCATCGTTGCGTATGTGTATTAGAAGAAGTTGGGCTGCAGCGATTTCGCCGATGATTCCCGATTCATTTGCGAGTGTTGTAAATCGCTTTTCAATATCGCCATTAGCAGCAGCAGTTGCAAGAATTGCTGCAAGCAATCCAGTCGAACCGTTCTTTTCATCGAGTAGTTTTGCATCAAGGTGTCTTGATAGCCATGGTGCTTTTACAGCACCCTTTCGAGCCATTAAACCGTGGAGTCGTTTGAGCGAAGAAAGATGAGTAGCTTGAAGATGTATTCCAATAGGTGGCTTTACCAATTCAGTCAGTAATTCGCTATCTGTGGGGTCAATTCTACAAGATTTTAACCATGCAGGGTCATCTTCAATAATTTCTTCAACAATATCGTATACCCCTAATTCTCCAAGTATTGATTGAAATGTTGAGGAAAATAAGTGGAAAACCGGGTGTACACCATTTTTTTCACATGCTGAACGCATTTGATTCATATTTGAATTCCAATTATTATCCCAATCATCACCCATTAGGGCTTTGTGGGTTAGAAGTACTGTGAGCCGATAATCTTCATCACCCTCGCTAGCAAGTAGGGTGTTTACTGAATCCATTTCAAAATGTTTCATCATCATTCGGTCGCCACGGCCACCTCTACGACCCGGCTTTCTTCGCCCTTTACCAGGCGACTTTGAATCATTTTCAGCAGCGTGCTTCAATAAAGTAAATAGTAAACCTTGCCAATTTTCATCCATTAATCCCCAAGCATCGGTGCGTGAGGCGACTTCAAGCCTTCTTCCAAGGTTGCCATGACTTCTTTCTTCTGCCTGTTTTAGGCATTCATGAAGAAGTGTTCGTGTGATGTGGCCAACCCCCCTTGTTTCCAAGCCGCACCGCTTAGCATACATCAACCCAACGATAGAGTCCCCTTAGGGGACTCATGGTACAATATCAAGAGTAATCACCCTTTCAGCCCAACAGTGAGCCCATTTGAGATGGTAATTCTCGCCTTGCACCCGTTGTTTGGCGTTGGGATAATCATCTGGATGTACAAACAATATGGCTACAAAAAATCCCGCCAAGAATTGCGTGGCGAAATGGCTAAGAAAGCAAGAACAAGTCACGAACATTCTGGCCTTCAAATTTATCGCTTTGCTTTAGCATCAACAATTCTTGGAATATTCATTAATGCTAGGATTGGATATTTTGCAGGTGAAGGAATAATTGGATTATTTCCTAGTGGGTTACATGGTTGGTTTGGGATACTAGGAATTGTTCTTTTAACATTCACAATCAATAAGGGAAAATTAGTCAAAAAACAACGACAAGAAAGAGTAAGTTTTGCTCTTAATTTGAAACGACATAGTAGATCTAGCGATATCATAATGATACTAATTGTATTTCATGCTTTTTTGGGTTTCATTTACCTTTTCAAATTAATAGTATAGACTCAATAACATCTATTATTTTGCATTCTTTGGCTTTTTTGCATTGGAGCCACCTTTGTTCCAAGCATTTATCCATGCACTAATATTTGCAGATAAATCGTTGTCGTTTAATGCCCGTTTTTCTACTATTAATTTATCATTTAAAGGTTTAATTTGACAACCACATGCATTTTGATGCCCCCCACCATTTTTATCAAACATTGTTGCTAAAGTTGAGAGGTCAAATACACCTCCATCAGTATGTAAAAACGAATTAGAATAAAACGATGCGGTTAATGGCCAACGATCATATTCACCAATCTTCCCATCTTTTGAACCATGGATGATTAGACAAGCGTCACAAGCATCACCGTAATGTGCGGTAACGAGATACCCATTAGTTCTCAATCCAGTTTCTTGAAGCTCACATATTGCCAATCTATTTTCAATTCTTGTTGTGGAATCTAATATTTCACGAATATCATCCATTTGTTTTCTCATAACATCTATTCGAGAAGAAATATCGTTATCTTTTACAATATCTTTTACAGACATCCCCAATACCAATTTATCCATTATTGAGCGCGTATATTCTTGGTCTGATGATGTGACAGTTCTTGCTAGCCAAATAGTGGGGTCGTTAGAAAGGAATTCATTTCTGCTAATTCGGCCGCCATCAAGCCTGTCAACCATATCCATGATAGGTGTCAAGGATGAGAGGTCAAAGAGGGGCTTGAATAGGTCGTAAGCAACCCTTGCTGCTGAATCTGCCTGACGCCAATGGACATGTCCTCCACGATTAGTGAATTCTTCTTCTTGTTTTTCGGTAGGTCGATTTGTGGCATGGTGGTCTATGTATAGTCCACATTGTGAATGGAAAGGCAAATCACAAAGCGCGGTGTGTTCATCTATCCTATGGTCCAAATATCCACTGCGAATTTCTGCGGGATGGGAAAAAATAATTTCAGCATTTGGCCACGCATGATTGAGAACAGCCGCTGCGACTAATCCATCAAAATCACCATCGGCAACGATGAGTCTGATATCAAGCGACTCAACTAGTGTGCGCGGTGGCATTACTTGGCGGGTCCCAATAAGACTCATAGCCGTATTGATGTGAATTGGAATACACTCTCGCAATTAATATGGTTCACCTCTTCTTCGCCATAGGTATGGAGACGTCATGCGGGATGGTATTGGTCAACTATGACATGCTTCTAATATTACAATATCCGCAAGGTCATTGGGACTTTGTGAAAGGCCATGTTGAAGATGAAGACCTTTCACTTGAATATACGGCACTAAGAGAACTTGCTGAAGAAACAGGAATTGATGATGTTGAATTGGTGCCTGGTTTCCAAACACGAACTGAGTATCAATTTTCTCACAAGGGTGTAGTAATTGATAAACAAGTACACTGGTTTTTGGGCGATACTGAAGAGATGGTTGTGAAATTATCACACGAACACGTTGGATTTCTTTGGTTATCATGGGATGATGCAATGGAACAATTGACTTTTGAAAATTCAAAAAGAGTGTTAGCAGCAGCCCGTGAATATTACCAAAGCCGTTGATAACACAACTATATTTATCGCTTACCAAGTGGTATCCACAACTCTTCTTCTTCCCCAAGTCTTGCAGTTATTACTCGACAGAGAACAAATAACCAGTCTGATAATCTGTTCAAATAACTCAATGATAGAGGGCGAACCGATTCTTCGCCTTCTTCATCTCTAAGTGTGGCGAGGCGACGTTCGCAGCGCCGAGCAACAGATCTTGCTAGGTGCAAATTTGCAACGACAGGATTCCCAGTTGGTAGAATAAACGACGATAGTGGTTCAAGTTCAGTTAACCAAGAATCCATATCGGCTAATAATCGGTCAGCGGCATCATCTCCTAAAATCTGCATTCCATCTGGAATTGAATTTGGACTAGCAGAGCATTCTGCACCAAAATCAAATAATTCCTGTTGAAGATGTGCAAGTAATTTACCAATTTGTGATTGGGCCCGAATAACAGTAGTTCTTGGTCCCCCATCTAGAGTAGTGATTTGCATGCGTGCAAGCTCCATCCTTGCAGCCCCAATTAAACAGTTTAACTCATCAATTGAGCCGACAACTTCCAGTCTGCAATCATTTTTTGAAACAACATCACCATTGAGGTGTACAGTTTCCCCACCATCACCTACGCCAGTATGGACTTTGGTGATTCGAACCATTTACTACCCTCAAAATGCGGGAGTTTGACAACTGTTATCAATATCGGGGTTACTAAATTATCCGATTTGCGGCTGCTTTTTATTGATATTTACAAACTTTTGAGTAACAATTACACCCAATGCAATCCATATTCCCAATTCAATAGTAATTAGCACCCAGGACCAAGGTCCAAGAGCATCTAGTAACATGTTTGCATCATATGGTATCCCATGAGTGCCGATAAATGCGGCTTGAGAAAGAATGCTTGCGCTAAACCAGATTAATACCGCATTCCACCCTATCATGGATTTATTTCGAATACCAAATATCAATTTACTACCAATATACTATTGGACTTCATAGGTTATAATATTGCGTAGTTTATGTGCTGGGTAAACCCACTTTACCCTTTAATAGGTCATTTTTCATTCTTCACTTTTGGCCCCAATTAAGTGGTATAACGAAGAATCTAGCGCATCGGACCAATTAGTATCAATTGCTTCTTCACCGCCTAGTTGTTGTAATTTCACATGATGTAATTCAGCCGCTTCATTATTTCCGAGATGATTATGAATTTTTATTAATGCTAAATGACTCATTGCACTGATATATTCTTCTTCAACATCCCAAGCCCGTTCAAAACAACCAATAGCGCCGCGTTCACCCTCAAGTAACCCTCTTTCGGTTTGACGTAATCCTGCAGCAGACCACATTTTAGCGGATGTTCCGACAATCATTCCACGGAAAAAGAGATACATTTCTAGCATTATCATCAATGCTAAGGTGATGAAAGCAGTTGCTTGTTCAGCATTGGATGAAAGATCCCAATCACTTGCGAACAAAGAACCAGTTCCAATACAGAGAAGTATTCCTGTTATTGGTCCAACAATCACATCACGATTTGCTAGAGTCATATACCAAGCACCAATTACCATTTGGATTCCAGCGATGACTGTAACGATGGTGGCGGCAACTCTTGCATCATCAAATTGCCGTGGTGAAGCCGAAGCAATCAACAAGATGCCCGCTATTGCAATTAGAAAGAAACCGTGTTTTTGTGATACTTCAGGAAACGGTTGGTCGCGACTAAGGTAGATCAATATCCCACCTAGAATTGTAAGCAGGGCTGACCAGCCAATAATCTCCATGGCCTCTCCTCTTGGTATCTTGATGATGAACCCAATGGTTACTCACTTTGTTCAGAACGACGCCAACCAGGCTTCCAAAAAGATTCATCATTTAGCAAATTTAACCATTCCTCAGAATCACAGAGTAGTAGACTTGCAGCCCGCCTTTCAAGTCCGTCAAACAATTTGTCAGGCAGTTCCATTTTTTGGTGGGCTTCTTTCCATGCGTTTTGTAAAATGATAATTTCTTCCTTTCCTTTTGCATGGTCGTTGTAGCACCCTTCGCACAATGCATGTAAATCCTGTAACCATGTACGCGTTCCCTTAATTTGTGGTTCGTTTGTTAAATCAACCTTTTTTCGTTGAAAAGGCCACCATCTCATGGTGTATTGCACAATGCCATCCTCCTTGAGCCTATCGTGTATTGGAGAAACCTGATTGCTGAATGCCGGTTTCGGCGTCCATGGGGAGAATCGTTGTTCACACTCACGGCCGCCCGCGCGAGAAAGCGTATAGCCGCCTTGTTGACATTTACAGCGAGCGTCTTTCAAGTCGTGGATTGAAGTTACAACAACATTCTGAGAAGTTAAGCCACGATGATTACATCAAAAAAATTGAAGCCGATGCCGCTGGTGGTAACTTGATTTTACTCGATGAAAACGGCCAAAGTGGGACAACTGAATGGTTTGTAAAACAATGGAAGCAGTGGAAAATATCTGATAGCAATACACACCTTGCAATTGGTCCAGTGGATGGTTTTGAAAAATCAGTTGTGTCCAAACACACAACGATTGGGCTCGGGCCAATGACAATGACATTTGAAATGGCAGCAGTTGTTCTTCTTGAGCAACTTTATCGGGCTAGTGAAGTGGAACGTGGTTCGCCTTATCACCGTGAATAAACAATACTGCTACCAACAAGGGCAATTTGGGAGACGAGTTCTTCAATTACTTGCTCATTGACTCTTGGATTAGCTATTACTGCTCGAATAACAGGTCTGTTTTGTATTGTTGATAATGAGATCATGAACCGACCTGTTGAAATCAACTGGGCGCGGATTTTCTTAGTCACTTCATCTTGTGTTTCTTCTCTAATATTATTACCAGAATAACGAATGCATACATTTGTCAAAGATGGCTCAACAACGAGTTGTAGTAATGGCTGCTCTTCTACTTTTGAGGCAAGTGTATTTGCGAGTGAGAAATATCTTTCAATTAGGTTAGCCCAACCAGAATCGCCTTTTGCACGCCACGCCAGCCAGAGTTTGAGTGCGTCAACTCTTCGCCCACATTGCAAACTTTTACGTCCAAGATCATTATTTTTATTTTCATCTAGTAATAGGTAATGTGCATTATTTGTATGGGTAGATAATTTATTCAAAGTACCCATATCTTTTGCTAGGAAGACAGAACAAATAAGTGGCATTCCCATCATTTTATGTGGGTCCCAACAGACAGAATCTGCCTTTTCAATCCCGCTGAGAAGGTGGCGTGTTTTGGGTGAAAGCAGAGTAGCGCCACCCCAGGCTGCATCAACATGAAGCCATAGGTATTCAGATTGACAAATCTCAGCCAATTCATTGAGGGGGTCGATTGCTCCGCGGACTGTTGTCCCAGCAGTCGCAACAACGCAGAATGGTAAGTTGCCAGCCCTTTTTTCTGCGGCAATAGATTCCTCAAGTAACTCAGGAATCATTCTTCCATGTTCATCTGTTTGAATTGATATTAGATTATTCATTCCAATTCCAATAACATTGGCTGCCATTGCCATTGAATAGTGAGCATCTTCTGAAACAAATGCAATAAGTTGCTTACCTTGTAATCCCTCTTGTTGCGCAGCGGGGAATTTTCTATCACGGGCACAAAGTAATCCCATCAAATTTCCATTGGACCCACCGGTTGTGAAGATACCTTCTCCAGCATCAAAACCAACTAGTTTTGACATCGTTGTAATCATTTCATTTTCGATGATTGTTGCGATCGGTGCAATTTCAAAAGTGTACATGGAGGTATTGGTTAGCGCAGCCAGAATTTCACCAGCAAACGCAGGGATATTTGTGCCTCCCCACAAAGGATTCATGAAGTGTGGGTGGCTAGTATTGACCGATTCTGAGAGATAAGTATCAATGTCATTGAGTATCATTTCCACATCAACTCCTTGGCGAGTAACTGCCAAGTCTAATTGATTCTTCATTTCCTCTGTAGTCTTTGCTTGAGTTACTTTTGAAGTAGAATCTTTAGAATCATCTAGGTGGCGCCAGACGCGAGCAAAGAGCCCTTGCAACAACCTCTCGTCGAAGTCGGAAAGCCCATCCTCCTCTGTTGACATTTGGACCCCTAGGTGTTGCTGTTGGCCGTAAGACCATCAATGATTGCCTATAACCGTTCAAGTTCAAGGCGTTGTGCATCAACTGCACATATTGCAGCCATGTGTACTACTTGCCTTACTCCGTCGCCCTGTTGAAGAATTTGGACAGGTTTTGCCATCCCTTCCAAAATAGGCCCCGTCATTTCAGCATCACCAAGGTGGTCTAGTAATTTGTATGCAATATTGGCCGATGTTAAGTTTGGACAAATTAAGACATTCGCGGCCTCATCAAGTTCCATGAATGGGTATTTGTTTTGAATATCTGGAATAAGTGCAGTATCTGCTTGCATTGGTCCATCAATCATAATGTTTGGATCTAGTTCACGAGCCATGTCAATGGCATCTTCAATTCGGCTTGAGCGCAATTCTCTACTAGAGCCGAAATTTGAAAACGATAGCATTGCAACCTTTGGTTTAATTCCAAATCGGCGAGCCACGCGAGCGGTCTGGATAGCGATTTCTGCCAATGTATGTGAATCCGGATGGACATTCACAGTAGCATCGCCAATGAAGAGTAGTTTTCCTTTGACAGCCATCATGTACATTCCAACAACGCGTTGAACATCTGATGAAGTGCCTATTACTTCTAAACACGGTTTCAAAAATGTTGGATAAGCACGTGAACTGCCACCAACAAATCCATC
Source organism: Methanobacteriota archaeon (assembly GCA_018650285.1). Taxonomy (GTDB): domain Archaea; phylum Thermoplasmatota; class Poseidoniia; order Poseidoniales; family Thalassarchaeaceae; genus MGIIb-Q1. The sequence goes on from JABIGF010000010.1 coordinate 41,135, forward strand.
AGCATCACCCATTTGAACCATCATAGCACCAAAATAAGTGCGCGATTTTAGTAGTCGCTGTGCATCGATGACAGTCAATCCTTTGCGGCATCGCATTTTGAATAATTCATCACGATAGATACCTTTCCTTCTAGGGTCAATTATTGGATTGATTACTTCACATTCAAAATCGAGATTATATTCTTCTTTTAGGGCGTCAATAGCCTCAGGCCTACCTAGTAAAATAGGTATACAAATATTCTCATTTGCTAATTCATATGCAGCACGAATAACGTGCGGGTCATCACCTTCGGGAAAGACGATTTTCTTGATAGACGCCTTTGCCCTATTCAACACAGTTCGCATGACTGAATGGGTTAGGCCAAACCTCCCCTCCAACTCTTCTTGGTAAGCGACGATGTTGAATTCGGAAGCCGGAATTCCAGCCACACCAGCTTCAACTGCTGCTTGTGCTACTGCTGATGCAACACCAACAAGCACCCTTTTATCAAATGGCTTTGGAATAATATATTCTTTACCAAAAGTCAGGAAATCAAGCCCATATGCTTGGGCGACTTCTTCGGGAACGGCTTCTTTTGCTAAATTTGCAAGAGCATGGGTTGCCGCCATTTTCATGCTTGGAGTAATTGTTGAAGCCATGCAGTCAAGAGCGCCTCGGAAGATGTATGGGAATCCAAGCACATTGTTGACTTGGTTGGGGAAATCAGAGCGCCCACTAGCAACAATAGCATCAGGGCGCGCAGATTTAGCAATGTTAGGCATTATTTCAGGGTCGGGATTTGCTAAAGCAAAGATGACCGGGCGTTCATTCATTGAGCGCAACATATCAGGCGAAACAATTCCCCCCTTTGAGAGGCCGAGGAAAATATCAGAACCTTTCATTGCATCTGCAAGGTTTCCATTTTCACAATCACTCGTAAATTGTGATTTCTCTTCAGTAAGACCGCCATCATCAAATCTTTTTTGGGTAATAATTCCCTTTGAATCAACCATTTTGATGTTGTTTCGTGTTATTCCAAGTTGGACCCAATGATTTGCGCAAGAAATCGCAGAAGCACCAGCGCCACTAACAACTACTTTGACTTGAGAAATATCTTTCTTTACTAATTCAAGAGAATTCAGCATTGCCGCACCAGAGATTATCGCTGTACCATGTTGGTCATCGTGCATTACTGGAATATTCAATTCTTCAACTAAGCGGCGTTCAATTTCAAAGCATTCTGGGGCTTTAATATCTTCAAGATTTATGCCACCGAAAGTAGGTGCTATGCGTTTTACCGTATCAACAAATTTGTCGACATCATGCTCATCAATTTCAATGTCAAATACATCAATATCTGCAAACGCTTTGAACAGCAAGCCTTTGCCTTCCATAACTGGTTTGCTTGCAAGGGCGCCAATGTCTCCTAATCCAAGAACAGCGGTACCATTAGTGATGACAGCAACAAGATTGCCTTTGGATGTATAGCGGTATGCATTATTTTCATTTTTCTCAATTTCAAGACAAGGATATGCTACCCCTGGTGAATAAGCGAGTGATAAATCACGTTGAGTTGCATGAGGCTTTGTGGGAATAGTCTTCATCTTCCCAGACGGTTTTGCAGCATGATAATCAAGTGCATCCTTTTTCATTTTCCTCTCTTTCACTGTTGGTCCATCCCCAGTTCCGATATATTACGGCCCCACCACTATGATATTTGCATTCCCCCTTTGCAACGGGCCGAATTTTGCATATTACAGGATATGTATACGAAGTATAACAATGGTCCACGAAGGCATTTCCTTCATAAGTAAAGTAGAGAGCGTTGTTGACATGGCCCAAGGAAATAGGACGACTAGTCCTTTCTTGCTCGTCGGTTTGATGTTGCTTGCATCACTTTCCCCTCTGTTGCAAATAAATGTAGTTGCAAATAATAGCCAAGTAGTGCAATGGGGTTCAGGCGGACATAATGATTCTGGTTGGGTTAGCATAGATGCAGTAGGTGCAGATCCGGCTAGCGGGATTCTTGCAGAAGGAGATTTGCATCTGAATTTAGCACCCGGGGCAATGGTTGAAAACCTCTCTTTTGAAGTACGAGTAAATGGGTCAAACGGCACATGGGTTGAACAACCTCAACTTTCTTTTGTTGATACCCAAACACCAATTATGGATTGGCGCGGTTTAGGTGGTTTTGGTCAGCAGAATGATTTGATGGGAGCCGACCCTCACTCATCTCGTTTAACTCCAAATGCAGACACTGGTGCATCTTGGTTGCTCCCAGGTGGCGCTGAAGTTACCGATTTGGTGGTTGAAGCTTTGAGGCCTGCTGATGCATACGTATCATTCACACCATTCTCTATTGATGTAAGTGCGGCAGCACTTCACCCTGAAGACGGTCGCTTGTATCTCTTAATTAATGAGACAATAATCCAACTTGATGCTACTAATGACCCACCAGTTATTGAGTTGGCAGAGAATATTACTGGAGCAAGTACAATGGTTGTTGATGCCATTAATGACATGCTTCTAGTCTCGGTTGATGACGGTGCTACAAAATTCCGCGCTTGGTCACTTACGGATTCTACTGAGTTAACAGGTCCATTTTCAATTGAATCAAGTTTTCTAGGGAACAGTTCACAGATAGTGACGGCAATGATGACGGATACTGGGGGATTAGTTTGGGCAGGAACAAATGAGGCCGAGTTAATGGCTGCTGGAATCAGCGTTACTACAAACCCTTCTGCAGGTTCTGATACTGTAACAGATATGCTAGAAATTGGTGGCGTGGTCTACCTCGCTACTGATGGTGGTGGCGTTATGCGTTACGACACATCAAGCAGTCAGTGGCTTTCTTCTTGGGATACACAGAATGCATTACCTAGTGATGATATCGTTCAGTTAGATGTTGTTAATGGCGTACTGATGATTGCGATGGCCGATGCGGGAATTGTCCGCTATAATGTTGCCACTAGTTCTTGGTTGGCTACTTGGACTGATGCTAATTGGCTCAATTCTAATGATGTTCATGGAATGGCACAAGGCGGCGAATGGTTACACATTTTAGCAGGTAACACACTGCATTTCTATAATATGACAATGGGTGCTTTCTCTACTAGTAAGGCAATCCAAGATGTTGGATTAGTACGCGATGGTATTGACTTGATTGGGTGGCCAAGCGGGGGTTCCCGTGCACCAGGGATTGACTCAGTATTGGTTGGTGATGGCGGCGGAAGTTTCGCACTTTTCCAACCAGCAACCCCTCCAACACATACCTCAACAATCTTGCTTGCTTCAGGGCCTAGCAGTGCAGTAATGTATGATGCATTAGAAGTAAATAACGTTGTTTGGGTTGCAGGGAATAGAGTCATAGATCGCTTTGATAAACAACAGAATCGTTGGTTGACGCCGATTGAAACAGGGACAGTAAATCAGGCGCTTGAAACCGATGGCACCTCGGTTTGGCTGGCAACGAGCGATGATGGAATCTACAATTTTGCATTCAATGGTAGCGAACTTGCCCACCTTACAACAAGCGACAATCTCAATTCGAATGATGCTGACCATCTAGCATTTGATGCCTCTACTGATACAATAGTTGTAGGCCATTCAAACGCAGGCGTTACTTTGGTTAATGCATCAAATCAAACTGTCATTTCATCATGGTCAACAGGCACCTCTAATGCATTTTCAAATAATGTCAGAGGCGTTGCAGCACGTTCAGCAATTGCGTATATTGCCTCAAATGAAGGCGTCCTTCGTATTGACTTAGTAAACGATACATTACTGTCATCTTGGCGTTCTACTGGAATGGATGACGTTTCATACATGCCTGTTGAAACCGATGGCAATTACATGTACCTTGGAATGTTTGGATATGGAGTTCTAGTGTTTGACCGGTTATCTGGAGATGTTGTTGATACATGGCGTGCAAACAGCGGCAGTAATGGTATTTCAGACAATAATGTATATTCTTTACACCGAGATACTGGTGGTTCAATGTGGGTTGGAACTGCTGATGGTGCAGATCGGTGGGATGGGGTATCATGGAGCCATATTCAGGCACAGAGAGGATTCAACCCCTCAAGTTTCTATGATCTTGATTCAGACTCGAATTACTTGTATGCTGGAACAAATGCTGGCGCCTGTCAATACCGTCTTTCAGATTTGCATGAGGAATCTTGTTGGACATATTATACCAATCCAGAAGGTTTGCCATCTTCATGGGTTTATGCAGTATCAATTCTTAGTAATGGCAATCTATACGCTGGAACCAACTACGGTGCAGGAATTATTGATGTTGTCAATGATACTGTGATTGATGTTTGGGAAGCGGGAGAAGCTACTTGGAATGCGGCAACTTACGAATACAATGATGTCGCATACATCGGATTAAATGGAGTTGGTGTTGCTAGATATGACCGCATTAATGGTGTATGGTTACAAGAATGGGATTCATCCAATTCAAACAATCTTGTAACAGACAATGATGTGACCACATTAATTCCAGATCGTCAACCCCATAGAATTTGGATAGGTGGCGATTTTGGTCTTCGTTTACTTGACCTTGATAATGAAACTGTAGAAGAAACATTCAGTAGATCAAACGGCCAAAATGCGCCCGGTGAACTCATTATTATTGGAAATGTTCTCTACTATTCTGAAGAAAGGGCTGGAACTCAGTCAAATGATAATATTTATCGTTATGACATTGATAATATGACAGCATTGTCATCAATCGATGCAGGCCAACAGATTAGCCAATCTGGTTTAGTTTATGGAATAGGGGAAGGTCCTGATGGAATGTTGTGGATTGGTGTCACACCGTCTAGTTGGTGGGGCCTTGATACTGGTAGTGTGGTGCGTTGGGACCACGCAAATGATACATGGGGCAGCCCACTTGATGCAACTGGTTCAATCTTACGCGTCAACGCAGTATATGCGGGTGAATGTGAGCCACTGAATGTTTCAGCCTGCCATATATTTGCCTCGTATGGTGAAAAGGTACATCGCCAATTTGATTATTATGGTAACTTGCTTAATGAATGGGATGAAAATGTAATACAAGGGCCAATTCGTTCAATTGATTTGTATCAAGGATTAATCCACTTTGCTACTTACGATGGTATTGCTAGGTACGATATGTACAATGATACGTGGGAAACTACACTTACCCCTGGTAACGGTCTTCCTTCAAATTCAGAAGATACAATTTTTGATATTGAAATTGTTGGAGATGACCTTTGGTATACTACTATGGCAAATAACGGTTGGAATCGAAATAGCCGAATTTTCCGTTACAATGGAACGTCTCATGTGTGGAGTAGTTGGCAAGCAGGAAGTACCAACATCCCACAAGGATTTGGATTTTCAATGGAGGTGTGTAATGATATCATGCATATCGCAATGTCTCGATACCAAGGCTTTGGTACACAAGGTGGAGTTGCTCGATTTGATCTTAACACAAGTGCATGGTTAGCAGGTTGGGCCCAGGGCAGTTCACAAAATCGCGGATTAGATGATGATGATGCCGTTGCTCTAGCTTGTGATGAAATCGGAGACGTTGTTTATGTTGGATTTGAACAGAACAATGTAGGGATTTCACGATATAGTTACAGTGCTGGCAATTGGCTTAATTCAATTTCTGAAACAGCAAACGGCATTATGTCAGACCAAGTATTTCCTGACGGAATGCGTTGGGAAAATGGTGTGTTAATGATTTCACATACAGATGAAAATGGTGGGTCAGGAGGCATTTCTCGAATCGCTGCTAATGGTGGTCAACTTGGTTCAGGAATCAAAATTGATGTCGGCAGCCAAGCATCTAGTATGGAAGTAGTCCCATCAAATAACGCTCGAGTTGAATGGATGATTGGCAGGCCTGGCGGTGATTCAGGTTACAATAGAATTGACATCATTAATTCAACAGGATTGCATAAGGGAGCGGTTGATATTTTAGCAGGATTATCTAGTGGTAGGATGCTTGATGTTACATTCAGCGGCACAGATGTATGGATTACATCAGGAGATGATTCTCAGCAATATTATGGTTCCTCAATTTTGCATGGTGAATTACTTGCAAATGGTACAATTGAATGGGTAGATGCCTATCCATTTGTTTGGGATGTAGTCAATGAAATGTTGCCTATTAACAATGATTTGTGGGTTACTACAACTTCAGGGTTATACAAGGTTGATATCGCCACAGGTCAAATTTCAGGAACCCCGGTGCCATTGCATTATCAGATGCATGGTATTCATTATACTGGGAGTGAATTAGTAATTGGATTGATGGGCACAACTACAACATCTGCAGGATTCCAGGTATACAACCTAACAACAAACAGTTGGGTCCAAGGGTCATTGCTTGCAGGTTTGCCATCAAATATTGTTAGAGATTTTGTTGAATATGACAACCGAATTTGGGTTGCGACATATGGTGGCATTGGAGTTTGGAATACTACTACTCAAGCGTGGGACGATTCAATTACTACTCAAAATGGATTACCGAGTACTATTATTGAGAAGATATGGGTAGAAGGTACTGAATTGATGTTAGCAACACCCTCAGGGTTGGTTGTATGGGATGTGCCGAGTAAATCGGTAGTAACAATGTATGACCGAACTTCGGGCCTTATTGGGAACCGTGTGAACGACATTGCATATACCCCATCTACAGTGATTACAAGCGGGAATTCGACGTATACGTTGGGGCCCACACTATTCTTATCTCATAATGGCGAAGGGCCTTCAAGGCCCGGTGCAACGGCATTTGACCTTACAACAATGCAACCAGGACAACAATATCAAGTTGATATGTTGCCATCAAACGATGTTAGGGCAATTTCAGCAGATTGGTGGGGTGTCCACGTTGCAACAATTGACGAGCCATTGATGCATTGGAATGCAGCAGTGAATACAATGGAGGCGGGAAGCCCATCATGGATTTTCCAATCGTGGCCAATTACGAACTTGCTCAGCGATGGAACCACACTAATTGCAACTAGTGCTGGTGGCATGGATTGGGTTGATATTTCGTCAACAACACACGGCGTAATTGCTTCTGAAAACATTCATTCATTATCTGGTGGATGGGTTGGGGCAAATGGAATTTGGTTAACAACTTATGATTCCGGACTCTATGGTTTTGGTCCAGCACCAAATTATCTTGAAGTTGAAAGAGAATCAATGCGTCGAGCAGAACCATTGATGGCTACCTTTTCAGGCACCTCATGGGATATTACGAATTCAACATCTCCAGGGCAAAGAATTACTTTGATAGATTCTTCAAATTCACAGACGATAGCAAGTCAAGCGAATAGCGCTTCACCAGGTGGAATACCAGTTCACCAATTGCCTTTGACACTTTCAAGTCCAATAGGCGGGGCGGCCGTATGGGTGTCTTCACAAAGTTTGAATTACTCTGGTTCTTGGAATTTGTCAGCATTAAATCCAACACTTTCTCAAGATTTTGATTTGGCAGCGCGCCGAGGAACCCTTACTCAAGAGGGGCGAGATTTGCATATTCGTTTGTATAGTCCATTAAATGGTACTTTAGAAGTACGAATCATATATGATTGGACTAGGTCTGAATCAGCTGTTGAAATGTTAGATTTGTATGACCGCCCAGATGATGGCGGTGGTGTGTTGATAGCAGAATGGACACCAAGCCAAGACCATGGGTGGGCTGCTTATCGAATTTATTTGCAAGAAGGAAATTGGTCTCAAACCCCAACAATTGCAGAGTTAGAATCACGTGCATATGATGCAAGGATTCCGATGTGGTCTACAACAATAGCAGAAATAACGACTGTTAACGGTGTTCAAATTCAAGATGGCGTAGATATCTATGGTGTTGCTTTGGTAGAGTATGACGATGGTTCACTTGGTCTTCCTTCATCTATTATTGGGCCATCCTCTTCAAGTGACGAAATTCCACTACCTCCCGTTTGGGCTGATGCTGGTCCTGCTGAAGGAGGAGCTGATGGTGACCTCTATGTTGAATGGAGTAAATGTACCGCAATTGATCATGCGGGCACGCGAATTTGGGTTGCTAATCAAGAAATCAGTGATGCCGTTGGTCTAATATCTCAAGGTAGCGATATGAACGCTCAAGCAAACAGCACAGTGTTACAACTTGAGAAAGGTCGTCCTTATTGGGTTGCATTGACTTGTGTAGATGAAGGAGGCCTTCACGACCCAGTAAATGCAACAATCATTGGCCCAGTTGTACCAACTGGTGGAATTAATGATGGAATCCCTCCTGCTCCGGTGACAAATATTACTGCTTATGATACGCCTGAAGATGAAGGTGGAAGAATTACAGTAAACTGGACTCCAAATACAGAAGAGGATTGTGCTTGGCATACAATTCTTGTTCGCCCTTCACTCACTGATGAACCGGTGCCAACAAACGTTGAAGATTTTGCTAACGCAACAATAGTGGCAGATTGTATTACAAATTCAACGATTATTTCAGATTGGGGCGGACTTCCACTTGATGACAATACATTGTATTGGGTGACAGTTGTAGCGTTTGATGCATGGGGTAATGGTGACCTTGGAAATGTCACTGTAGTTCAAGTGGCACCAGAGAAGAATTTGCAAGGTTCAAATCCACCCGCACGTGTAGAGAACCTCTCTGCGTGGGACCACCCTAACGATATGGGTGAGGCTATTGATGTAAATTGGGCAGCTTCTACTGTTGATGATTTTGGTTACTATGTTGTTTGGGCAAGTAGTCAACCCGTTGATGATTTAGTTATTGCTTGGTCTCGATGTAAAGATGACCTTGAGTCTTGTGGGGCAGTCAAAATTAACATCCAACACCCATTTGATGCTGAAGATGGAATCCTCAATATTACGATGACAAAGGCACTTTATGATGGTGATAGTGTTGAGAATTCTGTAACTGACACAATCAGGCCAAATGTACCATTGTCTGTGACTGTAACCGTTCATGATTTGTATGGCACCTCCTTTTTGACCGGTTTGCCATCAGTTGTGGTAACTCCTATTGATAACCGTGATGATATTATTGCACCCGACCGTTTGGCTGCTCCTGTCGTCACTGATGTCCCAGATGATAATGGTACAGCAGTATTTGTTGAGTTTGAGTTGAGCGCTGCTAGTGACATTGACCACTATGAAGTCTATTCAGATATTGTTGCTTACACAAGTAGTGGTCACAGACAACCAGTAATGACTCTAGATCGCAATGTTGAGCAACCTGTTTTATTGGAAATTATCAACGATGGCGAATTAATCATTCCAGGAATTCCAATTCATGTAGCAATTGTCCCAGTTGATTCATCTGGAAATGCTCATCGTGACAAATTGAATGTTGGCTCAGGGAAAGCGATTGATAATTCTGGAGATGACCCCGGTGGCCATCTCCCTGACGTTGACTTTATGATTCAGTGGAGTGAAGATGGTGGGGCAATTGAAGTTGATTGGGCAATTGTTCCCCGCACAGATATTCGCAGTTACCGAATATTTGTTAGCGATTCACGTTTTGAAAATACTGATGAAGCAAATATGATCAAAGGTGGAATCATAGGGACTTTTTGGTCACTTGATAAGTTCAACGAAACAGATAGTTTTGACAATTCAACCCATTGGTATGTTGCGGTTTCAGCTTATGATGGAAATGTTTGGAAACACCTTGTTCAATCTAAGGAATTGAAGCCATATGCGGCACCTTCTGACGGCGGTGGTGACGATGGTGATGGGGAGGCAAGTTCAGGATTGTTGGATTTGTTGAATATCAATACACTACTAACAATCATACTTTCATTAGCAATTGTGACAGTTCTATTGTTGGCAGTTAAGGCGCGTCGAAAGCGTGGGCGTAATGAGGCGTGGGATTTAGCACACGCCGCTTGGGGCTTACCAAAAGAAGAGGATTGGGGTGATGGAGATGGGCCAACTAGAATGGACCCAGATGTGGATTTGGCTGGGACTTTAATGCCAGCAGCATCACAGATTCAATCAAGCCAAAGCGACGCCCCCAAAGCATCGTCAACAGATCACAGTGGCTTTGCAGAATCTCGTTCTCAAACAGCCCCAACTGATGCGAGCAAAAGACTCGCCGACATTTCTCAAGATTTGTTTGACGAACCTGCAACCAGTAAGCCATCAAGCGGCGATTCAGTACTTGATTCATTGATTGATGACCTATTATGAGTAATATCTCAAGATGTGAGGTTTGATTGCCAAGAACCTGTACGGTAGAGGTGCGGTGAAGGTATGTCAGGAGCAGCACACACATCCACTTTCACTACAATGAGGTGGAATGGCATCACTTCAGTTGCCCATTTCAATGAGCATTTGGAACGGTTAAAAGCGCATGCGCATAGGTTGGATATTGAATGGCCACGGAATGGAAATTCTGCAATTCGAAAAGTGTTGTTAGATTCTTTTGATAGTGATACTGGTAGTTCAAACAATACAGATATTGGACTAGTAAAATTGCGCCTAGATGATGAAGGTACATTTTCAGCAGTTACACGTTGGAAACCGATTTCAGAAAATCAACTCACATCTGAAAATAATGTCAGTATTTGTAATGCTACAGCCGTTGAAGCACCACGTTGGGATGGTGGTGTGACCGGTTGCAAACATGGTGATTGGCAACCATACCATGATGCGGGCGCCCTTGCAAACGAGAGGGGTTGTGAAATTGCTTTACTAATTCATGATGATGCAGTGGTTGATTGCCAATGGGCAACACCGCTATTGCTAGATGACGACGGAACTGCTTGGTATCCCGCACCGTCTGAGGGTTGTGTTGATTCAATTTCTTTGAAAACAATAACTCCCTATCTTGCACAGGAAGGAATCCCACTGATAGCTGGGCGTTTAACTAGAAATTTAATTTCGCGGGCCCATTCATTCATTGCAATTGGGAGTGGTATTGGGGTAAAACAGATATCAGAAATAGATGGTCAAAAAATTGGCAGTGACTCAACGTCTTTCGCAAACATGTGCCAACAATCATTTAATTCTGCGATTATTTCTGCTTGGTTTGATCTGAAGGAGGAAAAGGTATGAAGCCCTCATTATCTTGTTTTCTTGATATTGCATTGTGGTTGAAGGTGGTGCTTCGATGACTTTCCATAAACAATGGGCGGTAGGTGAGCAAGATGGGTTTGCCCCACAATTACTAGAATTTTTGCGCAGCAAAAAATTAGTTGGTAAATTAGCGTCAACTTTTGGTGGCCCAGATGAATTATTGTTGCAATCCGGTGGACCAATAACGATTGATTCTAGTCAGACATTAATTGCAGGCCCTCCAACTATCAGAATCATCTCACAGCAGCCTTCTAGAATAAAGCAACCAGAATCATCAATGAGAGGTTCAGCATTAGTCGGGGAAGTTCACTTGGGCGAGGCCCAAGCAACATGTGATTGGCGTATTGAAGAGTGGAGTGAAAGTGGTATTTGGCAACCGCGAGTAACGGTTCAAAGAAGCGATTTATCATCAGCATTGAGGTCATTAAATCATTTGCAGCCTGATTTGAATAATGGCGAAAAAGGAATCCAGCCGGGCTGTTTTGCAGGTTTATTGACTTATGATTTGGTGCAATGGACTGAACCCGTGAGACTTCATAATTTACCCCCACCCTCAGCACTATTGGGTATTCTTCACAGAGTAGATAGATGGGTTATTCATGACCGAGATGCTGGAACTCTTACACTTTCTACTTTACACAAAGACAAGTGGTTTCACAATTGCAGTGAGGCTATTGAAGAGTGGTTAATAGGCGATATTGAAGAGTCGCAATCGGCGGTAGAAAAATCTGGTTTTGATTCAACTATTGATGATGAAAAACATAGTTCAATTGTTGATACTGTAAGGGATTCAATTCGTGATGGACAATTTTATCAGTTAAATTATGGCCGTATTTGGTCAGGTGAATTACATGACCCTTGGGCGGTTTACAAGCGGCTTGTGAAGAGCAATCCAGCACCCTATTCTGGTTGGCTACTTGTTCCAGATTTTGACTATGTTCTTGCTAGCGTTAGTCCTGAATTGCTCTTGTCTTCTGATGGGGATGAAGTATCAACTAGGCCGATTAAAGGAACCCGCCCGCGTGCGCGCACGAAAGACCGAGATGATGTGCTGAAAAGAGAATTAGTTACTAGTCTAAAGGAGATTAGTGAACACATGATGCTAGTTGACCTTGAAAGGAATGACTTAGGAAAAGTCTGTTCCGTTGGTACAGTACGTTGGCATGATTGGCGTATTGAATCACACCCAAATGTGCACCATTTAGTTAGTGATGTTAGGGGGAAATTGCGCCCAGAATTAGATGGGTGGGATGCATTGCAGGCATTGTTTCCTGGCGGCAGCATTACTGGTTGTCCAAAGACAGTAACGATTGCAGCAATTGACGAATTAGAAGGAGTCTCACGCCGTGCTTGGACCGGGTCACTCGGTTTCTATGACCCGAGAAATGGTATTGCTTGTTGGAATATCCTAATTCGAACCCTAGAAGCCGAATATTCACGAGGGCGTTGGCAAGCAAAGGTTCAGGCTGGCGGTGGTTTAGTCTTTGAATCAAATTCGCTTGAAGAGGTGGAAGAAGCAAAATGGAAGGCACAGGCTCTTCTTGATGCTGCGTGGGGTGCTTCGGCAAGCAAGGTTCCCAGTGGTGATATGTCAATGGAGCTAGTGCCAATTCTAAGTCCTGAGACTAAAGCATTACATGCATCTCTAAATGCAGTATCTCAAGTTTGTATTGCACCAGCCGAACCAGTTGAATGGTTGTATAGTGACCCACCATTGACTCAAGTTTGCCAAGGGGAGCGTCGACTTTTGTTCGTTGACAATTTAGATTCATTTTCTTGGAATATTGTTCATGCGTGTTCCCAATTGGGTGCCGAAGTGATCTTAATTAATGGACGCGGGGGGGAAAAGAAATTGCCTATTGAAGAAATTCTTAGGGCGGTTAAACCGACTCACATTATTATCGGGCCAGGTCCTGGTTGGCCTGCAAATTCCTTGTTGACTCAAGAATTAGCTGCTAAAGCGCTTGCTGGTGACATCTTTGATTTAGATGGAAATAAAATCCCGTTACTTGGAATTTGTTTAGGGCATCAAGCGATTGGGGAGGCGGCTGGCTGGAAATTATCTCCTGCCCCATCCGGAGCAGTACACGGAGTTACTGAAGAGATGTTATTGCAAAACAATCCACTGTTCTCACGAATGGATGATTGTCAACGAATGATGAGATACCATTCATTGGTATTAGAACCTACAAATGAAAATTTAGATATCATTGCTACAGATATTTCTAAAACTCTTATCATGGGCATTTCTCATATTGACCATCCCGTGTGGGGGGTTCAGTTCCATCCTGAATCTTGTGGTTCACCCGAAGGATGGAAAATGCTAGAGAATTTTCTAACAGTTTCTTTCAGGGTTCCTAGTCAAAGCGTTGAAGTGCCTTTGGCCGGTCGACAGGTTTGAGGGAACCATATGCCAACCTGTCGCTTGTGCCGCAGCATCTATCCTCAAGAGCACTTTATCACAGGTAATGGGCCGCGTTATTTGGTCTGTGCACGGTGTGGTGTTGACCACGGTTATGTTACTAAAGAAGAGGTTCCACAACTCTATGATGATGAAACTGTCAAGGCTAGATTAGCGGTGATTGGTAGGAGATACGCTCCAATTCTATGGCTTGTTGTGGGGTGGGTCTTTTGGATACTTTTCTTTTCAGATCTCGTACTTTGGGGCCGAGCTTCTCTAGTTGTTTTAGTGATTGCAACACTAGCAGTTCCGGTTTTACATATTCTAGGTGGTGCTAAATACCAAGCGAATCTGCATCAATTGACGCCCAAATAATGGTGATTTGGGCCGATGCGCGGTATCCAATCGTTGAAATAGTATCATGATAACCTGTAATTTAGAGGGAACACTGGGTTCCCTGAACGAAACAAGTGAAACAGCGTGGAAATAGGAGAAGACAATAGTAGTCACAATACTGAGATAGAATCGAAGCACGATGCTTCGCAGTCCATCGATTTGATGGGTTCTAACTTGGTTCTCCCCATCGCAAAAACAGTTAGTCAGAGCGTCTGCTTTGACGATTGTTTGAATCCCGTAATCCCGGAGATTGACGCCCAGCAGGCTGGGGCAGTCCTGGAAAGAGAGAACAGCGGGTTCTCTGTAACTTTAATAAAAAAAGGAGAAATGAAAAAATGAATAGAAAAAACCTGAGTGTGTTGGTCGCACTATTGATGATCTTGATGTCAGCATCTGCTGCATCAGGTGACGGAACCGACCCCCTTGACCCCTCCGATGGTGGGGCTGATTGGGACGGCGATGGATTGACCAACGCTGAAGAGCAGACACATGGAACTGATATGACGAATGCAGACACCGACGGAGACGGTCTTCCAGATGGATGGGAAGTGGCTAATGGCCTCAACCCTAACTCTGGTGGCGATGCCAATGCCGACCCCGATGGTGACGGTCTAACGAATGCCCAAGAGTACGCACAGGGTACCAACCCTAACAGTGCGGACACTGACGGTGACGGCAGGCCGGACTCGACAGATCCGTTCCCGAACGACCCTAATGACGGTGAGTATTCAGACTCTGACGGCGACGGTATCCCCGACGCCTACGATCCTGATTACCAACAGCCAGAAGATGGATCTGGAAACGGAGACACCTCTGGTGGCGGTGGCTCAGACCAAGATGGTCAAGGCGAAGGTCAAGGCCAAGGTCAAGGCCAAGGTCAAGGCCAAGGTCAAGGCCAAGGTCAAGGCCAAGGTCAAGGCCAAGGTCAAGGCCAAGGTCAAGGCCAAGGTCAAGGCCAAGGTCAAGGCCA
>JABIGF010000021.1 GCA_018650285.1 Methanobacteriota archaeon
GGGAAATCAGACAATGTTTTTCCTTTCATTGAAATTGAATTCTTTCTTTTCAAGTATTTTCCTTTACCAATGTTTTGAATTGTTCTTCTGGAACACCCATATTCATCTGCTAGTTGACTCACTCCGATTTTCCCATTAGCATTTGACGGTAAACCATTCCACTTAGCCAATATTTCGGCAACTGCTTGGGAATCAAACTTCCTCGCCACAATATCTTCGTTAAATCCGCGAGTAATTACAATATCTATGTTTGAATTCTTACTTCGACTCTGATTATAATGAAAACCCTTTGATTGAAGTAGTACGACTCAGAGGGTACGGGCTGAGCAACGCCTCAGTAACTCATTCATCACCAGTATACTCTGTCACGCGAATACCTAAGTTACCACGCCTAGCTTTTCTCTGCATTATGCGGTCCATCTTTTTGTGAAAGGCAGACTCCAAGTCAACTTCCATCGCCAAAGCGTTACCAAGAGTCAAAATGAATACATCAGCCAACTCTTCAGCAGCCTCCTCAGCAGGCTTTCTCTTTGTGATTGCAGCCGATAATTCACCCAACTCCTCAATCATTAGAGCAAGTCGGTAACCCATATCGTGACCGTTATTTTCTGCACTAGCGAAATCGTGTTTAGCATGGAATTTAGCAACCCTGCACATCATCGTCTCCCAAGAACCATCTGGCAAACCTGTATCATCCAAACCCTCTTGATTTGGGTGCTCCATCCACTCATTCACGTCTATCGCTCTGTCACTCATAGCCACTCCTCTAGAGGGCCGGATGAAAATCATTCGTACGCGAGAAGTGCAGTCAAACAGCGCCAAATGATTCCACGCATATCTGCCGCTTTTGCCTCAACCGAATCGTGATCTATTGCTGCAGTCGCATCACTTGGGTTCTTTCCAGCCGCCCAATTACTTGATGCGATTAGCCCGACATGAGGAATACCAGTTTCAGCAATCAATCTCGCCTCTGGCGATATTGTCATACTTGCTGCAGTTGCACCTAAACGAGCAAAAGCCTCAATTTCAGCAGGAGTTTCAAACTGTGGACCATTGACATGTGAAACCACATGGTCAAGAGTAAGTTCCTCATCACTTTGTTCACCTAGAATTGGTCGCAAAAGGTCGCGCAAGTCGCTAGGGTAGTGGTGTGTCATGTCAGCATGGTGAGCATGTTCCTCTGAGAAAGTAACAGGTGTACTCACAAAATCAAGGGTGTGCTCTGCCATACCAACAATCCCAGGTGGGAAATGTGGGTCAATCGCTCCAACTGACTGAATTGAAACAATTACATCAGAATTACAAGCTTGTGCCGCCTTAACATTAGCATGATAATTAATCAAATGAGGAGGTGTTGTCTTTCCATCACCATGGTGTCGGTGAATTACAAAAATCCTGCTATCTGTCTGCCCTTCACGAGAAATAACCATTATTTCTGCTGGGACATCGCCATAATCAGTCTCTAATTCCAAGTTATCCAACATTGAAATTGAATATCCTGAATCGCCTAAATCTGCTTCTGCGACGAGTTGCTTCATGCCGGTACCGCCGATTACGGCGACACGCTGCATTCACTCATCACCTCACTCGCTTAGTCTTGCAATTAATTCGGCTTTCTTGCCGCCAACAGGTTTTCCTACTGCCTTAAGGAGTTCTTTGAGTTCTGCTACCTTTAGAGTTGATAGGTCAACATCACTAGCAGCGTCATCTGAATCTTCAACAACTTCTAGTGCTGCTTCTTCATCGGATGATTCTTCATCTTCTGAATCGCCTTCATCTTCTGAATCATCTTCATCCGACATTGCCTTCTCAAGTGCAGCAGCCTTCTTGGCTGCTCGCTCAGCACCAGCACGCTTCTCTTCTTCATGAATCTCATCAAGAGTTGGCCCATCTGCTGTAACAACACCAGATTGAATCAACTGAACCTTACGGATCATCACGCTGCGTGTTGGCTGAATAATCTTGATTGCTTCAATCAAAGACTTTTCAACAGCATCAGTTAGGAATGCATTCTGAACTTCCAACCATGTAGAGCGTGCGGTGTATTGCAAAAGAGTGTCGCGCATCAACTTGCGCATCTGACTCTTCTGACTTGTCTTGAGTCGGTTTACTGCAACTATCACTGGCTTTACTCGAATGTAATATCCATCAGCAGTAACACAATCTACAACATCATCCACTTTACCGCGATGACGGCGGATTTGACGGCGGATGTAATCGTTTTGAAGAGCGTGTCCAATGTACTCAGTTAGAGCATCTTCGCCACGGGTATCAACAACACGGAATCTGAGTTTGACGTGCATCTTTGAAAAGTCACCATCAACTTCATTTTGAGTGGTTTCATAAATTCGACCCATCAAGTGTTCGGGAGTTTCTCCCATTGTTTCTCCAATGACCTTGTATTGCCAAGGTGTACGTGGTGCTCGGATGGTAAACCAACGCTTTGACTTCCACTTATCCCTCTGCTTTCTTGCTGCTGCGCGTGCTTTTGCTCCTTTAACGGCCATTATTGAACACCTGTGGTCTGACGGGGGCTACCCCTTTAGCGTCCCGCCGACCTGCCCTCACTATTTCAACTCAACCTAACCACTAAGCGGGTGACAAACCCACCCGTAGGGTGACTTATTGAATTTTCAATCCAATTTAACCTATTCAAAGTGATTCC
Organism: Methanobacteriota archaeon; assembly: GCA_018650285.1. Lineage (GTDB taxonomy): Archaea > Thermoplasmatota > Poseidoniia > Poseidoniales > Thalassarchaeaceae > MGIIb-Q1. The sequence goes on from JABIGF010000021.1 coordinate 2,666, forward strand.
AACGGCATCATAAATTAGAGTCAGCCTTTGGCCGGAATAATGGCACTTCCCATCCACCGACTTGAATGGTCGGTTCACGCTTCATCTGTAGCCAATATTGAAGCAATAGCAGACGCTATGTCTTGGCTTATTGGCGATGATGAATTAGTTGATATTGAGATGACAAAATCATTCCACACATCACCAATGTATATCATCACTGCATTTGCAACAAAAAAAAGTGAGGCAAGAGTTGCAATTACTAGACTTGGCCCAGTTATATTGACAGAGGTTGCAGACTCATTAGAAGATAGAATTGATGATGAAAATTGGCTTCATCTTCGTATCAAGTTAGTTGATCTAGTTACAGGTAACCTCACTCTAGTCAGCCCACATGAAAATGTAGAGTGTGTGAAAGGAAGAATGAAACTTGAGATATATCCCGGTAACGACGTTACTGAAGTAGCCAAAAAACTCCTATTGGAAGGTTCTGAAGTTGCTCTACGCCGTGGCTTTCCAGAGAGCCCAATTAAAATAGAGAATGAGTAACTTCATAGAATAGTGGCTTGCAGCGACCATTCAGAGGAATTAGTATGACTCACGTAGTAGTATCCGGATGTGTTGGAAAGAAGTACCAAGAATGTGTTGCTGTTTGCCCTGTAGAGGCGTTTAGAGAAGCGGACACATATCTTGTAATTGACCCTGATGAGTGCATTGATTGTGGCGCATGCATCACCGAATGTCCAGAAGATGCAATCTTTGCAGACACAGATGTACCTTCAGAAGAAGAGGCGTGGATTGACCGCAATGAAACAGAAGCAGTCGACCTACCAGTTGCTGAAGGCGATTCACCAGTTCTTGCATAAATTTGATAATAGAAATATTATCCAAATTTCGCAACTCAATTGCCGCGGTTTTCCATCCTAACATCTAGGGTTTCAATTTCTAGACCTGGCATTGGTGCTGCCATCATTGCTGAAGCTTCAGCAATCTTTTCGGGGTCTTTGAAGTGGTGAGTTGCATGAACAATTGCTTGCGCTGTAGTAACTGGGTCCTCGGACTTGAAAATTCCAGAGCCGACAAAAATTCCATCCATGCCTGTCTGCATTAGAAGAGCCGCATCAGCAGGAGTTGCAATTCCACCAGCAGAAAATGTCACAACAGGGAGTCTGCCCATTGATGTGACCTGCGTTAGAATCTCATTGACGCCTTCTATGCACTCTTCAATAGTTCCAAATGGTGTAGTCTCTAATTCAAGGGCGATTTCACTCATCTCCTCTATTTTCATGAATCCCCCGACAATTTGTTCAACGGCAAAACCGAAATCTTCGTCGTCACACCTTTGTAACCAATCAATTTCCTGAGCAACAAGTCTTGCATGCTGCATTGCACTGACAACATTCCCAGTACCTGCTTCACCTTTGGTTCGCATCATTGCTGCGCCTTCGAAAATTCTTCTTACTGCTTCACCTAAGTTAGTACAACCACAAACAAATGGTATAGTAAAATCATTTTTTGGAATGTGATAAAATGGATCTGCAGGAGTAAGCACTTCTGACTCATCTACCATATCAACACCAAGAGCCTCTAAAACTCGTGCTTCCTCACTATGACCAATTCTTGCTTTGGCCATTACTGGAATTGATGTCGTCTCAATAATTCCCTTGATAAGGTCAGGATGACTCATTCTTGCAACACCACCCGCTGCCCTAATATCTGCAGGGACTCTTTCAAGCGCCATTACTGAAGTTGCACCAGCATCTTCTGCAACTTGTGCTTGTTCTGGAGTAACGACATCCATGATGACGCCTCCTTCCTGCATTTTTGCAAAACCCCGCTTAAGCAATTCTGTGCCATGTCGCATTTCTGTCATGTCAAAAGCCATGTCAATCAAACCATGGGGTGGGTTAGTTGCTCATCAATGTTAGTAAGAGAAATTTTATTCAAGTGGGTGGTCAACACCCTCTTCACCAAGTACCCACTTCAGGCATTTGATGACCCCTTGCAGCGCTTTGTAATTCCTTGCTGCTTCTTTCATCCCTTCTTTGTCAGAATTTTCTCGGCACTCTTCAAACCACCCCTGCCACTCATCACCACGCAGCTCTGCTAGTTCAAGCATGTCTTCAATCTCATCCCATTGGCGGTCGTAAGAACGCTGGGGAGTCGGAGAGGAGTCGTCCATCGGAGCGCCCGCATTATTTTGCATATTTTAGTGTGATGCCGGATAGCATCCAATAAAGTCCATCGCAATACTGTTCTGCAATATTATTTGTATTCATTCACTCTTTGTGGTCTTGCCACGGTGCCCACGACGAGGTGCGGTTGTCTTTCGTCCTTTGCGCCTTGATTTGGAAGTTGTTTCTTGTTCTTTACGACCAGCCGTCCCACCAAGAGAAAGTTCACCAGAGCCCATCAAATTTGAAACTAAATCAGCAGCCAGTTTCTCATCATCTTTCGGAGTTGAAAGAGAATCCTCAACTGATTTATTGTGAATTGTTATCCAAGATTTACGCTCATCACGAAGTGCTTGTAATTCACCACGTGCCTCAGTAACTTGAGCACGAAGTGCCTCTATCTGCTGATGTACCTCATCAGCATCACTTCTCGCTTTAACAAACATGTTGTGCAATCTATCGCCTTCAGCCTTTAGGAAATCACGCTCTTCGAATTTTGGCTTGATTCCCTCCCAAACTTCATCAGCTTCTTTGTGATATTCGGTCATTTTCTTATGTTCATCATCGGCTTCTGCCTTCAGCAACTCAATAGAACCCTCTAAATCGCTAAGATCAATTTTTATTCTCAACTCTTCCTCAACAAGTGGTTCAAGTTCCTTTATTTTGTTCATAATAGATTTTAATTTCTTCAGAATTTTGTTTTCTGCTTCTAATGTAAGGGTACCATCAGTCATCAAACGCTGTTCGAATTGTTCTACCTGGTCCCTATGTTCTGACAATTGCAATACAACTGATTTTTCACGATTTGATTTTGTTGATTTTGAGCGTGAAAATAAATTTCGAAGTTGTTCTTGAATTGCATCCCTGCGCGCTTGGTGGACTTTTGCCTTATTTCGTATCTCTTTTTGTGATTCAAGCAGGGCTTTTATCTCCTCTCGCAATTGACTGTATTGATTTTGCACACCATCTCTTTGGTCAGCATTTGCACGTGCTGTTTCGTTATGTGTGCGGCGTTGATCAGAAAGCCTACGCATCCTTGTTTCCATTCCCTGAAGCCTCTCTTTGACTTCATCGCCCTCCGGGTCAGACTCTTCTTCATCCCGTGCCATCGGCTTCGCCGACTCACCTATCCCATATCAAGGCGTCTTTGACAGTAGTCAATCCGTTCTAACCAAAATACGTGACTGAAGAGGCACTCCAACCATTATTTCAACACCATCAATAATCCATTTCCCATCAGAAGATTTGACCGATGAACCGACTGAAATACCAACATCCTTCAACGTTTTTTCATCTGTGCCATCTACGATGATTAACTCAACTGTTGCAGCAACATCATTTGGTAAAGCAAATAATGGCAGTAACAATCTATCAACATCTGCATTTACTACGCGTGATGCCGGTGGAATCTCTGTCCCATCAGGTGCTGTTTTTGGATAACCAAGTAAGCGGTCTATAGCAAATTCCAACTCATCGGTCAATGCGTGTTCAAGCCTACAAGCCACGTCCTTAATATCACCACTAAAATCAAGCATTTGAACAAGAAATACCTCCATTAATGCCTCTCTTCTTTTGACTCTACTCGCTGCTTGAATGCCTTGCTCATTGAGTGTTACTCCTTTGTACGGAACATGATTAACGAACCCTTTGGTTCCAAGTCGTTTCAGCATTTCACTCGCACTCGCTGCGGTCACACCCATCGCCTCAGCGACCTCACTTGTGCGAATTGGTTTCTCACTATCCTCCACATATATTTCAAAAAGGACTTTTAGATACATTTCTTGGTCTTCAAGAATCGGCCCAGCCATAGTAACACCTCACTCTTTTTCAGCCATGAATTTCACTTCACACCTTGGGCATTTTGCCGTAATTGGGCGGCGGTCGTATGGCACACGTAGCCTCTGTCCACATGACGGGCAGCGGATTTCATCGCCAACTGATGAAGAGGTATGCTCTGCACTGCTAGACCTTGTTGGCTTTGGCTTTGAGGGGGATGGCTTATTCTTGATTGGGACCGACTTTGACTCATTAACAACCTCTGTAATGTCATCATCTACACGCTTTTGTTCTACTTTTTCAACTACAGGCACTGGTTCTGGTGCAGGTTGTTCAACAGGATTCACTTGGAACACATGGGTACAGGCCGGACAACGTGCTTGACCATCATAATCATGCGGCACTCGCAAAGTCATATCACAAGATGGACAGCCCACTTCCTGTTTTGCTGTTGGATTCGCCCTTTCTTTGGAAACGGCTCTCGCTTCGCCACGAGCTTGTTCTCTTGCTTCACGCCGCTTTTGACGCAACTCTTTGCGCTCTTCAGGGTCCTCTCCTTGCCAAACAAAGACAAATCGAGCAACAGAAGCAATCACGATACCTGCTACAGCACCATAGATAATGGCAGACCAGGGAATCTCCACCTCATCAGCAATTTCTGGCGATTTAGAACCATACGATTTCATTGCTACCGTTTGACTAGAACCATGGCGCCATTCTAATTGGAGATCTACCGAATTTCCCATGGGCCAAGCATCGATTGAAATCTGTCCAGATTCACTATCCCCTCCTTCTACTAGGGGCGCAGAACCTTCCCAAATAATCTCATTTGTGGAAGTTATTTTCACAACAAGAACCCCTCCTCCAATAGTATCTATGCCATCATTTGAGAGGGTGTATGCGATTGTTGCTGAAGCCCCATTTACTGGTACTGCTGGATTTGCCACGCCTAGAATAGCACTTGGTACAACATTAGGCTCGCTAGCCAACCTAGTAGCATTCATTTCAGAAGTTGATGAACTAGTCCAATCAGTTGCCACTAAATTAAGCCACACTTGGTCAGCCTCAGAAGGGTAGCCCAAATCAAATGAAAGTGACCTTTGACCCGGTGCTAACAAAATATCAGTTTGAATTACAGTCACACTGTCACCTCCAGAGGAGTGACCCATGGTGAGGGAAATAACTCGTGAACGACCTTCTGAAAGTTCTAATTCAACTTCACCTGACAATCCATCAGAAGTAGTCCAATCAACTGAAGTGAGAGACCCGACTAATTGTTGAGAGGGCGAGACTTGAATTTCAACTTCGCCTGAAAGATTGCTATCTACCAAACCATCTTCGCTAACAACAGACCATGTAATCGTCCTACTACCAGCACTACCCAACAGCGTATGAGATACTTCGAGTTGCAAACTATTCCCCACCTCAAAAGTGCGAGAAAGGCCTTGTGAATCCCCACCTGAGTCTGAAATTACTAACCGCGCGTGCCCTTGGTAATCACCGCCATTATGGACTATCAGTGTCGCATGTAAGTCATCACCTACATGGAAATTTGTGCCAACTATTGCTAGCCCTGCACTACCAGCTGTTGAGAAATGAGCCGCATCCATATTGTAAGAATGTGAAAAATTAATTGTTGAATCATCATGGATACGTTCTTGACTTGAAACAGCACAAATCAAATCTCCAGGCCTTACTGCCAACGAAAATTGGCGGGATTCAGTTGAATTAACTCCAACTGAAATAGTCTCTTCAAACACTCCTGAATTAGAGAATATACACGATAATACTCCAGACCATGCGACCTCTCCTGAATTACTTACGTTCACTTCCCAAGTAACACTTTGACCTAACGCAGGAGTGGAATTGTCAACGTTAGCAATAATTGTCAAACGAGCCAATGGCGGTGGACCGACTGAAATACTAGAGCCCTCAAATTGTCCGGAAAGATTTGCCAATAATGCGATTGACGGGTTTTCCAATAACATTGGAGTTGTGAAATTGGCATATCTGGTTGATTCTCCCGGCACAGACAAATTTTGGTTCACAATATTGCCACCATCAACTGAGAGCCCGACTGAACCATTCCATTCTACTTCACCTGAATTACTAACAGGTATCTCAACCCACCCAATATCTCCATCTCTGAAAGTAGAATTACCACTTAATTGCCCTGTATCATTATTGACAGGATTAACCAACCAACTGTTGAAATCGCCCAAGATTGCGTTCGCTGGAGCGAGACGTTTGATGAATTGGCTAATCTCGTCGGTATGATTTTCATAAGGTGTCCCAACACCTCCATACAATTGTAATGTTAGTGTATATTGCCCAACACCTAGTTGTGAAAAATTGAATTGAATTGTGGATATTTCATCACTAGAGAGGTTCAATGTGATGTTTTCAGAAGCTATCAAAGTATTATTTATCAGATCATCAGCACTAACTAAAGTCATGTTGATACTACCAACAGAAGGAACGTCATGCGATATTACATCAACTGTAACATTGACATCGCCAGCTCCTTCTTCCATATCTCCAATAACTGAAAAGGTAGTTGTATCCATCAATAATCCTGAACCCGTTGCAGATACCACCGGAAGAAGTGGTATCAGTAGAAAGAGCACTGAAACAAGAATGGCGAATCGCCGCGCATGGGTGCCACTCATACCCCACCCTGCTACAAGGGGGTTGAATGACCTTTACTGTTGAAACAGTAGGAAAAGCCTACCTTTATGAAAGGCGGACAGGTCGCCGGTTTGCCTATGGATGTCAAGACACTACTAGCCATGACTCCAGAGGATGTGGCTCAAGCGATTATCGCCCGACGTCACGAACTAAGTGAGGCACTGCCTAGCATTGTTCGGGAACGACGTCAAGAATTAGACCACCTCAACCCAATGCTTGAACAGGCTTTACTTGAAAGAGATAAAGCAACAGCAGCAGTATCAACTCTAAAAGAAGAGAGAGATTCACTACAAAAACAGGCAAAAGAACTACGAAAGAAACTTACTTCTCTACGTGAGACACTAATTGCAGAAAAGAGGCTGAAGAATCCAAACCCCGGGTGGGCAAAGGAAAAACTCGCCACAAAATTAGCCGAGATTGAAGAAAAACTTGAAACTTCAGCCCTTGACTTGAATAGTGAAAGGAAACTTCTCAGACAAATGCGAGAATTGACTCGCTCTCATGAAGAATGGGTGGCTGAAAGAATTGAATCAGACCCTGGGCTAAAAGAATACCAAGATGGCTGGAAACAACATCACCAACTACTCAAAGATGCTGATGAAGCACATGGAAAACTGGTTGGCTTGGCTGAAATAAGTGGTGAACACCACACCAAATACGCTGAACACAAGGAAGTTCACCGAGATGCACAAGGTCAGCACAATCGAGCAAAGTCCCTACTTTCAACGGGTGACGACATTGTTAGTTACTGGAATCACCGGATCACAAACGGTTTTGATGATTTGAAAGATGGTACTGGTGACCTAATGGCTGCATCACGTATGGTCGCTGAAGGTTCTCCATCAAGCATGCCAAGACGCCCACCCGAAGAAAACGCCGGAGGTGAGGAAGAATGAGTGATGATGCTCAGAATTCAAAACCTCAAAAAAATGGGGAGAAGAATCGCGGCCAGAAAGGTCGTGGCGGTAAAGGCCGAGGGAAAAAGGGCAACCGCCGAGATTTCTTTGAAGATTTAAGAGAACTTGAATCGCATCAAATTGAAGATATGTTGAGCGATAACAAAGCATCTGCTCGTTCCATTGAATCACAATTAGAATCGCTAGAAAGCGAGCGCGCTTCATTGATTTCTACGGTTCAAGTATTGAGAACAGCACTATACAGTTCAGGTGGCATAAGCAAAGAACGCCGTGAGTTGTTAACCGAATTGAAAGCACGCAATATCCAGATAAATGAAATAAAAGAAAATAGGGATAGCATCAATGAAAGAGTATCTCCCCCTCTCAAATTAATTGAGAGGTTGTTGAAGAGGACATGGCGAGATTTAACAACAATTAGAGAAGACCCAAGTAAGGCGCCAAATTTACCAAATGAAATTCAAAAATTCTCTTTCTTCTTTGAATTGAAAGAAATGCACAAACTAAAGATGGAATCAGACGCATCTCACATACAATTCGTTGACCTAATAAGAAAACAAAAAGAGACCATCAAGAAACTTGATGGATTGCAGGACGAATCAACAGGAATTGCAGAGAAGGCTACAGATGAAAATCCACGTTTAGCTGGTACCACCATCAGCAGAAAGGAGGAAAAAGTCCTCAATGATCGCATTGAAAAAATGCTTGATGTCATCAGAACTCAACGCCGTGAACTCCGAAGACTAAAACGAGAAATTGGCAGATTAGATTCCTACCTCCGTATTCGTGTCGAAGATGAGCGGCGTGGACGAAAGGTTCGCAAGCGAATTAATACACTCAGAGAGCACGCGATGAGCGGTGGCACACTATCTATGGAAGATATGGCAAGAATTCTAGAAACTGGGGGTCTTTCACAACTCCAACAAAGTCAAGATAATGCTGCGAAGAAGGGCAAAAAGAGTGACCGGAAGCGTGGAGGGCGAAGAAAAACTCAGCCGCGCCGCGGTACCACACGTTCATATCAGAGACGCGAAGAATGAGGAAATTTTCGCACCTTGTTTATTGACCTCTTCGCTCCACCATTGAAATCGTGAAGGCGAGAATCGTTGGCGAACTGGCTGCCATTGATGGAGTTGATTGGAGTGCTCTTGCTTCAAAAGAGGGATTCATACTTGATGTTGCAGGAGCTCCTGCAGTATTCCTTGAAGCAACTGCCTCATTGATACCATCAATAATAGAAACTGCGACTGAGATCAATTCAAATGCAAAATTAGGTCAACCAACTACAACAACAATAAACGGTTCAGATGGGACTCTAATTATCACTAGAATAAATGATGATTATTCGCTAATAATTAAGTGCGAAGCAAAATCAAATCTTGGATTAATTCGAAAATCTGCTAATGATGCCATCGCTAATTTAATTCCACTATTAGAGTGAAATACAATATTATTGTGGATTAGGTCAATACTTCATCAAGACGATCTTGTTCAACTGCCTTGCGAAGTTCCATTGCAATTCTTCGCCCACTGCTCATTGGCTTTCTCCAAGTTGCATTACCATATGGGTGGCCAACACTAACATGGACATTTGTTCCGCCACCAACACGTGGCGCTACATCATAAATTGAATAATTCATATCCTTGTCAATGCACGTTTGCAAACAGAATGGCCCGATAATCCCAGGGTCATAATGCTCTTTACTCGCAGTAATGAACTTCTCGCCAAGTTCAAAGGCCTCTTCAAGAAGACTTTCACGAATTGTTGCGGTATTATGACCTACAACTGTCATCTCTGGGATTTGTTGATGGATTGGCATGGTCATTTGTTGAGGCGCAGGTAACCTAACATGGCCATCAAGGCTAGACTCAAATCGCCAATCAACTCCGAGTAATTCTAATTTGGACATCTCCTCTTCTAACGGACTATAGAAAAAGTTGAGATTGAATACAGGGCCGATAACATACCTCTCAATCCTAGCACCAGAAAGACTGGCCTCATCAATCACACCTTGTGCCAATAGTGCTTGAGACTTCTCTTGATATTCTGCAAAAGAAGCGCAAGTGAAGAAACCACGCTCAAGTTTCTTCTCAGCGTGGTGTAACTTGACAATAACCAAACAATCAATGTCTTCGGGATTTTCAATTGCTTCAGGATACGGTAACCCTGCTTTATCTAATATCCAATAGTAATCTTGCTCCTCAGTTCGCTCTTCCATCCGTAACATGTTACGACTGCCAAACATCGGGACGCGGAAATCATTCTCTATTGCCCCCATACCACAATATGATGTAAATGAGCGGTTAGGAATGTAAACGACATTTCGGTCACGCATTCCTTGTTGGAATGATGGTTCTAATACACCATCAAATCGATCAAGTACAACTGCCTTGTCAACCATCCCCCTTTGTACTCTTCCTGAATTGGTTCTTTCAGTCTTGAAATACTCTGAATAGGTTTTTTCCCTACCCTTTTGACAATATGCAACTGTTGGGAATCCCTCTTCAATAGCACCGTCACAAATATCCAATGCAGAATGGCTTGCGGTCATACCAATTCGCAACTTCATACGGTCATAATCAGTGAGTATTTCACTAATATCTGAGGCTTCTATCATCTTTGATACGCCCCTCAATCATCTCTCTGCATCGCCATTAGTTGTTCGGTTGAAAGGGTTTGTCCAGACATTAAGGCTGACATTAAGTCGACATTTTGAGCCGAAGCATCCGCCTTTGAAGGTTGAATTCCATCAGCACGGTCTTGGATAGCCTTGAGTAAATGGCGTGAACTCCAAGTGCACCGCATAGCTACGATGTAGTATTGATGCTCTCTATCTGCCTCTACCTTTGCAGTAACAAAAGCGCGATGCGCTAATTCATGCTCATCATTCAAGCGTCGAGTTTCATCCTTTAGTTTACCCATTAAATCGTGAGCGGCTTGGGCAGCATCAGCCGCATCTAGAACTTGTTTGTGGGCATTATCACAAGCAATTTTTAGATTATTCAATTCACTATTGGAATCACCAGCAGCAGAAGAGGTTTGAGAGGCTTCCAAATCTTTCAACTTACGTACCCAAGATTTCATTTGATCAGAAAATTTAGTATCGTTAATCTTACCAGTCATATGGTCCATTTCTAAATCATTCATCTTTTTCTTGATGAATGCTGGGCTATCGTCTTTACGACGACGGTCTCCACGGTCACCGTCAGACCCATGAAGTTCGATACGAAGTGTATTGTAGGCCTTATTTGCAACATCTCGTTCCTTCTTTGAATCACGAACACGAGTGTTTTCCTTATCACGAACAGAACGCTGGCGTTCTATTTCATCATACAATTCACGCTTCTGACCGTTTACTGCCTCTCGGCGTGAACGATTTTCAACGACTTTTGCGTTCCATTCATCACGCTGTTCTTGATGTTTTTTGATAAAGATTTCAGAAGCCGATTCAATTTCTTTCAATGCCTGTTGCATCAACCACCAACTCCCGATTTCATTCACCCGCCCCTAGGGAGCGGTACCACGCAACCCTTCGACTAAGGTGGGGCATTTAACCACTATGATTTGTATTGATGATAGGAGAAATGGCGCAGCATTGAATTATTTTCCATCATGCACCCAATAACGATTAATACCGAGTCCAAAATGGAGGGGTGGGAATCATGTACGTAGGCGGCATTGCAGGAATGGAACGGGTAATCAGTCACGATGTCAATCCACCATATCTATCACTAATTACTGGACCTCCTGGATCCATGAAAACCAGTTTTTCATTATCTATGATTTCCAATCATCTCCGAAGGACAGGGCAATTTGGACTATACTGCACAGTTGAAGAGACTGTTGACAGTCTACTAAAGACTTGTAATTCAATGGGATTAGAACTACCACCAAATCTACAAATCACCGATTTAACTGAACTACGAAAAGAAAATGAGGCAATGGACTACCTCAAATTTACCCGTCGGATGATTCAACATTTCAAACAAGAGAGAGGTGACCAATTCAGCGTCTTCATTCTAGACTCTCTTGGTGCAATTTACAGTTTAACCAAAGTAGATGAAGAGATGCGAAAGAAAATGTTTGGATTCTTTGACTTTCTTCGAACTCAGGGACTTTATACATTCATCATCACTGAAAGGCAACAAGGTGAAAATGCTGAATTACAAGGTAACGAAGGATTCATCGCAGATGGTATCATCAATCTTGGGCTTGACCGAAGAAACGGCAAAATTGTAAGAACTATGCAAATAGAAAAAATGCGACACGTACGACACAGCATGGAAAAACAAGCTATTGACATTAGTGCTGGCGCTGTTACAGTCATGGGACCTCTGTTTGATTGAGATTCAAATCTAACGACACAACTCATGCGATATTGAGTATCTCACCACTCAAGCCATGAACGACCATCCATCCATTGCTTGGGAAATTAACCAGCCAACCTGGTATCAATACAGGTGATGATATCAATTCTGCAAATTGCTCCTCTATACGCCACCAATGAAGGATGCTACCTTGCACATCACCGCCAGCACTTTCCTGAGTAACGCGCCAATGCCTTCTCTCCTCGCAAACAGAAGGTAATTCTGAACGTACCATTTCAAGAGTCATCCATGAATGGGGTGCAATCTTCTCTAATTGAGGGACAAATGATAACTTTTCAACATCGCCCAACCTCATTAGATTAGATGAAAATGGGTCTTCAATTAATGTCCAACGGTGTCTCTCTTTGACATCTTCTGGCCCGAGAAGATGCCCCTCAACCTCCCAACATCTACCTTCTAACAATATTGGACGAACTTGTAGCCTCTCATACCCACGTTGTGAAAGCCATTCTGTAAGTTGGATTTTTGGTTTGAATGCCACAGCATCTGGTGGAGGTGGAGTTGATTGTTCAGTGCGATTAGTAATTGCATTTATTGAACTAGAGATATTGCTTGAATCTGTATTTAATATTAATCTCCCAGCCAAAACCGCTTGCCCTATCCAACTGGCAAGGTCGCTTTCACTCCAAATTAGTAACTCAATTTCGGGCGGCGTGGGGATACGTTCGATTTCAACAAGTTTTCTTTCTGAGACTAGCCAATGTGAACCAGCCGGCGCATCAACTAGCCACCTCTCCAATTCCATTCTGTCAATCGGCGCCCATCCGGGCTGAGCATGCCAAACATATGCTCCAATCATTGCAGGGCAGTTTGCTTGAACATTTGCAATGGAAACTATGCTTCCAAGACAAGCAATCCCTGGAGTGCGAGAAATAATCCCTGACGACTTTACCTCTATTCCAAGTTCATCAAGAACTAGAGGTAATGAAACTGCCATTGAGACTGCGCCGCCCCATGGGCTCATCAATGCTCGCCTTTCTTTTGGCCCTATAGGGCCAATTGATGCTTACTTACAATCAGCGGTTAATTCAATCTAGATTACTACGCAAAGATAGCAAATCACTGCTTCCAGCATCAACCACACAGATTGTACTGACATGGAAGGGTCTAGCACATGCTGCCCCAAGTTCTCTGTTCACCATTGCAACTTGATGCATTGGTATATCAGGATGACTCGCATGCAACTTTTCAACATATTCTGTTGGGCAGTTTGCAGCAATAATCACTAACTTTGCTTCTCCATGTGCACATGCTGCTTCAGCCTGATTCTGGCCAAACAACAGTGTACCACTCTTCATTGCGCTCTTCAATTGTTTTACAATATCCATTTTTATTCCTCCATACTCCACATTTGTATCTCATGGTCGGATTTTAATCATGATTCTTCTGGTATGTAGAACAGTTCTACACTACCTGTACCCAATGCCACTGGCTGGCCGACAATAATATTCTCAGCAACACCAGCAAGTTCGTCTTGTTCACCAATAATTCCTGCACGTAGCAAGTGGTTAACTGTGACTTCGAAAGCGGCACGAGCAAGAATACTGTGCTTGTTTCCAGACACACCGTGTCGACCAATGGCTCTAACTTCGCCTTCACTTGTCATCACGTCTGATACAGTAATCAAGTGGCGGACGTCAACATCAAGACGTGCATCATTTAGAGTTAGGATCAACTCATTGATGATTGCTTGTCGAGCTGCTTCAACACCTAGGTATTGGTGGATTTCGGTAATATTGTTGGTGTATGTTCTTGCTCTATCAATTCCCTCAAACTCACTGACTGCGGCCAAATTACTACCTATTGTAGCAATGTAGAATTCACCAGTATTAGCATCCTTCTGAGTATTTGCTCTCTCGATGCCAGCTACACCCTTCAAACGAAGTTCCTTGACTTTCTCTTCTAGAGCAAGTAACTCGGTGTAATTTGGGTTGGCTTCGTCTGCTTCCTTCTTTCGCCCAGGGATAATGGTCAACAGTTTTGGTCGCGCATCATTATCTGCTTCAATGAACAGTTTTAGGCGGCGGGAGAGTATTTCTCGGACCTCAACAGGCTTGATGCCTTTTTGTTTCATATTCCCAGGTATCAACTTGAGAGTAATACGTCGCTGAGTGACATCAGTCTCAATGACTGCAATGTCCTTTGCGTCGGTGATTTCCAACGATGCTGCCAAATTTCTGACCTTTTTCTCGTCTTCTCTCAAGTTAGAATCAAGATGGATTCTCATAGTTGGTGTTGAAGACTTCTTTCGAGCGTCAACAATCTCAATGATTCTAGGCAAACCTTGTGTGACGTTGACAGTTGCTACACCCGCGTAGTGGAACGTTCTCATTGTCATCTGTGTACCAGGTTCTCCAATGGATTGTGCTGTAATAATTCCAACAGCCTCAAATGGATCAACTGTGGTTTTGTTAGTTTCAATAACCGCTTCCGAAATAACTGCAGATGCTTGCTTTGCAGTTAACTTAGCCATTCCTCTCTCTTCAATTGCTCTAGCCAAATTGCTTAGAGTCAACATAGATATTTCAGCACCTTCCTTCTCTGCTGCTTGAACAAGAGAATCATAGACAGGTCCTGAATGAACATCCAATGATAATTGGATCATCTTTTGTTCCACATCAAACTCTTCAAGTTCTTGTTGTACCTTGACTCTGCGTTTTGCCGCCCTGCGACGAACTACGGTCGTACTTGTTGCGGATGCGGATGATGCACGTGCGCGCTTTCCAAACTTCTGAATGACCTGGCTTAATTTATCTGCTTCATCAGATGATAAACCGCAAATCTTAGCGATTTCACCCGGTGAGAGGATCTTGACATCGTCCCACTTTCGGCCATCTGCCAAATTGTGCGCATAATCTTCAGGGACACCCATGTCCATTAGCTTCTTCTTGGTTGCTGACTTATCTACCATCAATTACCACCTCCTAGTGCATTATCTAGAACTGAGCGAACATTGAGCGCTGCACCTCTAATACTTCTTGTTGGATCAGTACCATCTTCACCGTAACTAAACTGAATAATTCGGTCTGCAGTGTTTCTAACTGAATGTTGCCCGTCATTGTGTACCTTCAAATCATCCATCGCGTTAATGAGACGGCGTTGCATGTATCCCGACTTGCTTGTACGAACTGCAGTATCAACAAGAGATTCTCGGCCAGAAACTGAGAGCATAAAGAACTCTGTTGGCTCAAGTCCTGCCTTGAATGAGGATTGAACGAACCCTTTCTCACGTGCACCTTTTGCATTTCGCTCGAAGTGCGATAGAACTCTATTCTTGTAACCGCGCTCTAGACGTTGACCACGAACTCTGGTTTGACCAATTGAACCGGCCATCATTGAAAGATTGTCCATAGAACCACGTGCTCCAGAAACAGCCATCATTACAGCGGCGTTATCGCTAGCGAGATGCTCTCTAGCAATCTCACCAGTTCGTGACCTTGACTGGTCAAGAATCTGCATGATATCTTCTTCAAGAGTCTCTTGTGGAGTTCTTCCTGGTCTTGCTTCATACTTCTTTCCATCTTTCCCGTATAGTTCGAGTTTGTCATCCACATCTCTGATAGAGTTTGAGTTGATTTCAATAATCTCACTACGTGCTGCTGGAGGCAAATCTTCATCATCGATTCCAGTTGTGAAACCAAGTGCTGTACAGATTCCAATTGTCAACTGTGTTAATTCATTAAGGAACTGTGCGCCACGAGCGCTTCCGTGATTCTGCAATACTGCATCCAATAACTTTCCATCTTCTGCACCAATTCCAGTTTTATCAATAGTTCCAGACATGATTTTACCGTCTACGACTTCCACTTGGTCATTACTACGGCTCTTGTAACTGAGGTTTATTCCATCAGGCAAAATTAGGTTCAGCAGTTCTCTTCCTGCATAACCTACATCACCATTCTCATCCTTGACTTCCTTTGGTAATTCTCCAGTCCATTCAATTTTGCTCAATACTTCAAGAGCTTGAATCTTAGGGATCACTCTGTCGTTATTTGTTAACAAGTATGCTCCAGAAATGTGGTCGTGAATACCACCAATTACTGCCCCACCATATCGCGGAGAGAGGATGTTTTCTTGTACTCGCATCAGAACCTTTGCTTCAGCACGAGCCTCTTCAGACTGAATGATGTGAAGATTCATTTCGTCACCATCGAAATCTGCATTGTACGGCGTACATACTGACAGATTGAATCGGAATGTCTTTCCTGGCATCACACGTACTTCGTGAACCATCATTGACATTCTGTGAAGAGATGGCTGTCGGTTGAAAATTACGACATCACCATCAATCAAGTGGCGTTCCACAACCATTCCTGGCTTAGGATTACCTTCAATGTCAATTGTTGCCAAACGATCTTCGACAGCAGTACGCTCTTCGTCTTCTTCATTCCATGGAGAAGCGCAGTGAGGGCAAACAACAGCCAAATGGTCCGGGTATGGCTCATCAGTGTGTTCCTGCTCCCAGCGCCATCTGTTGTGAATTATTGTTTGTGGGTCATCTTCAGGCAACTGATTTCCGTTCTCATCTTCACCACGCAAATTTGCGATTGTAGAATCTAAATCAGCAACCCAATTCTCTTGCAATCCTTCAACTGTTCGACGGTTTTCCCTTCGAATAATGAGTCCTGGCAAAAAGTTTGGAGCTCTTAGAACTTCATTGAGTTCAGGAGCCATTCCTTCGTAAGGCTCGCCACGTTCTGGGTCGCCGCCGTCACAAGTTGGATTCAAACAGCGGAATCCTGACCAAATGAATTTTGTTCGGTCAGTGATTCTTACACGGTGTGTGTCACCTCGAACAATGTAGTTGACACCAGGGTGCTTATCAGGACCACGAAGAATCATCTCACGAAGTTGCTCACGGTTTCTCTTAGTTACCCGAATTGGTACTGTCAAATCTTTAGCAGACATCTCAGGCACACCAACAGCGTTGATGCCAAGGAACGGATCTGGTGAAATTACAGAACGTGCACAGAAGTTAACACGCTTTCCAGACAAGTTACTGCGGAAACGTCCTTCCTTACCCTTCAACCTCTGAGTCAGAGTCTTCAATGGACGACCGCTACGGTGACGTGCAGGCGGAATACCACTAGTTTGGTTGTCAAAGTAGGTAGTAATGTGGTATTGCAAAAGTTCCCAAAGGTCCTCAACAATCAATTGTGGCGCACCTTGGTCACGGTTTTCTCTTAGCCGCTGGTTAATTCTCAAGACGTCAACAAGCTTGTGTGTCAAGTCGTCTTCAGAACGGTCTCCGCTCTCAAGAGTAATAGATGGTCTAACAGTAATTGGCGGCACAGGAAGAACTCGCATAACTACCCACTCTGGGCGGTTAGATTCCTTGTCCATTCCAATGAAGATTAAGTCCTCTGTTGGAATACCTTCCAACCATTCACGAATATCTCGCGCGTTCAGTTTGTGCTCGCTCTTATCCTCTTTCTTTTCCTTGAAAGTAGTTGGCTTTTCAAGCATGATTTTTCCTTGCTCGCTACCACAGTGCATACAAACTGCCCTTTTTGGTCCGCTGCAGGTCTTCTCAATATCCTTGATGATTTTCTTCAATTCCGGAGATCCTGGGCCGTGCTTTTGGATAATATCCAATACTCGGTTACGGTAGAAATCCTGCTCAGATAGTTCACTATCGTGAGGGTGGGTTCCTGGCGTTTCATGGAGAAGCGCTCGGTTACACTTGTTACATGTAGTCTTCAACGAAGACTTGATGAGTGGAGTGAAACCACAATGGATAACCGGTAATTCAAGTTGAATGTGACCGAAATGGCTTGGACACTCATCGTGCTTATTTCCACAGGTTTCACAACGAATACCTTGTTCAATTACACCCATTTGAGGGTCCATCAAACCTTGATGGAATGCGTGGCCATCGTCCTTGTAGGTGTCTGCAGTCTTGACTTCAACTGCACTGAGTCGGCGAATTTCGTTTGGCGCCATCAAACCGAATTTGATGGAAGCAATGCGCTTTGGTATCTTTGATGCATCTAATTTCTTTGCCATTTACCTCACCTCCTGTCCTCCAGTTGAAGCCGCATCGCGACTCCAAGTGATTTCATTTCATCAAGAAGCAATTTGAATGCATATGATGTCTCAACAAGATGAACTTCTGCACTCTCTCCGTGAACTGGGCTGACATAACAGCGACGACGGTTGTCCCAGTATGCTACGTGGCCACTCTGGGCGCAAACTGGTAGAGTTACACCATCAGATTCGTCAAGTAATCTATCCTTGATAACCATTGAAGCACCATGAGCAATTAGACAGTCTCTCTCCATTTCACCAAATCTTAGACCACCTTGACGGGCACGTCCTTCAGTTGGCTGGCGAGTGAGAATTTGCACTCTTCCACGGCTACGTGCGTGAATCTTGCTGCTGACCATGTGGTGGAGTTTCTGATAATAGATACAACCAACAAAAATGTTGGATGGATACTCATCACCAGTTTCACCATTAATCATACGCTCGCGACCAGTGTGCTGGAAACCATTACGAAGTAATCCTTCGCGAAGTGCAGTCTCTTTTTCACCAGAGAAAGCGGATGCGTCAATGAAACGACCTTCCATTGCACCAACTTTTCCGCCAATCATCTCAAGGATGTGAGCTACTGTCATTCTGCTAGGAATAGCGTGTGGATTGATAATCAAGTCAGGTACAACACCATCTACAGTAAACGGCATGTCTTCTTGGTCAACCAAGCGACCGACAACACCTTTCTGTCCGTGACGTGACGAGAACTTGTCACCAAGTTCAGGGATTCTATGTTGGCGTAGAACGATTCTGACCAGACGGCCAGCATCCAAACTCTCTGTGACAAACAAGTGGTCAACATGTCCACTCTCACCGTGTCGTACATGCATACTGGACTCCTGACGGTATTGTCCCATCATGAAAGCACCATGTCCTTCTTCTAAGAAACGAGGTGGGCTTGTCTTCCCCACTAGTACAGCAGGGTCGTCATCTTCTCTCTTTGCAGAAAGCATTGTTTCAGGATGTGGAAGACCATCGTACTCGAGATGTTCATACTCTGAACTATCCTTCCGTCCCTTCACTTCATCTTGACCAGTTCCAGGAATCTGTATCTCTTCTTCTTGGCCACCAGGGAATCTCTTTCTTTCGGCATTGTAAGTTCTTACGAAACTTGAACGGCCAAGTGAGCGTTCGACTGATGCTCGATTCATGATGACAGCGTCTTGCATATTGTAGCCATGATGGCTGAGAATAGCGACAATGTAATTCTGTCCACCTGGTCGGTTGACGAAATTTGTTGACTCCATTGATTGGGTTTGAACAATTGAACGCTGTGGGTAATCAAGAATATGCATTCTTGTATCAGGGCGGACACGGTGATTGCTTGCTGGCAAACCAAGTGACTGCTTGACCATCGCTGTACCACCGGTAACACGTGGAGTTGAGTTGTGTTCTGGGTAAGGAACTAAACTTGCACACACACCGAGAATCAACTGAGGGTCAATCTCAACGTGAGTGTATACAAGAACATCGCCGGACTTCTTTTCACGACGACGTAATTTGTCAATGTCCTCTTGGAAGTAATTTAGAGGGACTTTGAATTTCTCTGTCACCCATGTGCCGTTGGATAATTGAATTTCTGCTTCCAATTCTGCTTGCTTGATATCAAATTCACCAAGATTTGTCCAAGTTACCTTTGCAGGATTGATTGGACGCTGGTGCTTTGGTGATAGAGTTGGGAGATCATATGCACGTGGTGCAACAAGTAGGTCTTCTTCCTCTTCTGCGTCAACCCACTCAACAACTCCCTCATTTACAAGGTCTTTGAAAATCATCTCTCGGTCTGCTAGAGCAACCAAGTGTTCCTTTGCAAGAGTCAATGTACCACTTTCTAGAACTAATAGTGGTCTGAGTATTCTACCCTTGTCAGTATTGATAAAAATATCGCGATTCACTGAATCGTGACGAATACTTACTTCAGGACGGATACGTCCATTTCTACGACGTCTCTTGAAGTGTGAAACCAAACGATGTGGATTCTTGTGTAGTCCGAAAATGTCACCATTAACGTGAACACGGGAACCTTCGGACCAATCCTCTGGTTCAACGACATTCGCTTCTTTTAGCAATTCTTTGACATCATCTTCTGAAACCGCTTCTGAAACATCGATCATCTGAGCTGCGTTCTTCACTAGACCACAATTCTGACCTTCAGGAGTTTCATTAGGACATAGACGTCCCCATTGTGTTGGGTGCAAGTCACGTGCCTCGAAGTGAGGCTGGCTTCTGACAAGTGGGCTAGTTACACGGCGCATGTGTGAAAGTGCTGAGATGTATGTCGTACGGTCAAGCAACTGGCTGACACCTGTACGGCCACCGACCCAGTTTCCTGTAGCCAAAGCGTGCATTATCTTTGATGTTAGAACATCGGGGCGCAAACAACTGTTGATTTTCAGTTCACGCTTTCTGTTGTGGTGCCTCTCAAGTTGGTATTTGAGGTCACGAGCTAGTTGAGTCATACTGACACGGAAAAGGTCCTCAATCAAATCTCCAGCAAGACGTACTCGCTTGTTTGCGTAGTGGTCCTTGTCGTTTGGCTTTCCATCAGTAATTGCCATTTCGAGAACTTGACGCACAATTCTTCCAAGGAATACTGCCTTCTTGAGGCGGTGCTCTGGTTGGTTACCTAGGTGAGGTAGTAATTCCTTATCCATCAGATTGGTGACTCTCTGCTCACGGTATTCTTTCTGCTGACCAGCAGCAAATTTCTTCTCAAGCCAAGCAAGTGCTTCATCATGAGTTTCTACACCGTATGCGTCCTTTGTTTCAGGGTCTCTGACGTGATTGATGTTAGCAACAACGTACTTGAAAGCGTCTTTGTGTCCTGCGATAGAAGCGAATATCTCTTCATCGGAATCAATTCCAAGAGCACGCATCAACAAAACTGCTGGAATAACTTGTGCACCTGCACTGCTAATCTTAACCATCAACATTCCATCTTTTCTCTTTTCAACAGTCAATGGCTTTCGAACACCATCTCGTTGTGAGAAAATCTTTGCAACTTCTGTTGCACGGCTGTATCGCTTGCTCATCTCAACAGTAACTCGGTTTGGAGCCAAGTCTTCCATAGAAATCAGAACACGTTCAGTACCATTGATGATGAAATAACCACCAGGGTCGTACGGATCTTCTCCTTTCTTCTGTAGTAACTTCATGTAATGAGTGCGGTCTTCTTCACTCATCTCTGGATTGAGGTTACGATCAGTGTCAATGTGACCGGGGTTTAGGTTACAACGCTCTGAACGAACCATGACAGGCAAGTTTCCAACTTGCACTTTGTCTTCCTTAATTGGGGTTGGATGGTCATCGCGGTGAATGGTGAAATCAAGATAGATTGGTGAAGAATAGGTCAACTTACGAAGTCGGCATTCAAGAGGTGTTGCATCCTCGTTATTTGCTCCATTCGCTTCACGAATGGTTGGGGGACCTAGAGTCAGATTCTTCATTCTAACTGAAATTTCATGATCTAATACGTCAAGTTTGACTAATCCACCTTCATCATCTTCAATAATTTCATCTGTTCCAATTCGAATATTGCGAACAATTTTCTCAAATCTACTTTCTCGACCATCGCCTTTAGGCAAACAATCATCGTATGATGCGATTTGGTGATTAACTAAACTTCTTTCTCTGAAATATGTCTTGATAATTTCTCTCATTTCATTCGCCTCCTCAGTTACCCTCTACTACTAATCTGTAAGCGACATGGATGCCAGCAGAAGGGCTTCTCCTTGTCACACGAATAACTCGGTTGTTCAACCAACCAGCACGTAGTTCATCGTCCTTGTTTTCCATTGCTTCTTTCAAAGCCTGGATTGCAGGGTCTGTAATCAAAATCTTAGGTAATAGTTCAATTCGAAGACGAGGGCTGCCATCAATATCAGTCCCAACTAAATCCCAAGGCTCTAGTTCTTCCATTTCTCCTTCTGATGGAACTAATTCGTGTAGTGGAACTAATTCGTGATTTAGGACATTGAATCTCATTTCCCCAAGTGAGATGTTTGTTTCAAGAGCTTTGAGTTCTGCTTTCATCTCAACACGGCGTGTTGGACGGCGACGCTTGGATGCTGTCTGCTCACGAATGATGTCCATGATTTTTTCAAGTTCAGATTCACCTTCCTTGAGACTCAATTTTGTAGCAACATCTTGGGTACTCATCTTCTTGATGGTATCCATGTTCGCATCGTCTGCCAATTTGTGTGCTAATTCTTCCTTAACACCCAATTCCATTAACCGCTTTTTCGTTGATGATTTTACCGCCATGCCAATACCCCCGAACTCACCAAAAACGCAGGACTGCGGAGCGACCAAGTGGAGCGGGCCTGACGGGGTTCGAACCCGCGACCAACGGATTAAAAGTCCGTCGCTCCACCTGACTGAGCTACAGGCCCATTGCTATTGGTGACTAACCTCGGACTTGGGTACCCTTCAAAAGCCTGTCGCATGGCATACGCTAACCATGATGGCCACTTGGCCACGTCTTGGAGTTCGGGTTCTCCAAACGGTCGTTTAGCCGAGTATGGCATAAAGGTATCCATCAATTCTCACAAATACTCTTGAAATAGGTGACTATCAACGGACAACTATGGCTGACCCAATTCGTATAGAGGTTGAGTCACAAGATAAAATGCCATCAACTACTGAATGGAAAATGACCGGCGGCCCCCCATTACCAATCCTTGTGCCGGCCACTGTTTATCCCCCACGGGAAGACTCGGAATTGCTTGATATTGCTCTGGCAAATTTAGGGGAAGGAAATGGGCGGAAATTTCTTGAAATCGGCTGTGGCAGCGGGGTCATATCGATCGCCGCAGCAAAGCGAGGATGGGATGTTTCAGCTTGCGACATTAATCCATTCGCAGTCGCAGCAACAAAAGGCAACGCAACTCGGAACAATGCCCAAGTATCTACAATCGAAGGAGGTTTGACATCCGAGTTGGTTTTCACCAACAGCGCCACCATAGAATCACAAGGGCCTTTTGATGTAATAGTGTGGAATCTCCCCTACTTATCGCCAGTTAATCTAGATGAACCAAGACTTGGACCATTTGAAGATGCAGGACTTGTTGACACGCCTGAAAATAATGGCTGGGGGGTAGCACTACTCAATCATCTTGAACAAAATCAAAAACTCTTGAGCCCAGGTGGTTCAATTTACCTCGTCCACACCAATAATGAACGTGGAAATCTTCTCCAAAGCAGATGGCGGAAATATGGTTGGGCAACTAGAATCGCAGGTGAATTGCGTTTCAATGACGGTGAAAGAATTACCTGTTTTTGCGCCTGGAAACCATTTTCGCATAAATCTATAGAATGGCATAATAAACTAGATTCGACTAACCTTTTCTTGTTTGAAAATGAAAGAGATGTTGGTACACTAATAGCCTGTAAAAATCAGAAAAAAGGGCGCGGGCAAAGAGAACGCGAATGGATTCAGCAACCAGGTGATTTTGCCGGGAGTTGGTTATTAGATCCGAATCTCATTGCCGAAGGTGTTGGAAAAATTCAACTCTTTGCTGGCATTGCAGTTATTGACACAATATGTAGCCTAGCTAGATTGCCATTAGCATCAAATCATTGGACAAATTGCAACCCTATAGGGAATAACAGCATCTCTATGAAATGGCCAAATGATGTATTATTTAATGGGAAAAAACTTGCTGGCTGCTTAATGGAAGGGCGTCAAACTGGAGATAAACAAAAAGTAGTTCTGGGAATTGGCGTGAATTTGACGCCATTAAACAGCGACACCATTCCTTCAGCAGGACTATCTGAAATCATCCACGATGTTGATTTGGATGAATTTAGCAATAATCTAAACGGCTCTATTTCTTCATTCTTTGAAGAGGGTGAACTATTGCCAAAAAGGCAAGACTATGACCAAGTTAGTTGGGCATTACTTGGGAATTTCCTTGACCAGGGGATATCTCTACAAAATGAAAAAGAAAAATTGAGAGTAACCAAAATAACTCATACTGGTGAACTAATTTGCACAAATGAAATGTCTGACAAAATTATTGCTGAAAGTTATGGCAATGCATGGAACTGACTTCATTACGGCGAATCGAGGAATAAAGTTGAGCAATTAAGATGATTCAACGACATCAGAAATATCTGCATCGCCATCAACATCTTGCATCTTTCTCCAAATCCCCCATACAAGAACAAAAATTGATACAATGGCAGGAATGAATTGAACAGGAATCTGTCTTTGGTTAGTCACAGATATTTCCCAACTACCTTGGCCGTTCATTTCAACAGTCACCTTCCCGCTCACATCAACAGAATTACTACTTGTGAAAGAACCATCTTCCTCAATTTCAAATGTAGTAGTGCTCGACAATTCATTGCCATCTTCATCTATAATTTTGATGGAATTCATAGAACAGGATTCATTACCACCACACATCGGCGTTGCATGAATTACTACATCATCGTTTGAACCAAGTATCCCTACTGACATTATTCTCACCTGTTGTGTAGATGATACCTCTCCAAAATCAGTTGGAGGAATGTAGAGTGTAGCAAACATTGCAATTGCAAAGGCGCCAATAATTCCAATGGCTCCAACGATTATTGCTATGTCGTGAGGCGCCACCTCTACACTCTCGCCGCCACCCGCCATAGGGGGGCGAGCAATCAATGCACCATGAACATCGCCCTCCCAACTACTGTTGCAAAAGTATAGCTATTATTCAATAATCTGCTCTAACAAAGTTGATGATATTTCTATAAAATACAAAAAAAGAAATTTGAATGACAGTTACGAGAATGTGAAATTATAGGAGTTTATGATGACATACGCTTTGATGCCGCAATGTATCAATGTTATTGTTGATTTGATAGTTTTTGAACGAATGAATAGTATTGAGCATAAATCCTGTGCATATAGACACTATAAAGAGAAAAGGCTGAACGGGGGAGACTCAATGATTAAAGGCGACCCGCGACGCCAACGCCCCCTGTGGGGGGCGGTCAATGCAACTGCTGAATAAATCAAAGGAGAGTCACAAAATGGGTAATGATGGGAATCAAGTCACACTAACAAAGGAAGAATTTGCGAGACAATCGCGAATTCTTGCCGACAGTTACCACCGCTACCACATTGATGCGATGGAAACCCCAGATCGCCAAGCATTACCTAACAACTTCATTGTGAAGGTTGGAAAGATTGGCCTAGCCAAAATGATTACTTCAGAAATTTTCCACTATTGGGGTAAATGGGACGTAGTATTCTCAAGACCTTGCACATACGGAGTTTTCTCTGGACCAATTGGTGGTTTCTCTCCCCGCCCTGAAATGTGCGTTGGATGCCTTAGATGCACTGTCCAACACCCTGAGTTTGTCACAGTATTACCTAATCCTGCCCGAGCAGCCCTAGGTGATTCATACCTATCCTCAAAACTTATCTCAACAATTGACGACGAAGCGAGAAAAGGAACGGTTCCAGTCAGAGGCCAAGGATACCGTGGCCGCTTTGGAGGCCCAGGTTGGGATGGCATGTTTACCGATATGTCCGAGATTGTCCGACCTAGTAGAGATGGAATCCATGGCCGTGAATTGATTAGTACTGTAGTAGATATTGGTTCCAAACCCATGTCTCTAAAGTTTGATTCAAATGGAGAATTGGTCAATGAAGGGCCAAAAATGATGAGCATACAAGTGCCATTCGTTTTTGATTCACCAGATGGAAACATCATGACAAAAAAATTGGCTACTATATGGAAAACGGCTGCTGAGCAGATTGATACTCTAGCAATGCTACCTGCTGAATTGGTCACAACAAATTCACTTGCAAGCAGAGCGGTTGTGCCGATCTTGTCCACTAATGATGCTGCAAATGCTGGCTCTTTTGGAAATGGTACAAGGATGGTAGAGCTTGATTCTTGGGATAATGCAGCATTTGAAACTGCAAAAGCAAGCAATCATGACCTCCAAATCGGAATTAGATTGCCATTTGAATCAGGTTGGCAGAGTAAACTCACAGAAATGGTTCAAGCCGGTGTTCCCGTAATTCATTTTGTAGCCAACAACCATGGCGAAGACAATGAGGGGAATTTTATCATGGATTTATTGATGGAGGCTCACAATATGCTTCTTGAATCCGGCACACGTGACAAAGTCACTTTCCTCAACAGCGGAGGCATTGTTGCAGCCGACCACCTGCCAAAATCAATCATTTGTGGCCTTGATGCTGTTGGATTAGACCTACCTCTGTTTATTGCAATGCAAGCACGATTAAGCGGCGACACCGCCTCAAGAAGTGGATACAAACTAAAATTACCAAGAAAATGTGATGATAAATGGGCAACTCAAAGAATTGTCAATCTATCTGCATCTTGGAGAGACCAACTTCTCGAAATATTGGGTGCAATGGGTGTCCGTGAAGTTCGCAGACTGCGGGGCGAAATGGGGCGTGCAATGTGGTGCGCACATCTAGAGGCCGAAGCATTCTCTGAAATCGAGGGATTCCTCGGAGGTGATGAATAATGGCAATGAGTAAAGACCCTGTAAAGCCGAGTGAAGCGCTACTGAAGAAGACTACTGACCTGATGCACGATGGTATGGATGCTCGTGCATTTGGTGAATTTGAGATGCCTCCAGCACTTGGAGATGCACGATGGACCGACGAATTGATTCTGTCAACATGGCACATGGCTGCCACCGGGAAAGTCCCAGACAATCTAAATTACAAAACCGGATTGAGCAACGGCGGCTTTGACCGACTTGACTTCAAGATGCTAAATGAAGACCAGTGGCTTGAACATTCAGAAGATATTGATACTAGTATCTCGCTCAATCGAAGAGGAGATGAGCGTCATAATCCAACACCACCTATCCCAATATATGGGGGCGGAATGTCTTACGGTTCTGTTTCAGTAAACGTGATGCTCGCACGGGCAAAAAATGCACAAAAATGGAACACTTTCATGTCAACTGGCGAAGGTGGATACCCTGAACAACTCTACGAATGCAAAGAGCATGTCATCACTCAAGTTGCAACAGGTTACTTTGGTGTAGAAGAGAGATCGATACAAGCCGCACCTATTGTAGAATTCAAGTATGCACAAGGAGCAAAACCTGGACTTGGTGGACATTTATTGGCAAGTAAAGCAGGTGAAGAAGTTGCAAAGATGCGTGGTAGCGTACCTTTCGTTAGCTTGTTTAGCCCTTTTCCGTTCCACTCAACATATTCTGTTGAAGACCACTCAAAACATATTGATTGGATTCAAACTGTCAACCCTGACGCTTTGATTTCAGTCAAAGTATCAACACCGCATGATGTAGACATGGTTGCTGTTGGTTCGTACTATGCTGGCGCTCATATCATTCACTTAGATGGTGGCTTTGGCGGCACTGGTGCCGCCCCTGAAATTGCCAAGAAGAATATTGCAATGCCAATTGAATTGGCAATTCCAAAAGTTCACAAATTCCTCATCAAAGAGGGAATTCGTGACAATGTCACTCTAATTGCTAGTGGTGGAATCAGGACTGCAGACGATATTGCAAAGGCGATTGCACTTGGTGCAGATGGCGTGGTTCTAGGAACAAGCGACCTTGTTGCAATGGGTTGTACCCGTTGTTCTAATTGTGAAGGCGGCCCATCAGGAAGAGGTTGTCCATGGGGATTAACTACTACTGACATTGAACTACAAGAATGGATTCAACAAGAATGGGCTGTAAAAAGGCTAGACAACTACTACACAGCATTACAATGGCGCCTAAGAGAAATTCTGCGACAGTTAGGACTTGGTGATGTCAAGGACTTAGTCGGCCGAACTGATTTACTGAAATATGTAAGAGGTGATGCTTGATGTCAAACCCAGAATCACTTCTTGATTCAAGGCGTCTGATGAATAGCCGCTTGCCGAAATTTGAGTTAAACGAAGATGATGCCGCAGAAGGCGGCTGTGGTGTTGTTGGACTAGCGTGTGAAATCCCAGTCGCAGGGCGGCACCTATTCGATTCACTAGAACAAATGCGAAACCGTGGCAATGGCAAAGGCGGCGGTGTTGCGATGGTCGGACTTAACCACGAAGATTTTGGAGTTAGCCAAGAAATACTACTGAATGATTACTTGTATGCAATTGCTTACTTAGATGACTCAGTGCGAGAATCTGTTGAAAAACAATTTATTAACTCAATGTTTAATATTGACCATGTCCATGAAGTGCCAACCATTGATAGATGGCAGGATCTAGAAAATTTGGATGTGAAACCACCCAACGTAGTCTGCTATTTCATCAGACCAAAACCAGCAGCGATTGAGCAATTCCTCCAAGATGGCGGACTTACTGAATCTGATTTCTCTGATACTAAAGCTATGTGTGATGAAATGGTTTTCCAAAACACACACAAATTAAATGTTGAATTTTATGCCAAAGACCAGCGCGCTGATGCCTTTGTTCTTAGTCACGGACAGAACATGATAATCCTGAAGATTGTAGGTTACGCTGAAGATGTGATTCGCTACTATAGACTAGATGACACAACGGCACATGTATGGATTGGCCATCACAGATACCCTACACGTGGAAGAGTGACTCACCCTGGTGGAGCACACCCCTTTGGGCAAGGAATTGATGTCGCATTGGTACACAATGGTGATTTCTCCAATTATGTTTCAGTAAAGGACTACCTTGGACAACGTGGAATGGAACCACTATTCTTCACAGACACTGAAGTTGCAGCGCTCGGATTTGACCTTCACTCACGTGTATACGGATATCCAATGGAATACGTAATTGAGAGTCTCGCACCAACTGGCGAACTTGATTTCATTATGCTTCCAGAAGAAAAACAAGAAGTCTATGAAGCAATTCAAAAAACCCACATTCATGGCTCCCCTGATGGCCCTTGGTTCTTCATTATCGCCAAACAGAATTTAGGTTCACACCAATTAATTGGAATTACAGATACTAGCATGTTGCGTCCTCAAGTATTCTCCTATCAGCGTGGAGAGGTTGGGATCGCATTCTGCGGCAGCGAAAAGCAAGTTATTGATGCTGTTTTGGAAAGCCTATCTTCAGAAGATAAGCGATTCTGGCGACGCTGTGACAAATATTGGAATGCTCGCGGCGGCTCATACACCGATGGTGGTTCATTCATCTTTGATGTGAACCCTGATGGGAATGGTGGCCATGAACTAATCATGAGTAACAAATTCGGTGCTATCGTAGATACTCATCCGACAGGTGATTTCGTCGCCACAGAAGCGGCAATGACATCAGGATTTGAATGGCCAAGTGAATGGAATGCTACTGAAATATTCCCATCTATTGCCGAGAAGATTCCAGCAATGGACTGGCCTGCAGCAAGAGGTTTACTCTCTGAAATTGGGTCTCATGCTAGCCAACATTCTCGACGCAAAGCTATTGACTTACTCTGCCTACTTCTAAATCGCAAATATGACACCGGTGGTATGCGAACTAGCCGCTGGCTAGATTGCGTTGAAGATGCAATCATGAGCATACTCAACCATGCTGGGACAAAACCATGCGGACATTTCACAGGCCAAAAATCACCAGGCCACCTACCAACACCTGCAAGCCATACTCAAGCAATTGTCGTAGATGCTAGACCTTATCCAATTGAAGGCACTGAATCTCTAGCAAGAGAATTAGTAGCCCTTCACAAAATTGGTTGGAAGAACTTTTTCGTAACCAACTGTCACGGTCACCGATTCATAGGAAACGGTTTTGGAATGGAGACAGAAGATATTCGAATTGATGTCTTTGGTAGCGTCGGAGATTACCTCGGCAGTGGCAGTGATGGGATGACTATACACATGCACGGCAACGCCCAAGACCAAGTCGCACAAATTCACAAGAGAGGCACTTTGGTTGTTCATGGAGATGTAGGGCAATGCTACGGTTACGGGGCCAAAGGAGGGCGCCTCTTTGTCCAAGGGAATGCTGCTGGTAGACCTATGATCAACTCTGTTGGAAGCCCTAAACTTGTCATCAATGGAACTGCACTTGATTACCTCGCCGAGTCATTCATGGCTGGCGACCCACTTGAGGGGGGAGGTTTTGTCATCATCAATGGAATCGCTTTTGATGAAAACGGAATAATTACTGATTTGGACACACCTTACCCTGGTGGAAACCTGTTCAGCCTATCTAGTGGTGGAGCAATCTATGTACGAGACCCATACAATGTGTTATCATCATCACAACTTAATGGTGGGGAATTCGTCACATTATCGGATGCCGATTGGGACGTGATAGAACCATTACTTGCTGAAAACGAGGCACATTTCGGTATACCTCTTGCAAGACTACTTTCTGTTGAGGGAGAAATTCATTCACCTGCTGAAGTCTATCGCAAGATAATACCGCTGAAGAATAAAGCACTATCAGTTGAAGATAGTTGGGCTGGGAAACATTAGTGTCAGCGCTTTTGCCGCTTTACTACAATATCCATCCGTTCACGCACTAGCCGGATTTTTCCAGAACTTGTCACTGACTTCACGCCTTGGAAGCCCTCTTCAAACAACGGCCTGACGGTGCTGAAAATTGGCAGTGGTATGCGCAATATCGCTTTATTGTCAATAAAATCAAAGAGACGCCATCCTCCATCCAACAACTCAATGCTTTCAAGAATTTTTTCTAGTTCTTCGCGACTAGAAATGGAGTCAACTAGTAAAAGCCCAAGCCAGCGGTGCTTGCCTCGAGCCGCCTTACGTAACTTGGCCACGTAGCGGCGTGGGTGCATCGCCCTTAACAAGAGTGGGCGCGTGGAACACATATGAGCGACGATATCAATGACGATAGCACGCTCAATCAAATCGGCAACGATACAGAAAAAGAGCATGTAGAGATTGAAGAATTGCAGACTTTTGGCCTACGCCAATTGTTTGCCACAATGATTGACCTCAAGACCTTGCCACATATTCTATTACTACTCGTATTATCGTCCCTACTCTACGGTTTTGCACAAACATCAGACACTATGGCCACATATTCCTCCATTGCATTTCTATCGCTCGCAGGAGGCTATGTATTGACGGCAACAGGAACAAGGTGGGAATCTGTTTACAAGCTTGTCAGAGTTTCAGAAATTAATTCTGAATCATGGTTCAAATCACTAGTGCTGAGATCACTTCGAGCCTGGTCACTGCCACTGATATTAAGCGGCATTATTGCCACTGGTTTCTTTTTCTTGATTAAAGAATATGAATTCATAGGAGAGTGGCTGCCGCTATCTCTTGCTAGCCTTTTCCTTATTTGGTCAATAGGACAAGGGATGTCATTTCGCAGTGGTACTGCAACATGGATTGCGGGCTCTCAGAAATCACTCGATGACAATTCACGAAGTGGTGGGATTGCTGCCATTGCATTTTGGCAACTGTTTGCAGTTTCAACAGTTGCAATACTTATTGGATATTGGTTCAGCAACGGTTTCACCGGTGAATTCAGTGAAAAGGCAGGTTGGATTGGATTTATCATCATCTCAATAGGTATCCAAATAGGAATTATTTATTGGTTATCTGAACTACTCCAAGATGTCTCTTCAACCAAAGGTGGAGCGCGGTTTGCAATTCTTTGGAGCATGATTTCACAAATCTTTGTCACATGGCATTTTGCAAGTGCATGGCGCAGATTTGTTGGAGAAACCTCGGTTTCAGCGATGATAATAGAAGAATTATTCTTGATGGCAATTACGGTCCTCCTCGCAATATGGGCACTTGCCTCAAGAAGTATTTCTCGTGGTGGAAAACTATTCACCTCTGATAATGCTCTATTTTGGGGCTTAGCATTTGGCTTTGGATACTCTGGAAGTATAGCAATGATAACCTATGTAACTAGCACATTTGGTGATGGAAATCTTGCCATCACAATGGCAATTGGCCACCTTGTCACTGCTGCAACCATCGTTTGGATTCACCCAATGACTCTGAATAGACACGCATCTCAAATATCGAAACTCGTAAAAACTCCTGAGTCTGAAAATATAGAAGATATCCCTGATACAATAGTTGAACATACGGAAGATGTATCGGATGAAGTGGCTACGATTGAGGTGGATTTACCTGCCACAGAACATGATATTGAGGAGAGTGTGGAATCACCAACCAACGACTCTGAGGATGATGATGACATAGAGTTAGTAGAATAGTCAGAGACCACTTACTACTGCCACTACACGCATTTTCCCGTCTAAATCATCTGAATGGCGTGCGCCTAGAATTACTTGTGCATCATCTGTTAATCCTCGCGTGAATGCCTCGGCAACTTGTTCCATCTGATATATTGACATCTGCCTTCCACCCTCTAGTTGTAGCAAACAACCGCTCGCCCCAATCACTTCCAAACTTGCAAGCGGTGCTGAAAGCGCCTTCAAAAAGAGGCCTTCTGGATCATTTGCATCTCCTTCTGCGACAATCATTGTTGCCGCACCCTTTCGTTGTACAACAGAACGGAGGTCCATTAAATCAAGATTGATTATCCCCACTTGTCCTAAAGTTAGAATGAGCCCTTGCACCAAATCTTCAACCCAAGATGGGCGAGTTCTCCAATCTACACCTCTTGACCTTGCCTGCCATGCTAATCTGTCAAGTGATAATTGAGCACATACATCTGATGCATCCTCTAGTTTGTTGAATGCGGGAAGTGCGATTGCTCGCCTAGTGGGATGGTCTTCAAATGGCATACCAGCAATTGAAATCACAATGGCACCTTTACGAGATGCTTGTGCCGCTAATGCTGGAGCAGCTCCCGTGCCAACGCCACCACCCAGCCCAGTCAATAGAATCAACAATTCTACGGGTTCGAGAATTTTTTCCATGATTGCTGTTGATTTCAAATAATGGGATGAAGCCAATTCAGGCAAAGCAGCACAACCCTCTTCAGAAGATTCGCCAAGTGGGAGACAGTGGGCTTGGCGAGAATCTTCAAATGATGAATCATCAGAATCAATGAGTAACAAATCACACTCATCAGAACAACGAGAATGTGCCCTTTTCGCCCATATTGAGCCAAGGCCACCAACGCCTGCTATCAAGAGACTCCCGTCGTGCACAACTTATGCGCTGAGCGGGCAAGGGATTGATGTTTCGCCACAAACAGTAGTTGAAAGCCGACTTGCAACATCTGTGTCCTATTGCCAAGTGTATTCGAAAAATGGAATATCGCTTAATCGTAAGATGCATATCTCTGGTAACGCCTTCTTTCATCACGAGCCCAGGCGTTATCCGGTTCAATTTCAAGAACTTTTGAATAATACTCTATTGCTTTCTCAAATTCGGAGAAATATTTCCCGTACAAATTACCGAGGTTGCTCAATACTGGAATGCATCCACCGTCATCATCAAGCATTGCCAATAGAATTTTTTCAGCACCGGTTAAATCGTGCATTTCCATCTTTGTTTCGGCATCATCAAGAAGAGTGATTTGCTCATTAGTCAAATTGTAGATATTCTCCCATCTACCTCCACTCATGGCCTCACCTAATTTAGTGGGGTGAGGGGCTACCTCTTCATCTCTTCTCAGGAGCGGGTAGTCGGTGACAATGAAAAAAACATACTATACCCAATAAACGCACCACTGCGGGACCTTATGCACTAAGCCAACAGCAAACGATTATTAGACCTATGCAAGTCCGAGGATTTAACTTAGGTTGAGGGTAGCATGGAGAGCAAAATCAACGACCTTCGTCTACCGCTGATTGTTCTGCTTTCAGCCCTTCTTTTGGCAAGCAGTACTATTGCCGAATCCAAAGGAATTACAGGAGACGTAGCCGAAGGAGATACAGACGTTGCAAAAAACGGTTGCACCTGCCATTCTGATTACAAAATCGCACCATCAGATACTGTAACACTCATTGTTGATGGGGTGCCATTTTCATGGGCTGAAGGCAACACTTACACATTTACAATTCAATTGATTGGCGGACCAGATATTGCTGGAGGCCACTCAAACAGTGGTGGTTTCTCAATGCGTGCATCAGCAGGAACGCTTAGCGCAGCAACCGGTTTTGAAGACCTTGTCAAAAACGACGGTTCAGAACAAACAATGACTCACACTGAAGATGGAGCCCAAGTTCCTGACCGCATTTGGCAAGTAACTTGGACGCCGCCCGCTACAGGAAATGGTGATGTGACATTTTGGGTCGCTGGAAATGCAGTTGATGGAAATGGGGCTGCAATGGCACCAGATTCCTACAACCGTCTTTCATTCCCTCTAACTGAAGGTGCTGACAACGGCAATACTCATGCATTCATCGCAGGAGATGGAAACATTCAGGCACCAGCCGCAGCAAGTGGACACATTGACCTGCACAGCATGGGAGCAAAATTCCGAGCTCACTGGCTTGGGCTTCTTGGATTTGGAGCCGTTATTTCAGTCCTAATCTTCTGTGGATTCTTCCTCCGTTACGGTTTCAGCCA
Organism: Methanobacteriota archaeon; assembly: GCA_018650285.1. Taxonomy (GTDB): domain Archaea; phylum Thermoplasmatota; class Poseidoniia; order Poseidoniales; family Thalassarchaeaceae; genus MGIIb-Q1. Next base: position 37,009 of record JABIGF010000021.1, read on the forward strand.
CAACTACAGTGGCCGCACAAACCTCATTCGATTGAGAATTAAGAATCTTCGCCGAGGTGACCAATTATGAGCGACCAACAACGACTTGACTGTTGGAAAGAAGCACTCACAACATATCTGAAAGAAAGAGGTGACAAGTCGTGAATCAAGATGTTGTTACACGAATGCTTCGTCAAGTCGCATCGGGTGAGGTAAGTATTGAAGATGCCCGTACCGCTCTTTCAGGTGTAGAGTTAGATGAAGAAACATACGAAGCGGCAATTGATCACGGAGTCTTCAACAAAGTAGAACCAGGCACAGTTGTCCGCGCCACGCTCTCACCAAGTGGTTCATCTGCGTTGGTTGTACTGATTTTCCTTTGGGGTGTTGGTTGGACACTTTACTGGGCTGGAGCAATGACATACGGCCTCTACAATGGCTGGCAACAACAGCAACTTTCCTACTATCTTGGGATGACCATGGTCACACTAATCATCATGGGCATTGTCTATCTCAAATGGGTATTACCCGATTTAGTTGTCGTCAAACATCGACGTGGCAAATTTGTCGGACCAAAGGACCCAGACAGTTGGCAACAATACGAGGTGTGATTTATGGCAAGAGAATTCCGTCTCCGCCCTTCACCAAATGCTGATGTATTTAGTAATGAAAGTGGCTACAGTCTTGACCGAAGGCGCTTCATGCGGTATTCATTCAACTCAGCAGCAGGCCTTATCACAATGGCAAGCCTTGGTTCAATTGGATTTGCTTCACTATTAATGGGGACGAGAGATAGCGAAGGTGGCAGCAATGCAATCAGTTACTGGGTCCCAAAAGGGCAAGAAGATTCCGTGTGGTATGGTTCAAAACACCTAGAAGCCATGAAGAAAAGTGAGTTTGAAGGAGAAGCGGCAAAAAGTGCAACTAATATGTCTGGAGCACAGGGCGTGTGGGGTGGAATGCCAGTAACAGTTGTTTATGTCCCTCACGAAGAAAACAAGAATAGCGCCACATCTACTGGAGCACCACGATTCCAATTCATGGACGGAGTTGACCAAACTGGAGCAATTATTGGTTACGGTGGCGAAATAGAAGAAGAAGAAAAATGGTCTGTCCTCAAGATACATGATAACATCGTTATCCTGATGTCTCGTTGCCCGCATTTGTGTTGCATCCCAGGGTGGCAACTTGTTGCAAATGATTTCACAGCGGATAATTGGCTGCCTGGCGGACTAGATTCAGGCGGAAATAAACTATTCTGCATATGCCACTCAAGTCGTTTCGACCCAACAGTAATTGAGAAAAATACCAATATCAACAGAACAAACGGTGCGGCTTTCCAGTATTTTGGCATCAAAAGAACCGGTGGGCCAACACCTGTTGGAATTCCATTAATTCCATTCGTTGTAAACAACGATGTGATGGAAGCAATTGATTTTGAGGCAGAAGGAGTGGTCGAAATTCTCGACTGGTACACATACTGCAGTTAAGGAGGAAAAAAGAAATGTTACTACAATTTTGGTTCCTATGGCTCTTCATTATTATCGTCACAGTATTAGTGGCACTAACGCTTCGAAAAGAAAACGAAGATATTCCTCGAAAAGAACTTCTTCGTGCAGTTGAATCGGTTGGAAAGATGGGGATTGCAGAAAAATTATTCCTTTGGACCTTCTCTTGGCTAGATACAAGATTCAGAGTCCAAGATTATTGGGCAATGAGCCGTGACGCGTATCAATCTGTCCACAGACAGATGCCACTCACTCACTCTGAGAAGTATAAACTCAGAATCATTTGGTATTGGTATCCCCTATACTGCTTAGGTGGAATCTCATTCCTCGCATTCATTATCCTAGTCATTACAGGAACAATTCTTGGGATTTACTACGTGCCTGGCGGAGATGGCGACCCTACCCCTGCATACAGCAGCATGGAATTTATCATGACTCAATTGCCATTTGGCTACATTATGCGAAGTATACATCACTGGGCGACTCACTTCATGGTGGCGTCGGTTTTCCTACACATGTGCCGAGTATACTTCACAGGTGCATACCGCAACCCACGTGAGTTGAATTGGCTCATTGGAGTTGGACTAATGGCTTTGACAATCGTCATGGGTTACTCAGGATACTTACTACCGTGGGATGCATTAGCATTTGGAGCTGCAACTATCGGAATTGCAATGGCCAAAGCAACACCACTGATAGGTGGCTGGGTTGCGACTCTAATGTTTGGAGGTACTTCACTTTCAGGTGCTGCAGTTACCCGCATGTATTTCCTACACGTATTCATCCTACCAGTTGTTGTAACCACACTCATCATAATTCACCTGTTCATCGTTTGGGTTCAAGGCATTGCGGAGCCACATTGAGAGGTGAGTCAAAATGGGAATGATAGATAATTTTGGCCGCATCGCTGATGTGTATATGCGTGAAAAGGACAAGATGCAAGATACTGAAGAAGAACGTCGTCGAGTCTTCGTAGGACATCCTCTTTGGCCACATGAAGTATTGAGAGATACAATTGTTCTTGCCGCAATGATGGCAGTTCTATGTTTCTATTCTTGGTTAATCCCACCACCACTACACAGTGCCGCAGATCCTTTCGCACAAGCAGGGTTCGTTTTCCCTGACTGGTACGTACTTTTCTCATACGGATATCTTCGTTGGGGAGAATACCTTCCACAGTTTGATATCCCACTACCTCAAATCATAGGTGATTTCTTCGGCAGCCCAGTCATCTCATGGAATGCTGGATGGTGGGGTGCGTTCCTCACTGGTTTCCCTGTTGGGATACTTGCACTACCTCCTTTCCTCGGTGGGCGTGCAAAACGTGGTGTTGAAGACCCATGGTTTGCTACTGCGGGAATGATATACCTCGCTCACGTTTGGTTTATCAGTGTCTTTTCAATAAACATCTTCTTGCAGTTATACGGGAAAAATCGTGCTGACTTCTGCCAATTAAATTCACACGCAGGACTAAGTTGCGGCGTAAGAGAACCGTGGATTGCAGACCTCTTTAATGCCATACCGTGGATATTAACTGGGATATTAATTTGGATTGTCATCTATTTTATTGCCAAGTCGTATCTAATCAAAGCTGCTGGCTCAAGAATCAATCCAAAGGCGGGCCGTACCGTTGCTTTAGGTGCGCTTGTAATCGCCATACTTCTTTCAGCGGTTTCATGGCCCATATATGATAATGGATTCTGGGATGTTGGTGGATTTGGTGCGATGGATGATGTTGACGATTTAGCAACTCTAAGAAACCAACCAGTTGACACACTAGTGATGATGGATGAAAGCCACCTTTGGGATAGTATGTCAGACAACTGCCTAACATATGGAGCGAGTTCAAATAGCCCATTATGGCAAAATTCCAAATTTGAATCTGGCGATTCTGCCCGTTCCGAATTTTGTTTGCTACCCGCCATACATTGGATGAATTGGGGGATTTTCCAACCTGTTCAACCAATATTAATGGATTTCTCTGATGCAAATAATCACCAACAAACTCAGACCACCGATGGCGCCATCACCGGCGGAGTAAATGGATTTACTGAAGTATTCAGTTTCGCAGGAGACTCAAGCCTTTCTAACAATTATTTGTTAACAGTAGAAGATCTCGGTGTTGATGAATTATCATTGGACTTAGGTTGTACTTTCAGAACAAGCACACGAAATGCTGGCGACCATAGCATCGCAATAGATGTCGCAGATGTAAGTGGCGCTAATGTAGCAAGCCTAAGCGGTAACTTGGAAGAAGGTGTCACTTGCACCACAAAGACATTCACTGTAAACCCAGGGACCTACACTGTATCCATATTGATGGACTCAGCCTTTGATACCGGTAACTCAACAGTACTAGTTAATGCCACCTCAGCCATCAAAGTTACTCAACCACTAATTCTCAACCCAGATACCGGAATGGCTCTTGACAGAACAAACAGTACAGAACTTGCTCTCGCTGGCATCTCTACTGATGGACTCTCATCTCTAACAATAGACAACCCCACCTTCCATAAAAATCCCAAAGCGCTTGACGCGAAGTTGACTTATTCGCTATTCATCCCACCTCTTGCCCTTGGTGCAATGATGTATATTCTACTACGTAGTATGGCCCGTGGATATGAATACGAGATGAACAAATGTTACGGTTGTGACCTATGTGACGATGCTTGCCCTGTACGACTATTCACTGGAGGAGATAAACTCAACATTATCTACAACACTTGGAACAATGAAGACAATGGTGTACCACTATTCGCTTGTTTAACCTGTGGCGCTTGCACCAACGCCTGCCCACAATTAGTCGACTATGATTCATATATTGACATTCGCCGAAACTTGGTTGTTGGTGGGCCACCAGCGGCAAATATCCCTCATACTGTATTGCAAGCAGTGTTAGCAGCAGAAGCTGATGAAGAAGCAAACGACGACTTCATTTCAGTTGCAGACTACCCTATCCCATCCAATATCGGATACTACCCAGGTTGTGTTGATTACCTAGACCAAGATATGGTCTTTAGTCACCTCAACAAAGGAGAAATGAATCTCGGTGAAACAACAACCGCTGCATTTACCCTGTTTGATGAAATGGGAATTGATGTATCCTACCTCGGACGTGACTTCCTCAAGTGCTGTGGACATGACCAGAAGTGGCAAGGTATGGATAATGTGTTTGACAAGTTAAAATCCCACAACAAAGAGAAGTTAGAAGCAAGTGGAATAGACACTTTAGTCAGCAGTTGTGCAGAATGTTTCCACACCTTTGCTAAAGATTACGGCCTAGAAGGTATCAAAGTGATGCACACTACAGAATTTTTGGCAGAACAAGGATTTGATGTTGACTTGACAACCAGTTGTCCAAAGACTGTCACATTCCATGACCCATGTCGCCTTGGTCGGCAAATGAATGTCTATGATGAACCGCGTGAACTGATTGAAAATGTCTCAGGCGTAACTATGGTTGAGATGGAGCATCACCACGAAGACGCATTGTGTTGTGGTGTCTCTAGTATGATGTCTTGTAACGAAGAGAGCAGAACTATCAGAGTTGAACGCTTTGAAGAAGTCAAGGCGACTGGTGCTGATATGATGATCACATCGTGTCCAAAATGTGTCGCCCACTTTGAGTGTCTCAAGTTTGAAGGAGACCCCAGTTACGACTTCGAAATCACTGATATTGTATCCTTCCTAGCAAAGCAAATTGAGGAGAAAAAGACTCTCGGTTCAGGTGCAACAGAAATAATCAACAACACCTCTACAGATGAAGCAACTGCTTAAGCAACTCTTGAAAGGGAAAAGCCCGAAGGGTGCAATAGATGAGTCGACTTGACGAAGTGCAAAAACGCCGCCAACTTGAAGCGGAACGCATTGAGAAAAGCATGGCAAAAATGGCTGAAGAAAAAGCGGAAAGCGTTGGCGAAGGAGAATTATTCGTAGCCTTCGTTGATATTGACAATTGCATTGGTTGCGATCAATGTATGATTGTCTGTGATGACAAAGCCATAGAACTCTATGACTTGCCACTAAGGACAACTGGCTTAGAAAGCGAAGTAAACAAGAAAGCGAGAATATTACGCGAGCAATGTACTGGATGCCGCCTGTGTGCTTTAGCTTGCCCGACCAATGCAATAACAATGATTGATAGGTGAGGAAATGAGTGAAAAAACGGATGAGGAAGAGCCTGTGCGCTTTGGCTCAGAGTTTGGACCATACCGGTCTAGCCATAGTTCTGGTGTGACTTTATCAACTTTCAAAACCCTAGTTTGGCTATCGAATTTAGGTGGCCTATTGTTAGTAGTCATCGCCCTTGAAATGATGATTGTACAACAACGATTTTACTGGGGATTAGCAGCCTTAATCGCAGGTGTCATCGTAGCATTATTCCCATCAAATTACGAAATTGTCGGAATGGGAAAAAAGAATGAAGCCGCGGAAAATGATGATTCTCAAAATAGTGACTAATCAAGTCAGATGAAAGCATGGCTAATCAATCAGAGATACGACAGATGAAGTGAGTTCTGCAAGTTCTGAACCCATTGCTAGCATTGCCAACTCAGCAACTAAAGCGTGCCAGTTATCAACACGCTCCAAAATTAAATCACCACCCTCCATGGTAGAAATATCATCGGGCTGCAAAAATTTTGTAGAAGGCGTATTCAAATTTTCCATCATTCCTTTTTTTGAATTTGCTCTATAAAATGTAGCGCAACTTTTCCCCCCTACACCATAAGCACACGGTTCAATCACGTAATCTCCAAGTTTGAGGAAAGTAGGAACTCCTTCTTGTATTAGGAAATCAATAGCATCAGCTCCACCTTTACCATAGGTGAGTTTGTTTAATTTACGATTTGAGAGGTTTAACAATTCATCACCACTACGTATTTCGAGTATCCCTAAACCATAGGTGCCAGAATCATTCTTGACAAAAAGTGTAGGCTCTCCTTGAATCCCATATTCGTCATATTTACTCTGTAAATAAACAAGGCAATCATCTACTTGCGCTGCTAACTTGATGAGACAAGACTCTTTTTCCAAACATTTTTCCTCGCTAACAAACCAATGTGTTCCAAGCAACCAAGGGTCAATATCAAGAATTTTTGCCGCCTTATCAATAAAAGGTTGAACGTGTCTAAAGTGACTCGATTTTCGTCGCTGATACCATCCCATTTCTTGAGGTGGAGCAATTTCAATATCGCCGACACCTTGGAGTGGACTATGGCTCAAATCATTGTTTAGAATAATCATGTCCGGAGTTTCCCCATCAATTATCACTTCACCATCTGCTGAAACTTCACTAAGTGACAAGGTTCCTGAAAGCCCCTCAACTTCAGATAATCCAGTTAATTCTGGTGAACCTACTGTAACCTTCCTGCCGTTAATAGAAAATAATTTTTTTATTGTTATGAGATTCTCTACATATCCCTTATTCCTCGTATGACTCTCTGGCCAAATATGTAACCATTCTACTTCTGGATGTTCGTTGAGAAGCAAATTGGAGAGCGATTCAGATAGGACGTGGCGGTCGGAATCTCCTACATTGTTGAACCCTGCAGGGAAGGCATTGGCATCTACTGCTGCAACTTTCCAACCAGCATCTCTAATGTCAACTGAAGCATAGAGAGGCATCGGTTGTTTCGCTCTCTCAATAGCAAAAAATTCTGTTAATTCTTCACGCTTTTCTTCCAATTTGGTAGTTAAATCGCTAAGAATTGGTGGACCTTGATATTCACTCAATATATCACCTCAATCAACATCCTCAAGCAAATCCCATAGTCCCTTCTTTTCTCTTCCGACGCCACCATCAGTTATGTGTAATGACTCAAAGAGACGCAACCCTATTGACATATCTGGTTGAGTTTTTAGAATACGCTGTAAGCCTGAATATCTCTCAGCCCATTCATTAGCATGTGGCCTTAGTTCAGTAAGTAACTCATTGAGAAGAGTTGGAGATGTCGCTGTGCCGGCGGGTAATTTTGGCCTATTTACAATTGAACTTGGTAAATCAGTCAATGCTGCCGCTGCCCTTAATGCCAATTTTTCTTGTTTTCCACGAATTCTCCAATCAACCGGAATCGTATGTGAACTCTTTCTATGTGCTGAGCCAAGGAATGGAACTCTGACCTCTAAACCGTGAGCCATGCTGTGGCGGTCAACTAAACGTAACTGAAAATTAGATAGTTGTCCATGGTCCATTTCAAATTGCAAAGTACTAGTGACATCAGAATAAACCTCTGCCGGATTATGCTTTGAGGCCCGCCAGGGTTGAGCGGCGCCTTGTGATTCTACTGCAGAAATATCTTTCACAAGATGGTCTGCAAATGGGTGACGGCTAGCCAATAATCGTGAAGATATCAATTCTTGGTGGCCAACTAAATTTCGATAACGAGGATATCCACCATGTAATTCATCAGCACCTTGGCCGCATAATCCAACAGTAACAGAAGATGCCATTTTCTTAAAAAGTGGCTGGAAAAATAGCACCGAAATGTCAAGATCCTCACCATGCCACCCAAGTGATGGCAAAGTACGCCAGAAACAATCTTCTTCCAAAGTAGAGGTGTGATGTCCGAGGTCTAATGCGGCACAAACCTCCTCGGCAGCACGAAAATCGGGATTGTCTTCATCTTCAGCAACAGTCCAACACTCTGGAACGGGTTGACCAGCTTGAGCGGCTGCCTTGTGAGCCAGCCCCGCAACCATGCTAGAATCCAAGCCGCCTGAAAGGATGATTCCAAGTGGCACATCTGACATCAATCTATCTTGGATGCTTTCACAAAGGCTGTCAAGCAAAGGAGCAGCATCAACCTCAGGCTGCCAACTACTAGATGGCATGACTTTTTCAGCAGAATAAGTCGCTACACCAGTCAATGTGGCGCGCCCTTCACTATCAAGTGACCATGTCTCAATTGTTGCTGGAGCAACCTGTGATACTCCTTCAAAGAGGGTTGTTTCATCTAATGGATATTCAAATGCTAACCTCGCCAACATCGCGTTTTCATCAATCCTAGGAGTGTATTCGGGGTGCGCACAGAATGCTTTTGCCTCACTTGCCACTAATAATTCTCCAGAAGGAGTGATAGTCCGCAATAATGGTTTGACACCAAGTGGGTCTCTCGCCAATACCAATTCTTGCCGTTTTGAATCCCACAGAGCAAAACCAAAGATTCCATCCAACTTGCTAACCCACTCAACATGCGCATTGGCGGGATTATTCGTTGCGTCTGCGTTGGCAGTGCGACGCAAATTCCCAACTAATGTTGAACGTATTGCAAATGAGCCATTATCGTTAGATGTTGTAGAATTAGAAATCCCCGAACTAGATGCCCCATTATTGGAGAAATGATGTGCTGCTAGAATAACCTCTCCATCCCCTTTTGTTTTCCATTCGTAGCCTGAATAATCTCTTCTTAATCGGCGGTAATTGTAAATCTCACCATTTTGAACTAACCAGCAACCATGCTCTGAACCAATTGGTTGGTCGGAACCTGCCAAATCAACTATTGAAAGCCTAGAATGCCCTAAGGAACAATTTTCATCCCCCCAAACCTGAATACCATCAGGTCCACGATGAGCAAGAATGTCAGCCATTGCTCGCGATAACGAAAGGTCGCCAACGCCGAGTACTGCCGTTATCCCACACATCGGTTACAACCACCACGTTCACACACTATCAATGCGTGTGTGAAAGAAAATTAATTTCACCAGTAAACTACGCCAATAACAAAAGTCGCGATAAGGGATACTGCATAAACCAGCACATAGAGACTTTGAGAAGGGGCATCATCTTGCAATACTTGATCACTCATACAAGTCACTCGAGAAGAGTTCGGGCTAAAACAATAACCCTTTAGCAATCTACAATTATTCCAATCAATAACCTAGTATTTACATCTCAAAGAAGAATAAAAGATAGGATGATGACCACAAATAGTGGAATTAAGATCATTGTACCGTTATCATCAATCCAACGCAATCTTGGCCATTCAGCAGCCACCTGAATTGGCGGTATTATCAGTGCAAAAATTAGTGGTGTTTCCAAAAAATTCCAAGAGAGAAGCCAACAAATATATACAACCATTAATCCAGCAATGAAAACTATTTTTGGCTCTTTCCCGGCTCTTCTAGCTTCACCCATTACAGGGTCACCGAAAGATAAACCAAAAACCAATGGAGCACCAAGAGCCGCACCCATTACTCCTGCTAAAGGTGAAAGTGCGAGGGCTAATCCAACCCCTATGGCACCCCAAAAAAGTGCACTTAACTGATGGGCCTCGTATGCTCTTTGACCGATAATTGTGAAGCCGATTTTAAGGCGGATTACTTCTGCAACTGTAATCAATGAAACGACTACAAAAACAAACATAGAGGGAGTAACGCCCAACATTTCTGAAATACTCTCACCATGCCAATAGTATAGCCAAGGAATTAGACTCATACTAATGTGAGTTAAACGCCTTAGAAGGTGACCACCCATGCCACCAACGCTATGTTTCACATGGTCTGGTTCATATGACTCTTCATCCAACAATAAACCTTCTTCCAATACATCACCCTCGTTTGCTTTTAACCCACTCTTGAGCCGTAAATTGACCTTTAGATATTGACTCTAAAACCTCGTTAATATCCTTTCTTGAAAGAAGGTCCGCATCCCATGCAGTTAGCAGACGTTCGCGGGCGCGAGCCAATTCAGCCCCTGCCCTAACAGGGAGATTCAATAATTGCTTAGCCAATTCCAAAATGCCTTCTCCTGATTTAGAAGAGGTTAGAATTACTAGAGGTGCTGAATCTGACAATTCTAGTGCTGAAATTATTTGAGCGGCAGCGCGGTCAGCACCGTCTAAATCTGATTTGTTTACCACTATGAGATCTGCTAATTCCATCACACCCGCCTTTTCAGCTTGTATTTCATCACCACGACCTGGAGATTCAACGAGTAGAATCCTGTCGGCAACCGAAACAATCCTAATTTCAGATTGACCTGCTCCAACTGTTTCAATAATAACAAGGTCATAACCACAAATCCGCATTACATCTGCTGCTAATCCAACAGTTGTTGGCAAACCACCTGGATGATTGCGAGTTGCTATTGAACGGACAAACACAGAGTCATTATCATCTGCGGAATCCATTCTCACACGGTCGCCCAATAATGCTCCACCGGATAGTGGGGATGAAGGGTCAACCGCTAATACCCCTACACACAACCCATCGTCTGTCCATTTTGCAAGTAATTGCTCAATTAGTGTACTCTTGCCAACACCTGGAGCGCCAGTGACTCCAATGACCGTACCATCTGATTGTCGAACTGGAATCTCAAGAGAAGCGTGACTGACTTCGTCATTTTCTACAGCAGTCAACAATTTTGCTAAACTTCGGCGGTCTCCACTCTGAGCAAGAGAGAGTAGGTTGTCGGCCAAAAATTCACGCTCCGCTAGACCATGTCCAATCGCCGCCTTCGCCTACACCAACAGCATCTCCTGCAGTAGACATCTTGGCAACGGTTTCAACAAAGTCTGCCATTTCCTGCATTTTTGTACCGGGCCCAAAAATTGCCCGCATTCCTGAATCGAACAGAGGTTGTCTCTCATCAATTGGAATTATTCCTCCGCCAAAAACAACTACATCATTGCAGTCAGACTGACGGAGTAAATCACAAATTCTCGGAAATAAAAACGCGTGTGCCCCCGATAATGATGAAAGGCCAAGTAAATCGACATCTTCGTCAATGACTGTCCGAACAATTTGTTCAGGAGTACGCCTCAAACCAGTGTAAATCACCTCATGCCCAGCATCACGTAGGGCTCTAGCCACAACCTTAGCGCCACGGTCATGCCCGTCAAGCCCCGGTTTGGCAATTACGATTCGCATGGCCATCTCCACTGTGACGAGATGACACCCCCATTTCAAGTGAGCGCAGGCCAAAATTCACTTCTCAAAGGTCATTACTAGCCAATATTATGCGTCAATAACAATATGATTTAATCGCGAAGTCTATGGAGGGGGCGCGATACCTAAGAGGCGAGCCGAATGGATTCGACTGAGGGGAGGCTGAATGATTTGCGGCGGCGAAAAGCCATTGCTGCAGCCGGTGGCGGCGCTCAACGAGTTGATTCACAACATGCCAAAGGCAAGATGACTGCTCGTGAAAGATTAGAAATCTTGCTTGATGAAGGGACGTTTCAGGAACTAGATTCTCTTGTAGAACATCGCTGCCGTGACTTCGGCATGGACCAAAATGTCATCCCGGGAGATGGTGTTGTAACAGGGCATGGAACAATCGACGGGCGACCTGTTTACTGCTTCGCTCAAGATTTCACCGTCTACGGTGGAAGCCTTGGTGAAATGCACGGGCTAAAAATTTGCAAAGTTCTTGACATGGCGATGAAAACAGGGGCGCCTGTTATCGGTTTGAACGACAGCGGCGGCGCTAGAATACAGGAAGGAGTTGCAAGTTTGGGCTCATATGCTGAAATATTTTTCAGAAATGTTAGAGCGAGCGGTATTATTCCTCAAATCAGTCTCATTATGGGTCCTTGTGCAGGAGGTGCAGTTTACAGCCCAGCGATTACCGATTTCGTAGTAATGGTTGACAAAACAGCTCATATGTTCATCACTGGGCCAGAAGTTATCAAAACTGTAACCAATGAAGACGTATCTTTCGAAGAATTAGGTGGCGCCCACACCCACGCATCTATGTCTGGAGTCACTCACTTCACAGCCTCAAACGATGAAGATGCATTGGGATTAGTTCGTGACCTTGTCTCATACTTACCACAAAACAACTTAGAAACTACTCCAGTAAAGAGAACCAACGATTCGCCGGAAAGAGAATGTGAAGGATTACAAGAAATTGTCCCAGATGATCCTCAAAAGCCATACGATGTCATTGATGCAATTAGTGAAATTGTTGATGATGGTGCATTTTTAGAGGTCCAAGCAGATTTTGCACGCAACATTGTTGTTGGTTATGGCCGATTAGACGGCCATACTGTTGGAATCGTGGGCAATCAACCAAAAATCTTGGCTGGTTGCTTGGACATTGACGCATCCGTCAAAGCCGCGAGATTCATCCGATTCTGTGACGCATTCAATATTCCTCTGCTAACATTAGTAGATGTACCTGGATTCCTGCCTGGTGCTAATCAGGAATGGGGTGGAATTATTCGCCACGGTGCGAAATTGCTCTATGCTTACTCTGAAGCAACTGTACCGAAATTGACTGTGATAATGAGAAAGGCATACGGGGGAGCCTACGATGTGATGTGCTCAAAGCACATCCGAGGCGACTATAATATTGCTTGGCCAACTGCTCAATTAGCAGTCATGGGCGCCGATGGAGCAGTGCAAATCATTCACCGCAGGCGTATCCAAACCGCCACCAACCCCGAACAAGAAAGGGAGAGATTGGTAGAGGAATATGGGGAATTATTTGCCAACCCCTACAAGGCTGCTTCTTTGGGTTATCTTGACGATGTCGTTGAACCACGCCATACTCGAACAAAACTCTGTAAGGCTCTTGGAATGTTATTGGATAAACAAGAAGACCGCCCAGCAAGAAAACACGGAAATATCCCATTATGAGGTGAAGATATGGAAGAAGATTCGTACAGCAACGCGCTGAGCAAGATTCTCCACGACGGTCGTGGCCCGTTAAATCAAATTGAAGAATTTGACACACCAATTCCACCAGAAGATTCCAAAGAAAATACTGAACAAGTTATTGAAAAAACTGACACCATTATTACTGATAATGGAAGAAGCGAATTGCGCCGCATTGCGGCGCTAATGGCCGTGATTACAATGCAAACAGATGCCCCCGACTCACAATCAAAAATTGGCCGTCAACTTGGAAGTGCTTGGGCTCAAGACCATCGCCGTTCTGCAATGGGATTGCCAAACCTTACTTTCAGCAGGTCAAAAAGGTCGACTTGGAGGTGATTTAGAATGAGTGAAATTCGTAAAGTCACCGTCAACGGGGAGATATTTGAAGTTGAAGTTGAACCCGATGGAGACTCATGGAAAGCAACTGTTGAAGGTGAAACTTTTGATATTTCAGTTGAAGGCGGCGCGTCTCCTAATGCCAGAAAAAAACAACGCTCAGGGAAAAAACGTAAGAAATCTGGTGTTGTCTCAAGTAGCATACCTGGTAAAATCATCACAGTTGAAGTAGAAACTGGACAACAAGTTACCGAAGGCGATGTCATCTTAATTCTTGAAGCGATGAAAATGCAAAATGAAGTTGCAGCCCCCATTACCGGCACAGTAATTGAAATCAATTGTGCTGCGGGAGAAAATATCGAAGCAAACCTGCCTTTGGTAGTTATTGAACCTCCTGCTGATGATGGGGTCGAAGCGTAAGACAATTAACTACCAACTGAAAAGATTACACTAGAGGCGAACAATATGACAGAAGAATCCGAGCAGCCTCAACAGAGCGGCCCTCGTTGTGATTACCCTGGTTGTGAAGTGGAAGGAGAAATTGTTAGCCGTCTATCGCCAGAAGGATATCTTGTTGCCACAGGAAAGAAAGCATATTCCTTCAGAGAAGCATATCGTAGATTCAATTATTGCAAAGAACACCATGATGAATTAATGAATGGTGTCTGGAGTAGAATCACGTTTGATGCTGATAAAGACGACGACCATGTCGCTCCAACAGCCATCTAATTCTAGGCAATTAATTTCTAAGAATCATCCCCAAGAACCTTGGGCGATCATTGCATCTGCAACCTTTTCAAATCCAGCAATGTTAGCCCCGAACACATAATTGTCCTCTTGGCCATATTTCTTGGCTGTATCGTAAGCCTTCTTGTGAATGCCAACCATAATCGCATCCAAGCGTGCATCAACTTCTGCACGAGACCAACCCAATCTCTGGCTGTTTTGACTCATCTCAAGACCGGAAGTAGCAACACCACCTGCATTTGATGCCTTGCCTGGTGCGAATTTCACGCTATTTTTGTGGAAGATATCGACTGCTTCAGGAGTGCAAGGCATATTTGCACCTTCACCAACAAACTTGACACCATTGTCAACCAAATGTTGTGCATCTTTGCCATTAACTTCGTTCTGAGTTGCACATGGAAGAGCTATGTCCACAGGTATTTGCCAAATTGGATTGTAGTCAAGTGATTTATCACGTGGTGTGTAATTATAACCACGGTGTGCAGCATAATCTTTGATTCGGCCGCGCTGAACATTCTTGAGGTCCATTATCCATGCAAGTTCATCTGCATCAATTCCATCGGAGTCATGAATAAATCCGCTACTATCTGACAATGTGACGACCTTACCGCCTAGTTGGGTTACCTTTTCACATGCATATTGCGCAACATTACCTGAACCAGAAATTGCCACAGTCTTACCCTCAAAAGATTGGCCTTGAACTGCAAGCATCTCGCGCACGAAGTAGGTCAAGCCATAGCCAGTTGCTTCGGGTCGGATAAGAGAACCACCGTAATCAAGCCCCTTTCCAGTCAAAACACCGGTGAACTCGTTGCGAAGTTTCTTGTACATCCCATACAAATATCCAATTTCACGGCCACCAACACCAATGTCACCAGCAGGCACATCAGTATCAGCACCAATATGGCGCTGTAACTCAGTCATGAATGATTGGCAGAATGCCATTACTTCGTTGTCTGACTTACCCTTTGGGTTAAAATCAGAACCACCTTTTCCTCCACCCATTGGGAGGCCGGTCAAACTATTCTTGAATATTTGTTCAAAGGCTAAAAACTTGAGAATTGAAAGATTCACAGTAGGATGGAAACGCAATCCCCCTTTGTATGGCCCTATTGCGCCATTAAATTGAATTCGAAAACCACGGTTAACTTGGATGTTACCTTCATCATCTACCCATGGGACTCGGAACTGAACCAGCCTTTCAGGCTCACAAACCCGCTGGAAGATATTTGCATCAACATACTCAGGTCGTGCATCAACAACTGGGTTCAAACATTCCAATACCTCCAATACCGCCTGATGGAATTCAGGTTGGTCTGGGTCTCTCTGTTTTACAGTCTCAAAAACGTCTTTCAAATGTTGGTGCATTTTTTTCACCTCAGGAAGTAGAACAGGGCCATCTTCTGTTCTTGGCGGGCGACCTAAGTCCCCCTTTTCACTATTACCTATGGGATGTTTTGAAATTAGGGCTATTTGAGAGATACGATATTTCATCGCGCACACATAAATAATCATAACAATGGGGTTTTCGGAGTGGTTATTTCAGGATTCGGCAGAGATGGATTCAAATGTAATAAGATATTGGCAGTAAAGGGAATGAGACATGAGTGAAGCACAAGCATACTATGATGGATTGATAGCACAAGGGCACCCGCCTGAAAGTGCATTGCAATATACACAGCAACATTTCCCCGGATTTGTTCCTGTAATGGCTGCACCAGCACCTGCACCTGCAATGGCTGCACCTGCAATTAACATAGGTGCGATTGGCGTGGGGACTGCTCCTATGATGCAACAAATAATGGCATCAGACAAAGATTGGACTACTACCCTGATTCTCAGCCTTGTCGGATTGTTAGGCATTTGTGGAATCGATCGGTTTTACACAGGAAGTATTGGACTAGGAATTCTCAAGTTGATAACTCTCGGTGGTTGTGGAATATGGTGGCTCGTTGATCTGATTATGCTAGTTACAGGCTCCTACAAAGATGGCAACGGAATGCCAGTCGCAAAGTAATCAAAACAGATTACTTAACCAACGGCTCCAAAAGAGCCATGCGAATACAGGTATTGTTACCGTAAGCCACGATTTATACAACCATATAGGGGTAGATGGGATATCCTTGTATTGACCTAATCTCAAATCCCTAATTGATGCAAATAGCATCCAAACAAAAGCACCGTAGATTAACGGAGAACCAAGATTGTAATCCAATGCTTCAGAAAATCTGGCATGGGTAATTGATACGAAAGAACGGGTCATGCCACAAAAAGGACATTCTATCCCAATTAGATGGGATATTGGACAGAGGCTTAATCCTGTCACACGTACAGGATTTAGAATGGCAGAAACTGCCAATGCGCCACCTGTAATTGCTGCCATAATTGCTGCGGGGGAAGTAAAAATCTTGATGCGGGATGCATCCACCTCTGACCCCTCACCCATGATGGGCCGAGGGTGTCAAATTATTGAAAGATAATGCGCTCCGCAATATCAGCAACTGCTTCTGTTGCATTTGGCAATGTCATGATGAACATTGCAGCCTGTGAAACTTGCCTTCTACGCAAAGCATCGGCAATAGGAGTATGCTCTTGGAACCAACGGGTCTTACCATCACGGCCAAGTATTCTAACATCAACTTGTGACATTCTTGGCTCAGAAAGAAGAAGTTTTACACTTGGCACATCGATAGCAACAAATCCCTCTGGAACTTTAGCACGGCGGCATATTTCATCTTCAATTTCACGCCTCTCTTCACCGTTTTGGGCTAGATGAATTAATCTCTTTATTTGTGCCTCACTAAATTCCTCTGCACGACGAGTAATACAAACTTTGAGTAATTGACGATATTTTAGACGGCGCAACATCTCTTTAGCAATGCCACCTGCTTCTGCCAATGCTTGCCAAATTTCAGCATCGACCATCCTTTGCATATCAACTGCATCAGGAAGGTCTTCCGCACTTCTTTCAACGGCTCTAGAAAGCATCATCTCGGTAACTCTTGTTACCTTGTGGAAGTATACTGCCGAATACATCAATCCACGAGCCATTAACATGCCCTCTAATGCGGGGACTCCTCCTTCCTTGACAGCGATGCCACCGCTATGACTTTCAAGACACTCAACTAATCGAAGATGGTCAACAACTCCATGAGTAACACCTGTGAAATGTGCATCGCGCAATAGATAGTCTAGTTGGTCACAATCAACAGGCCCATGAATTAAGTGTGCTAGAGTATTGTCCTGTGTTTCAAAATTGCTTGCGCCCTCCGACCATTGGAATAGATTCCTCTCAGTTCCTGCAGCATCAGCACCATGAATCAAACCAGCAACCTGCTCGGGGTCAATGCCATGTTTTTCTAGAATATCCGGCACTTTTTGCCTGTTTTCAAAAAGTGACTGTTCGTCATCACGCAATATATCGTAATCACCTGTGATAATCCCTTCAGTAATGTGCATATGGTCCGCTCCACCTCTCTCATGCAAAATATGTTCAAGCGTGTGCGAATATGGCCCGTGACCTACGTCATGAAGCATACCTGCCACCTGAACTACTGCCTTATCGTGTTCATCTAAATCAACTGAATCTGCCATTAATCCGCCAATATGGGAACAACCCAAGGAATGTTCAAATCTTGTATGATGGGCTCCAGGGAATACTAGATGAGCTAATCCCAGTTGCTTAATATGGCTCAATTTATTGAACTCTGGGGTTGCTAAAAGGTCCTCTCTAACACCTTTTATTCGAAACATTCCATGAATGGGGTCATTGATTACTTTGCCCGACATTACTTCACCTTCGCATCTGAGCCTTGGCGCTCCTCTTTCAACTTGAGGGCGAGAGGCGGTTCATTCGGGATAGATAAGCAATAATCACTGCTGGCCGCCTTCTTGTTGGCCATACCCTTGTTGATTAGCATACCATTGTGCTTGACCCTCTGTTGGATACCAGCCGCCATGCTGTTGTTGTTGCTGGCCCATCTGGGCCCACCATTCTGCTTGCTGAGAAATTCTCAATTCTTCTTCTAAGTCAGCGCGGCGTTCATCGATTTTATGGCGTAGTAACATGCCTTGAGAGCCTGCAATTGAGCCACCTCTTAGTGCCTCATCTAGTTCTTCTTCAAGATCTGCTAAACCTTGGAATCCTTCTGCTCGCTGCAATTCATCTTCCATTCGCTCAAATGTCTTGCGTGAACGTGAACTTGAAGTAAATTGAATTGCAATCATCCCAACGGAAAACAACACCAATAGGAGAACTGCACCTGTCACAACTTTCCCTACATCATCTTGCAATAGAGCACTATCAGCTAATTCTGATTCAACAACATCATCTGCCCGACCATCATTATCCGTATCTACTGGAACGCTTGTAGGGTCAAGTGGATTACTGACTGGGTCTGAACGTACTTCATCAGTATTAGAATAGCCATCTCCGTCAATATCCCAATCCCATGAGTCAGGAATACCGTCACCATCCATATCAGGGCAACCTAGCATAAATGTAGTTGAGTTACCATTTTTATTTGGACAATCATCAGACATATTTGTACCCGGTTGGTCTGCAAATCCATCACCATCACCATCAGACCAAAGTAAGCCATTTTGTGGGAATGGGTCGACACTGTCAGAATAACCATCGCCATCCCAATCTTCGCAACCCAATAATCCGCCAAGGGAAGAATTACCGGCTCTTGCAGGACAATCATCGGGGTTTAATCCATTAGGATTGTCTCCATATCCATCACCATCACTATCTTCCCATTGTGTGCTATCATTCGGGAATGGGTCGCCATCATCGGAATATCCATCTCCATCTCCATCGGGACAACCATATCGGTCTTCAAAAGAAGTGCCGAAATCATCAGGGCAGGCGTCAACTGGTACAGCGCTTTCTTCTGCTTCATCAACAAAACCATCCCCATCACGGTCCGGACAACCGTTTGAAGTCAAACCTGCCACAGTAGGGCAGTCATCATTGTCGTTAGAAAGTCCGTCACCATCATTGTCAGGGCAACCAAATCGGTCAATTGTACTGTTTCCATCTCTATCGGGGCAAGCATCAACTTCGCTACCATTGGAATTATCACCATATCCATCTCCATCAGTATCTTCATGTTGAGTTGGATTTGACGGTACAGCATCTTCAATGTCTGCCCAACCATCACCATCTGAATCTAGACAACCAATGAGATTCTGCCATGAATCTCCAAATTCATATTCGCAATCATCATACGGCAAAATGCTGTCATCCAATCCTTCGTCTTCAAAGCCATCATTATCCCAATCCAAAGGCATAGGGTCAGGAGAAAATGCCCCAGGTACCCACATTCCAGGCCAATGTGATTTACGTGTATCATTCCAAGAACCATCAGCCCAGTTATCACCCATACTATCGCCATCAGAATCATTCCACTGAGTTGGCTGGCTTGGGAAACGGTCATTCAAAACTGATTGACCATCGCCATCAAGGTCAAGACAGCCATATTGATCTCTCCAGGAATTACCCCACATCATTGGGCAACCATCTGGAGTTGTGCCATTTGGATTATTTCCAAAACCATCCCCATCAGTATCCTCCCACTGAGTTGAATCTAAAGGCAAATGGTCTACTGTATCAGGCCATCCATCTCCGTCAGTATCAATACAACCGTAATATCCTGCACCGGTTGAATTGCCGAATATATCTGGACAATCATCGCCCTGGAATCCAGTAATGTTGTCTCCAAAGCCATCCCCATCACGGTCATACCATTGAGAACTATCATTAGGAAATACATCAGTCCCATCTCCTACACCATCACCATCTGTATCAACACCATACACAATGATGAAACCATCAGCGCCACCCATGCTACTCAATGTAATTGAATTTACATCATCGTAAGCATTACTGTGAAAGTAGCCGCCATATACTGTTGTGCCATTTCGGATTGCCACACCATATGCGGTGTCAGTACTTGTGCCCCCGAAATGATGGATATTGTCCCAAAGATACGCTGAAGGGTTATTTGGGTCAGGAATCAATGTACCAAAGAATGCATCTTGGCCGCCACGGCTAGTGATGTAACTATTTCCAAACCATGCAGTATTTTCGAACATTCCTGCAATTGTAATATTTCCAGTTACCTTATCCATATCTATTGCATAACAATAATCAGTACTACTACCGCCAACAGGCTGAGCCCACAAGTTTGAACCAGATGTGGAATACTTTGCTACAAAACAATCCCAATTAGATGACTGTTGATATGCATAAATCCAAGTGTTATCAAACAGAGCCCGATAGTAAAACCAGCCAGTAATTGCAATTTCACCATTATTATCAATTGCGACATCACGCCCATATGAGTTGTATGATGAAGATAAGTATCCAGCCATTTTTGCCCACACACAATTACCCGAAGGCGAAAATTTTGCAACAAATA
Organism: Methanobacteriota archaeon; assembly: GCA_018650285.1. Taxonomy (GTDB): domain Archaea; phylum Thermoplasmatota; class Poseidoniia; order Poseidoniales; family Thalassarchaeaceae; genus MGIIb-Q1. Next base: position 57,605 of record JABIGF010000021.1, read on the forward strand.
TACGAGAATAACTACTTGAAGAATAACTTGGGTTTAGTGAACCACAACTACCGCCCATATTGATTCGATATCTAAATTCACCAGATACTGCAATATCGCCATTATCATTTACATCTATTCCGTAGCCGTATTGATAATATGATTCATACATCCTATTTGCCCAAATGAACTGCCCATTTGTATCCAAAGCGGCAACAAATACTTCATCATAACTGTATGTTTGTAGAGTATGCTGACCAAAAGAAACCGTCCCAGAACTGTAATATGAACCGGTAATGTATACTTTCCCATCATTTCCAATTGCTACACCTCTACCGTAGTCAGTACTGCTTCCACCAGCTTGTGCAGACCATAACCAAGTCCCATTTGTATCCAATTTTGCAACAAAAATGTCGTAACTCCCACGCACTGAAAAAGTGGTTGTCCCAAAGTTAGCAGTACTATCAAAGCTACCAGTAATAGATACATTACCACCATCGTCAACATCAACATCTAAACATTGATCATGTGAACTGCCGCCCATTCTTTCCACCCAAAGCCAATTACCAGAAGGACTTATTTTTCCAACAAATCCATCATTGCTTCCTTGTGACGTAATAGTTATTGATCCAAAGGTGGTTGTCCCATAGAATATTCCGCAAACATAGGTATTTCCAAAAGCATCTAACTCTACAGATTCAACTTTATCTGTACTCTGAGTCCCAGATACCTTCTGGCTCCACAATAGTGTTTCTTGCGCCGGTGAGAACATTACCTCATGCTCATCAGCCAATTCGTTGTCTATTTGGTCAAAATCAATAGTTGAAATCAAGGTCGAAAGCAACGAAAACAGGAAAATTGCAACCAATATCCCTGATTTTGCCATTACATTTCGCCGAGTTGCTGGTCCGCTAGTCATACTCATCCCTCACACGCACGCGAGGTTCTAGACATAGAACTTATTGTCGGCAATTTGTGGAACTTATGCACCGGGATAGGATGCCATGTAGGAGTTTAAGCGCATCATAAGACGTTCATCACCTTGATTTTCTATCATAGACCTTACAGCCTCTTCCACCAATGCGTGCTCATTTGGTTGAAGATTCATAGCCTTACGCAAATAATCCAACATTGCCATCTCATCATCGGTGATTTCATCATCATCAAGAGCAGCAATCAATAATGATTGGTAACATGTTGCATCCCCAATATGCCTACATGACCATTCTTCTTCTTCTTCTTCAGAAACAGGTGACTTCTCCACACCCTCAAAAATCTCATGTGCGAATTTTTTAGCCCCCTTACTAACGCCTATGCATTGTGCAAGAATATCAAGAATTGCTGCTTCTTCATCGGTGACAACACCATCTTCCATTGCTACTTGTAATGTCTTCAAATAAAACATCAATCCGCGGCTCGAAGTATTGGGCATGACCCTCGGCAACCGCACCCGCTATTTGACGGTGACCTTGCATCTTTATCCAAGCAGAAAACAAATCAAACTGACATTTTTGCTGAAATCCATATAATCACATACCCTTCTGGAGGGCTGATGAGGAGGGGAGCGGACTGAGCGGAATTGTTCCCGGCGACCTACTAACTTCCGCCGGGCACCCCGAAAGTGTTGCAAAAGTCGTGACTGCACTTTCACAACAAAGATTGCTCACAATCAAAGAGTTAGCAAACCATTCCGGACTCTCTACAAGTCAAGTTTCTAGCGGGCGCAAGCAAGGCCGTTACCGAGGTTGGGTATCATCTACACAAGGTGAAGTATTGGGCAAAGGAAGACCAAAGCATCTGTGGGAATTGAGTGTCTCGCCACTTGAGTTAATTCGTGAATTAGAAAGTGAAGCAACTACAAAACAAGTGATCCTATCAAATGCGGTCAAAAGATTACGTTCGGAACTCCGAAAAAAATAAATTCAGACGATTACGTTTGTCTTGCGGTTCAGATAAGTGAAAATACAACTCATTTATTCCAACAAATTGGTCGTAAGACAAAATTTGGTTTTTTCGGATTTCCGCCTGTATTACACCAGCTAACTGTCGTACTGCATCGTATTACTAGCCATACAATATTGTAATACAATGTAATAACGCCGTAAGACAGGATAATATACTAGCTTGTAGTCGAATAGGTCGGAGAGAGGCAGATGAGCAACCCAAGTCAAATGGTTTCAGTTCGCTTTACAGAGGAAGAAATCCTCGAAATTGAAAGGCGTATTGGCTTTGATGGGATGCGCAACCGTAGCGATGTAATACGCCGTGGTGTACACAAGTTGCTAGATGAAACTGCATCAGGAGATTCCAAAACCAGAGCAACTATTCGCGTGGGCAAGGCTGTAAGACAGCAACTCGAAATTCTTGAAGAGTTGACTGGCATGGATGCAAGTTCAGCAGCTGCTCTTGGAATAGGCTTGCTACTAGAGCAACAAAACAAGAAGATCAAGACTAGTCTTGACGACGGAATGTCACTTCTTGATGAAATTAAAATTCGCGGTTCTCATGAGGACCACATTGAATAATTTAGGGTGAGATAAGTGAGCGATGGGATGCACACGAAGAACACAAAGGGGGGGTGTAACAACCCCCCCGCCTCTCCTTTCTTCGCAAATCTTCGCAAGAGAGCCTATCAAGGGAGTAACCAATTCAATACTTTCATTCCAAATCCGACCCTTGGACTATTCAATCTTCGTCTTAGAGCACGTTCCTCAGTCGTAGATGTAGCACACTCAAACAATACCCCCGTTCCCGCTTATGCGGGAACACCCCTTCACGACGAACTTTGATTCGTCACCCCGCCCTCTTCGGAGGGCACCCCCAATTAGGAGCAAGGCCGACAGGCTTGTCACAATTCAAACCCAACCTTATTGAGCGGCCGAATCGCCGCTAAGAATCGTGGCGGAGAAAAATAGCAGAACCCCCGGTTATCTTGCTCATGAACACCTTCGACCAGGGCAAGCTGAAATGATTGAAGAAGCCCACCAAGTATTAACTCAGCGTGGTTCTCATATCGCCTGTGCACCTACTGGCATAGGCAAAACTGCTGCTGCACTTTCTGCAACAATAGACGCAGCGTTTTCTAATCCGGAAAAGCGGACAATATTTTTCCTCACCGGGCGCCAATCTCAACATCGTATCGTAGTAGAAACCGTTCGTAGCATAAATGCAAGAAGACATGGCACTCAGAGCAAAATAAAACTGATTGATATCGTTGGGCAACAATCGATGTGTATTGATGAAATCCGCCAGGAGTTTTCATCCATATTCGCACGACTATGTGCTGATAAAAGGAAGAACAGGCATTGTCGACCCTACACACAAGAAGTTGATGGATTACGATTGAAAGTTCTCAATGAGCCACTCCATGTTAGTGAACTAATCAAAGTGTCAAGAAGTTACACTGAAGAAGGCTCATCAAAAGCTGCTTGCCCGTGGAAAGTGGCTCGTGAATCAGCAAGTGGAGCGGACATCATAGTTTGTGATTACAACCACTTGTTCAATGAACGAGTCAGAGATGCCTCTCTAAATGCCATGGGAATTGACCTAAGTGAAGTAATCATTATTGTTGATGAAGCACATAACCTACCCACTAGAATCACCCAAGGAATGCGCCGAGTTTTGAGTGATGACCTCCTACTATCTGCTCGCCTAGAAATGGAAGAACACATTGAAACTTTAGAAGACCATGAGAAAAAAGGAGGCTTGGAAACAAAGCCTGAAATGTATGTTCAACTAAGGGCTGCTAAAGCCGCACTAGGGCGAATAAGAGCGGATTTTAGCGCTTTTTTCCGCACCCAAACTCAAGCACTATACAGAGAAAAAAGTGAAGAAATGCGAATTGCCAATCAAGTTATTGTAAATTTATTCAATTCGGCACTAGCCTCTGAAATTAGCGGGAATGCACTGACACTAAACCAACTAGCCCAGCTAATTTCAATGGTACAAGTAGACATAGATCCAGATGTTGATGAAGAAAAAGAAACCGCAAGTGAACGACTTTCAGAATTATTGTTTTTACTCTCTAGATTAGGAGACAACCACGCCCTTGCATTCGTATACTCTCACGGTAAAGGTGATGCCCCACGACTAACCACTCACCTCCTAGACCCTGGAATAGTATCAGGGCCAGTATTCGAAGAAGCTGCCGGCGCACTACTCATGTCTGGAACTCTCTCGCCACCTGAAATGTATGGGGAATTACTCTCGTTACCCAAGTCTCGGCCAATAACTTCGGAGGAATATCCTTCACCATTTCTATCTGACAAGCGTCCTGTTGCAATCGCATCAGGCGTGACTACAAAATACACAAGAAGAGGCGCTAGCAATACTGAAAAAATTAGAGAGCATATACGAGCAATAGCTGCAGAAGCCCCAGGCCATATTGCCGTGTTCACACCATCATACGCATTGTTGGAAGAAATCATCGGTGGTGGAGTATGGCATGGTCGCCGTGTCATGATGGAAGAATCCGGATGGTCAAAAGCGAAAATTGATTCTCTTTTGCGCGATTTGGAAATGTCTCGCTCAGCAGGTGAAAAAATCCTTCTCGCCGGTGTATTTTCAGCCAAATTAAGCGAAGGAGTCGATTATCAAAGAAACCTGCTTGATGCTGTAGTTTGCATTGGCCTTCCTTTAGCCCCTCCATCTGAAGAATTAAAGGCGAAAAAAGATTACTACGAAGAGAGGTTTGGTAGTTCAAACTCATACCGCTGGGCTGTCCAACAACCAGCAGTCAATGCACTAATGCAAGCGATGGGAAGGCCAATCAGAAAAATGGGCGACCGCGCCTTCATATTGATGTTAGAAGACAGATTATTGATGCCACAATTCAAACGACTGTTGCCAAAAAACATGAATATTCTGACTGTTGCTAGTGAAGAATCAACAAGACGGCATGTGAAACGATTTTTCAAACGCCATCCTGAACCAGCAATTGGGGATGAATAATATGGGAAGCCCAACGTATCTCACCACTCTTGTAAAGGAAAAATTCGATGTGAGGCGGCACGAAGGCTTCAATGAGGTCGGGCGTAACGGAGGGGTTAGGTGAGAGAGATGGAGTGGCAACCAATCACTATTGAAATCGGGCAACAAAAGAACGCCACTGAGCCTCAAAAGCGGGCTACTGGAGGGCTGAACACCTCTCCAGAAGAACTACATCAAAACTTCCTTAGTGACCTTGGCCACTTGCAAGAAATTCATGATTCGCATCAAACAACAATGACTGGTAATTTTTCACCTGTTGAAGCAAACTTTGACCGCCTTGCTGGAGTCCTATCAACTGAAGCAATGTTGAACCGATTTGAAGGAGTATCAGAGAATGATTTGATTTCTCTCCCTCTCCTTGGCTGCGAATTATCTGGCGTCCAACTTAGTTGTGGTGAAATTGATGGTTCTTCAATTATCAAACTATCAGTAACTGGGCGTGACGGTAGCGAACTTGAACAAGCGTTTGCTCTTCCTTCAGGAAGCAATCTTGCCACCGCCACATGGGATGATGGAAAACTCTACCTCGCCCTTAATCGTTGAGAGTATTCACTCAACCAACGTTCCAAACCTAAGCGGAATCAACTGAATTGATCAACGCATTGGTATTTCTGCGAGGTTCTCAATTTCACCAAGTGCTTTACCTAGTGCATCTTGAGCCTGAGCCTTGTGAGCTTCACCCATTTCGTGACGTGAGTAACGAGCCTCTTCAAAGACGCTATCAAGAGCCACTAATGCATCCTCATTGATTGGCAATGCCTTACGAATTGCCATTTCGAATTCACGAACTGTCTCAAAATCTCTCCTAAGGAATCGGTGTCTCATCAGAATTGCACAGAGGCTTTCGTAACAGTTGAAAATTGCCTCTCGTGTTTCATCGCCTGCGGCCAACAATTCTGCAGTATAAGCAAATACATCTGCTAATTCTGCAAGAGCCGATTGCTTACGGCGGCGCCAATAAACTGCAAATGCCACCACTCCTAGAAGAGCAGCACTCAAGCCACCATACACCCAACCGCTGACACCTTCTTGTGCCTGAGCTGCAGTCAGTACAGTAACTTCCATTGTAGTTTCAAGTCGAGCCCTATCATCTTCTGCAACCTGTTCATCGGTTGAATTGATTTGAACATAGAGTGTACCGTAAGTTTCCCCGTCTCCGTATGGCGCCATTGGCGTTACTGAAACAAACTCAAACCAGAATGAACCATTTGTACCAGTGCGCCCAGTAAGAGTGCGCGAAAGTTCACGTGATTCGTTGTATAGAACCGCTGTTACTGCAATATCAGATGCAGGCAATTGTGTATCCTTTGCTATCGCCTCAACCCATGCAATTACACGATCACCATTGTATGGAACTGTTTCCACACCAGTCTGGAAATCAACAGGAACTACAACAAATATGGAGGTGTTTATTTGTCCACCGTTGAAGTATCTTGATGTGTTATCCATCGCCCTTAGAGTCAAAGTAATTTCATCGGACACCATGAATTGTGGGGCAGTCAATTGAATGCTGAAACTACCATCTTCCATCCAAACTACTCGGTCTGATACACCTAAATCGCTCTGATTCCAGTATAGAATCAAATCCATCATATCAACTGGGTTTCCACTTCCACCGACTTCGAGGATTCTTCCTTCAATGATTATTGGGTGTGCGGATGATGAACGGATAATGATATTCTCATTAGTAACCAGTTGCCACTCAATATCAGACCATGTGGTTAGAGTTGTGGTTGCATTTGTGGAAAGCCATGATGGCTCTCCCGCATAGTGTGCCGACAAAGTGTGGTCGCCACGAGCAGAAACCATACTAACTGGAACTAATAATTCGAATTCACCAATTGAGTTGGTTGTTACTGTGTCAACAAATACTCCATCAAGTAGAATATCTACACTACGGCTAGAAATACCTGGCAATCCGATTGCATCAGAATCATAAAGGCGGCCACTGACATTCCAGAAAGTGCCACGAGTAGCGTCACCATTATCATCACTGACAAGTAATATTTCAGCGTGGTGAGCAACCCAAATGGTTCCGTTTGCACTAGCTTCACGATACCAACCCTGTGCAGGTGAGTATATCTGGACAGGATGTGAACCTAGGCCGATGTTGTCGGGGATTGTCCAAACAGTTGACCAAACACCATCTTCATCAGAGTAGACGTTACCCAATAGTGTACCATTGAATCTAATTTCAAGAGTATGGTTGAACAACCAGCCGTCCGGCAAATTGTCTCTAATCGTACCCTGAACAGTTAGGTCGTCATTTATGGCTATCTCGGTCGGTAGAACAAGTGCAACATTGACTGCACTGTAGACATTCCAAGAAGTGTTTGCCTCAGAAGGCAAGTAGAAAGTAGATCCTGTAAATCTAACTTCCATCATCTGAGAGCCAAGTGGCGAATCTGCTGGCACTGGGAAATAAACTTGGAAATTTCCTTCACTGTCAGTTGTGATATTCGTTAGCCAATTATTGTCGAACCATACTTCAACTGTCAGATTTGATAGTGGATTATCAACGATATCAAAGAGTGTACCATTGATGATGAGAAGACCTTCTCTATCAACGTCACCACCGCCACCAAGCAAAGTGATGTATGTTGGAACACTAATGTTGACAAATTGCTCAGCAGATGAGTTGAGGTAGTATTCTGGGTTTGTTGAATCTCCTTGACCCATTGGGTCGACCCACATGAATCCTCCACGGAAGAATACAGTAACCAAATGACTACCTGCAGCCGTATCGCCTGGCATAATATACATCAAACTGTAAGTGCCAGTAGTTGCGTTTGACTCAATGAATGCGCCTGTGTCGTTTCCATCTACTGCAAGATGTAGAATACTTGCTGCAGGAACACCACCGGTTTGAAGCAAGTTTCCATGCTCATCCACCAGCGTACCATTCACCCAAATGACTTCACCTGCGATGAATTCTCCTTCCACAGCGTCAATAGTGACAACAGTTGGTGCGAGAATCACAATTAGTGTCGTGTCCTCATCACCAAGAACACCTGTTGTCCCAGACATTCCAGCATAGCTTGCATTGATTGAAAGTGGACCTGGCATTGTATCTGATGGGACAATCAAAAGTGCCCATGCAGAGCCATTTGAATCAGTAGTCACCATTGTTGAAATGTTAAGTGTTGGGAATTCAACTATAATTGAAGCATTCGGAATTACTGACAATGTGTTATCTTGCAGCATTACTTGAATTGAAACATTATCTCCACGAGTTGTCCTATAATCCGGATGTAAATTCTCAGGAGTTAATATTGTTATTACTGAATAACCGCGACTATCAAATGAATTGTTTCCAGAAGATGAACCATAGTAATTCACTGTCGGTGTATATGTTGCATCCAATACGTGTGTTCCTCGTGCAAAGTCTGCATCTAGTGTAATCACTGCAAGCCATGTTCCATTTGATTGTGCAATAGCATTTGAAACTTGGAAATTATTGGTAAAACCATCAATACTAATCTGTACCTGTGGCAATAATCCGGCGCCATCACGAGCGATAATTCCTGAACCATTGTCCGACACAAGTGAACCTGTCACATTGAATGTGCCACCAGATAATGGATTTTCAGAGATACTATCCACTACTAGGACTGTAATTGAGCGCACGCTAATTGTGTTAATCATGTGACTTGTTGGGTGCATTTCCCAAATTCCTGTAGCGTTGTAGTAAAGAGTAACAGTAATCGGGCCAAGTGGCTGAGTATTTGGCACCTGATAAGTCCAAAGTGCTGTTCCATTACTATCTGTTGTGTTTTCAGGAAGCCAAGTATCGTGGAATTGCGCCACTACTTGAGTATTAGTAATTAGGCGATAATTGTCAGATGCTTCAACAAGAGTAGCGCCAAAACTAATGTTCTCTCCACGAGTAACTACGACAGGAATGAGTGGGTTTTGACCTTCGAAATCCGTCACCCCAATTACTAGCATACCTGAACTTGCAGTTCCAGTAAGATAGAATGGGCTACTACCATTCAACACTGAAACTACTAGCGTTTTATTGCCATTTGTTATGCCATCATTCAACGGATCGGTTGGTACAGAAAGATTGAATGTACCATTATTTGCAGTGGCATAACTTGAGATTAATGTCTCAGATGGGTCGCCCAAGAAGAAGACCTCGATTGAAACAGGACCAGTGAATGGGCGTGATGGGTCATTGCCATCGGCAATTTCACCAACTAATTGGAAACTTGTCCCAGCAGTCACATTCAGTGGGACTGAAGATATCGTCACACCTGATGGAACCTGAACAGTGATGTTCATGAAAGTCTCATTACCCCACCAACGGTTAGAACCGTTTGCTAATGGGTCGGTTGTATCATTATCCATCCAGATACGCACATCATAGTATCCTGGATCCATAGTTGGAGGGACTGCATAATTGAAAATTGCATTCCCGTTTGCTCCAGATACTATTTGACCAATTGAAGTATTTAGTCCACCCCAATCCCAAGTGAAATTGACGGTTTCGCCTGCAACAGCTGAATTATCACCCACATCAGAGACTGAGATATTGAAAGGAATTGAATTTCCTGCTTCAACAATAACAACAGTAGTATTGCTTGTCAAAACCAATTCAGATTCTAAACCAATCAGTGCAGCAGGCCCATTTAACATCTGATAATATGCTCCACGAGAAGTTGCAAAAGTATCGAAATCAAGAATTGTTGTTAGATTGTATCCATCTGAGTTCAAGTTATTTGGCAATGTCACGTTGATTGCGTAATTCCCAGTAGTATTACTGGTAATAATCGCACTTCCAATAGGGATGAAAATTGGTGGTGGCGGCTCTCCACCAGGTCCAGTAGGGCCAGTTCCGGGAAGAGATATTGAGAATCGCACATCTGTAGTATTCATCACAATAGGTGTCCCAAGTACATCATCAGTAAGAGTTCCTGTAATGGTATTGGCACCGCCCAAATGAGTCCATTCTTGAGCGAGGTTAATTGACAAAGTCGCAGTGCCAGCCACAAGTAGCAAACCACTAGAATTTGCAGGCTTGTACCATTCGCTTCCAGGATTCCCACTCAAATATCCGTCGTAAGAGATATTCCACCAATAGTCGCCAGCAGCGATTGTTGCTGATGGGGTAAATTCACTATCAATCCAATCGGAATCAGGGTCTGTTGAGACGTTCACAACACTTCCATCAAAAGTCATTGTAAATGTACCATTGAAAGTGACATCTGAATTACCAGTATGGTCCTGAAGACCAATCATTACCGAAGCGGTTTCACCTCTAACAATTGAATTCAATGAATAACTCATAGTAACTTCACTTCTCAATCCATAACCGATGAAATCGTCTTGATCGGTTGCACCGGGGATTGCTTGTCCGAATAATAATTGGACATCAAGGTAACCGGGACCTACTGGCATATCGCTACTATTCATCATCCAAGAAATATTGAACGCACCATTGGTCACAGCCCAAGTTGTAATGTTTTCATAACTAGTATTGCTACCATTCCTGCGCAACATCAGTGAGATGAAACCGTCCATTGGAGCAGGTATCCCACCACGGGTAAATACTGTCCCATTAATGTAAATATTTTCATTAATTATTAGAAGTGAATCATTCGCACCCGACCCTGCAACTGTTGCAGTCATATCTGGTGCTGCTGAAACATTCATTACGAAAACCAGTGAACCTGGGCGCGCATGGTAAATCGGAGATGGCCCCAAGTGAAGATTTCCTTCATGCCATCCATCAAAAGTAATTGTAGCATTCCTCAAACCAGGAGTTTCAAGGTCTGTCAAATTCACATCAAATGAGAAGAAACCATCCGCCCAAACAGGAGCCTGGAGCGTTACATTAGCACCAAGCACAGAAGATGGGTATTCTAATTGTACTGTGAAATTACCCTTTAGAGAAGGGTCTGTTTGTGGGTCTGCGTCCCACAGCATGTTCCCAGTGATTGTCGTAGTTGTGCCTGCGCCAACAATTGGTTGCCCTATCGGTTCAGGGCCCGTCAAAGTGAAATTAACATCATCTGTGACATTTAATTGGACAGAATAAACTTGATAGTAATATGGCACATAACCTCCTTGACGTGATTCAACGACAACCTTTGCATATCCGGGTGCGGGCATGTAAGCAGGCGTCCCATTAATTGAGAAATTGCCGTTAGCATCAGTTAGAATTCCTCGGATTCTTGAATCTTCATTCAATGCAGAAGGATTCATGGGATTGGTATCATTTTCTGAGACAAGATAGGCATTAACAAGTGCACTTTCTGCCCCTGTACTATTGTTGGAGAATTGTAAAGTTCCGTTGACAAAAACAAGGCCACTAGATAAATCTCGTTCAAATGAAAGAGGATTTACACTCTCATTAACAAATGTGACTTCTTCAGCTGGCGGACAAGGATTAATAGGAATCCAACCCATATCTAGGCCTGTACTGCTTTGTTCAAGATGTACTTCCGACCAAGTATTCCAATGGTAACCCATTACAGTATAACCTGTACCGTGCCAATCTCCGCCGCTATAACCAGTAACTTTGCGAGCCGGAATTCCAGCAACTCTTGCCATGGTTGTGAAAACAGTCACAAATTCTGAACACGAACCTTCACGTGCATCATCAAGGATAAAACGTGTGACGTCTTCAATCATGGGGACGCCTGAACCATCAAAATTGAGTTTGAAATCAGGGTCGCTTGTGTTCGTATCCTCCTCAGAAAGATATGCTCTTATCGCCTCAATTTTATCCCACGCACTTGTTGCTGACGCATCAGCAATAACCCCATGCGTGATATTTCGAACCGAAGATTCTATCAAAAGACCATCTAACATTTCTTGGGGGAATTCTGTAGCGTATGGAGATGGGTATTCCACGCCAGATTGTAATTCAGTATCTGTATAGTATATTTCAGGAGCGTCAATCATTGTTATCATAACATCTGATGCCGAAATGCGAATGTCTCTCGTATGATTAGTTTGATTAAATTCTGCAAGAGAATCTGCCCACATTAGATACTCCGTCGCATAAGCTGGTTGTGGTAAAATACCACCTGGAGAAATTGGAACAAGGAATTCAAATTGCCAAGTCTCAGTAGTATTCCAAAATGTGTTATTAGCAACTTGATAGGTATTAATGTCTCCTTGAGATAATTGTTGCTCAGTCACCAATGAGGAATTTATTCCGTATGCACCACCGGTATAATAGTCGTACGTTTTTACTCTCCAACGATGAACTTTGTCAAGATCTGGGCCGCTGCCAGTACTTGTGGTATTATTTGCATAGAATACAACCTGATTTGGATTAATATCATCAGTAGGGTCCCATGGGTTTTGAGGGCTCATTGCACAATCTTGCCAAAATTGCGGCGGGCATTCATCATAATCAGACATCCCACCACCATCAGTATCTGGATTACGCCAATCAGTACCTGTCTGATTCTCAATAACATCAGGTATACCGTCTCCATCTGTGTCAGCAGGGTTCATGTCATCACTTGGGTCCCATTCAGGATTTGTTCCATCAAGGTATTCTTGTGAATCAATAACTCCCCCATGGTCTGTATCAATATCTAGCCAATCTGTAACATAAGTATCAGTTGAACCATTTCCTCCACCCATACCTGGAACGAACATCAAGTCACAGCCAGTATTGTTCTCAAAGTAATTATTGAGAAGGTCACCGTCAGCATCCAAAGTATTGTCACAAGGTTCCATCGGATCTGTTCCATTCATTATTTCATCCAAATCATTTTGACCATCGCCATCAGAATCATAGACAGTCGAAATTGAGAACCATCCCCAAATAGATAGGCTCTCTTCCCAATTTGAAAGGCCGTCTCCATCTGAATCCTCATAATCATCGTCACAGTGTTGATGCACTGAATTTAACGTACCAGAATTAGTGCCCTCAAAGTGACACCAACTACCATTCTTTGAAATTACTTCAACCGTATTCAGAGGTGGAGGAACAGTCACACCGGTCAGAATATTATTCTGAACGCCGGTATAGGTGAAACTTGTCAAAGCCCCTGATGAATCGTTGTAATATGCCAATGCAGCATTGAAAGTTCTCCAATCATAAGGTGTCGTGTCAAAACCAGTAGCATTCATGAGGTACAGCCTTTGAAGACCGGCATTATACCCACCTAGTTGAGTTACTATATCTAAAGTAGTAGAATAATCAACCATTGACATACAGGGGTCAGTTGAATGAGAAAGATTAGATTCATCACCATCACCAACGCCTCCAAAATCGGTATCATAAACATCCCACATTGTACATGAAAGGTTTTCTAGCCAATTGTCAATTCCATCATTGTCGTAATCACCAGCATCTTCGCGTCGGGTCGGGTCAGTCTCATTTGAATCAACTTGACCATTGCCATTTTTATCCTCTGCACCATCGTCAAATTGGTCGCCATCAGTATTGTTATTTCTTGGGTCGCTGTGTTGTGGAGGATTTCCATATGTTGAAACATTAGCCTCTATACCATCATCTATACCATCACCATCTGTATCTGCCGCAGTAGGGTCGGTTAGGATGAATAATGCTTCCCAACCATCTTCCAAACCATCATTGTCAGAATCATTATCCCAAGGGTCAGTATCAGTGTCTTGGTCAACAGATGCGGTTTGAGATAGACATCCGAAGAGTGGGTTACAAGGATTAACATTCTCTGTTGCTTGTTGAATTAATGGATTTCCTGAGACAAAATAAGGGGTCCCGCTACTGGTTGTGGTCCATGAAGGATTGACATATTCCTGAACATTGACTAGGCCATCCCCATCAGGGTCACCCATCATACCGTCAATACCAGTAGGGTTTGTGGCGTTCAAACCATTGGCGACTTCCCAACCATCAGGTAAGCCGTCTCCATCGGTATCCCAGCCATCTGGGTCTTCATCTGACAGGCCATCGCCATCGTCATCGTTAGAACCGCAAACTTGGTCTCCATCGTTGTCAGAATCAGCTTGATCCACATCCCCATCTCTGTCATTATCAATTCCATCATTACAAATATCACCAACTGGATCCTCATCACAAAGGATTACTGTGGAGCCATTACCATCATTTCCTGGCGCACCACAAGCAGGTTGGTTCACTTGCATTGCATCTTCTTCATTCCAATTCCTTACTGGAACCGTACCATTCCACCAAACACCGTTGTCAAGTACATTCGGTGTGCTTGATGAATCCCAGCCTAATGGAGTGAGGTATGAGTATTCCTGTAGATTTGACAATTGGTCACCGTCTGGATCTCCAGATGCACCATTGACGGTCAAGGATGAACCGTCATTTGGGTCCAATCCGTACTTCCATTCCCAACCATCAGGTAAACCATCATTATCGGAATCCCAATCTTGGCATTGTGTTTGCAATAAAAATTCGGTACCGCAAGTCAAACCATCTCCATCTTGGTCAGTAGATGCAGCGGCTTCCCATGCTGAAAACTCCAAGGCTGCAAGTGATGTAAATATCATCAGCGCAGTTAGGAAAATTGCCCTCGTTCTAATCTTGCTTTGCAGTCGTGAAACTGCGCTGAATTTTGATTGACCTTGCATAAGCATACTTGAACCCATAAACAAACCATCTCTTATGCTTCTTAATACAGTTGGAGCACAGTTCATACAAGAAAAGGTGACTTGATTTCATATCTGCCTACGGCAACAGTCAACTGTTGTCACAATAAAGCCCTTAATTTAACAAAAAATGGACCTGATTAATACACCATATATCTACTCAATAGTTCAGAAGTTTCTAACCGCCATTCAATGCCCAAAATATACCATCATATAATAACAAATTAGTTGGTTTTATTGCACCCAAAATATGTTTTATTTTGACATTATTAATTAGAAGAAAATAATGATTTAATCCAACTAATAAGTCCCCCACTTCGAACGGTCTTTTCGACCTTTGAACCGACCGGTTGTCGCAAAATTAAATCGCCATCACGACCTAAATCATTGTAGGGGAATTCGAACCTGAAATTCATGAATAGGATTAAATTATCCATGTTTTTAAAGACTGAACTAATTCGGTAGCCGAATTTTGTTTTGAATTGATTCCCCACATCAGCATAATTTGCAGGGAGTTCAATTTCGGCTAAAAATGGGATGCTTTTTTCAACTTTAGGTGGCAGTTGATAAATTGAAATTTTTAATTTATCTAAATTATTTTCACTAAGAGCCTGTTTGAAATCTGCCAACGACATTTTTTGCGCTGTTGTTCGCTTTTTTGTTTCATTTTTTGAATCGGATTTATTCCCCTTAGGTGTAGCAGAACTTGACTGATTACTACTTTGGGTGACAGGATTGTTTTGACTCTCCTTTTTTGACTCTGACTGACTCGCAGCCCCACTACCCTTGCCCGAAGCGGAAACTACTGCCGAGCGGAGATGAACATCGACTGGTTGTCCTTTAACCAAATCGACCTTTAATTCGCCTCCCATCAACTCAACTAGTTGCTCATGGAATGGATTACTCGTTTTGATATTCATCGCCCCCATTAACTCCTTTCGATTAGCAAATTGACAACCAATATTTTCACCTACGAGGGCAGTTATCTCAGAAGCAAGAAGGCCATAATTAACTGACCCATCGGATAACCTTGCCCTCACTGCATTACGGAAAGCTTTGCGTGATTTCCTAACCGTTGGCAATTCTCCACTTTTCATTTGGGCTTCAGAGCCTTTTTTCTGTTTTGTCTGTGGTGTTTTTTTGGTTTTTTTCTCATCACCAGCATTTGTCTCTTTTACCTTTTTATCGGGTTTTTTTGACGGTTTAGGCACTTCAAAAGAAGGGTTTGGCAAGAAGATATCGCCTGCAAACGTGTATGAAATAACCTTTGCATCTCGCCATTTGTAGAATCCTTCCTCGCCACTATCTGGATACTTTGAAACATGGTCTTTCATCCTATCATTTGTCACAGCGAATGCTCCTTGCTGCCAAGCAAAGTGTAGCCAATAATCATCATCATGATCTTGAGAAGGAACTGAAACAACAGTGCCCTTAGCCTTTAACCCGCGTAAGAGGGCTGGATTGTCTACTCCCTTCTTTCCTGCATTATCGCTCAGATAATGGCGTGGCACAAAAGCATACACTTCGTATCCTAAATCAGCATAATAGGTAATTGCGGTAACAATACCCGAGGCTGATGCTGGCCACTTATTCCCTGAATGACTCATGCCCACATTGGGCCCATCAATCACAATCAATACTCTAGACTCATCTGCGTTTTCTGCCAATTAGCAACCCCTCCTAGGGGTAAAGACTCAACATCTAGACCTCGTGAATAGTGATGAAAGCCCCTCTTCAGGGCCGCCATCGAATTCTACGCGTCCGACCTAAGTCGTTGAATCGCCCTGATGCGGGCTCTATTAGAACCCTCTGAATACAATTAATCATCGATTAATTCAATTTCATCCAAATCTTCGTCAACTGCTTCTTCTTCTGAGTCGCCCATTAATTCTTCATCAGTAACAGCATCAGGTAGGTCAAATAGTTCATCTTCATCATCTAGATATTCCTCTTCTTCTTCCCATTCATTTGTCCGACGCTTACGGCCAGCAATTGCTGCTACAATCAACAATACAAAACCTGCAAGCATCATCTTGGTTGTTGTTCTCATGTTGCTAAGTTCATTTGTAATCCTAGTTGTAGGATTATTTATTTCTACTCTAATATCAACATCTGCTTCAGCATTGTATTCATCAGAATAACCTGTAGTGAATGATTGTGGTTTCCCTATGACTTTGATAGTATGAAAGTCACCATGCCGTGCATCACTTGATGATGACACGTGTAAATTGAATGTAATTTCCGAAAAGGCTGGCACTAATACCAATGATGATTGAGTATCTGGATTCTGAGCCGTTGCAGCCCAACCACTTGGCGCCTCAGCAGTAAGAACGACTTGCATATCCGTATTACCCTCATTCTTGAGTCGCATTGTGTAATCAGTAGTATCACCTGGGAGCATTGGTTGGTTTGCTGAAACTTGAACTATCTTCAGCGCAGGAACTCCCTCTCCTACTCCTATACTAATAGGGAGGTCAAAGAAACGCGGCGTTCCTGAACCAGTTGATTCTTCAATACGTAGGTAAATGGTGTGATTTGCAGCTAATACTTGGTTTGTCAAATGAATCTCTAACCAGAATTCTTCAGAGTCCCCTGCTGTCATTTGCATTACCGGCATTGGGTCATTATCAAGATTAGTAATCATATAATCCCAAAGAGTGTAACGCCCTTCTTCAGCGTCAGCATTACGATCGTAATCAGCCGGATTGACTATTCTCCAATCAATTAATGTATTTTCGTCACCTGATGTTTGAGTAGCTTCTATCCTCATTCTAACATCTATGTACTCATCACTATCATCATTCAAACAGTTCTCATACTCAATGTGACCTAGCCCATTTGAGGCTCCATCACAATCGAAGACTACTACCGCTTGCATTCCATTTGTTCTATGCGGGGTGAATTGAATAATAGCTGAAAGCGAGGTATTACCAGCACTGGAAAATTCCACCTCCAACAAACCAAAATCTGGGTCATCAGGCTGACCTGAAGGATTGACGTAAAGAATCAATACATAATTTGAGTGGCGAGGTAATGTAGGAGTATGCCACAGCCCATCATTAGGGTCTTGAGTAATCATCTGTCCGGTTTGATTATCAACAAAGTAGAACACAGTCCCACGTGGCTTCTGAGTAACATCAAATCTGAATTCATCAGAATCAAAACCCGTGTTGAATAGTTCAATGTAAAAAGGAGTGGGGGGCCCTAAATCATCAACAAACTGAGGCACCGTTACATCAAAAGATTCCGGCCTAGAAGAATTGTAGATTTGGTTTTCATGCTCAGTATCCCAAAGAGAAATCATTGGCGGAGCAAAAACATCTAGTTTCTCAAGTGTGATTTGAATCATGGTATAATGAACTTCGGCGCCGCTGGTGTTGTACGCTCTAACAGAAATATCTAGACGAGGAGGAGCATTACCCAATTCAGTAGGTGCTTCCAAAGTCAACTGGGCTGTCACTTCATTCCCACCATCAGAAAGTGAATATCCCTCAGGGCGGTCAAATTGTGCCAACCAACTTGAATCAAGGCTTGTTTGAACTGCTAACTCAACATCCAAAGATGAACCTGAAGAACCTGTGTGCCTCAGTACTAATTGAATTGGAGTAGTCTGGTCTGGGGCGATATACTCTGTATTTCGGTCAGCAGCATTTCTCACATGAACGCCATACTGCTCAACCACTACTTCTTCATGCTCAAAAACGAATGGATTCGGACCTTGTATGTCTAATACTGAAAGTGTCAAAGAATAAACTCCAGATTGAATACCCGATGGATATGTCCATGTATAACTACCAACAAGTCCGCCATTGTCATTGGTTAACTCGGCGTTGTTGAAAGTGTGGTCAACGGGGTAACTTCCATCAGGTGCTCGTAACTGTACACTAACTTGAGTGACATCTTCTCGACCTAGGGCATTCAATACATCAATCTTGAATTCCATTGCACGCTCATCAGGGAGGGCATTTGGGAACCATTCCAATGTTTCAGGGTCGGTCCAAAGAGCACCTTCTGTGAAAATTCTAACTTCACTTCCTGCAGCAGCATTAGACCAAAATTCCATCATTGAATAATCATCAGAAGAGTCAGGGTCACCCCACATTACTTCTGCATCACAAGATGGGCCACCAAATGGATTACCACCACCTTGGCCTTCACAAGAAGATTCTGCTGAAATTTCTAGAGTCAAAGCCCCTCCACTCGGAATCGTCTTGTATTGATCACCGGGCCATTGTAATCTAACGATTTCTTGATGCCATCCACAACCAAATAAATCGTCACAAGCACTCTGCTCCTTCTGAGTGGTGGCAACTGTTTCAGAACCTCCTGAAGATGATTCGATTCTCAAAGTAAAGGTGTAAGTTGCAGTCTGCTGTTGTGAACCTGCTGTAGCCTTGAGGAATATGTTGACTGGAATCTCCCAACCACTGCTACCACCAGAAGCAGCCCTGCCACCTATTGGCATATCTGCTAATACCGTCCTTGTTCGGAATTCTAGTGTATCTGTCAAAGCTGAGGCGTTGCTTTGGCCGTTGTTGGGTGTTTTTGTTGTGAGGTATCCATCGCCTCCTGCGGTTGAATTTCTTTTATCGATGAAAATATTGTATAGTTTCATCGGAATCTCTTCGCCAGAAAAACGCTGTTCTTGAACTGCTACGAGCGATTCTTGAGTAGTAGTAGCATATGGGGCGAGTAATGTTGACAACATCACACAGACGAGAAACAAGGATGCAGTTGAGACGCCTCTTGCTGATTGCGAGAGAGATGCTGATAGTTCCACGGCTATGCCGTGTCAACGGTCCGTTAAAGGGTTCATGGTTCAAAGCACAAAATGTGCGTCATTCCCAACCCTCAATAATTGTGGCGAATAGTAGACTAAATCAAAGCCGACAAATGACAAAAACGGGGGCAAAAGTAGATTTGAAATTATCTCGTTGAGATGTTGCAATATTCAATCATTACCACATCACTTTCAGCCTTCATCCGTTTACTTGAAGTCTGAGGCGTATCCCCGTGCCAATCAAGCAGGGGTTGCCAAGCTTGGTCAACGGCGCCGGACTTAAGCTCCGGTCTCAAGAGGTTCGAGGGTTCGAATCCCTCCCCCTGCACCAAAATACTATATTTTTCAACTGAATTAGTTGCGCGGATAATCTGGTTTTAACCGCATCATACGACATCCAATTTCACTAGAATCTGAATATACATCCAGTTTAGTTGCGGTTACTGCTGCTGCAACAACTTCAATCTGCGCAAGAAATGTATCCAGTAAATCGGCAACAAGAGATTCTAGCAAGTTGACTCGAACACCTGCAACTTTGTCATTAATCCTACCTCGTATGAAATCATAATCAAGAACTTGATCAATTGCATCTTCATTGGGAGAATCAGCCCCTGCCAAGTAAATATCAACATCAAATCGAATTCTTTGTGTAACTCCTTGCTCATCTTCATTGACACCAATTTCTAATTCAACGATAAAATTTCGTAGTTGCAAAGTGGTTAATGCGAAGCCAACCTGTTCCACTAACTGACGTTCAAACTCAAATGATTCCAATTACTCACCTCTCTCGTAAAGCACATCTCGGTCACGCCGATTGAATCTCTCGCCGCCATCCACGAATATCACCTGTCCGGTTACACCTTTTGCATTAACAAGGAATACGACCGCATCGGCAATATCTTGAGCAGTAGCGCCACGCTCTAGTGGAGTACTATCATGCACCTCTTCAAAATCAGATATTGAGGCGTGCGGAGAGGGCAAAATTAAACCTGGAGCAATGCCATTTACTCTAGTGCTAGGTGCAAGGCCAATTGCCAACGATTCTATGAGCCCCCCAAGGGCCACTTTGGAAGTGGTGTAAGAAAGATAATCTGGGTTTGGATTTTGTAATTTATTATCCAATATATTTACTATACAACCATCTACTAAATTTGGTTGTTTAGATAATTCCTCACATAGGATAAGTGGGGCTAATGTATTGATTGCTATAGACTGATTGAATAGATTACAATCTAATGAGCCAATTGTATCATATTCAAACAATGAAGCATTGTTAATAAGGATGTTTATTTGACCAAATATTTTGCTTGCATTTTCAAATAATAATTGCACTTCATGAGTGTTATCTAAATTGGCTTTAATGGTAGCCGCTTTTGATATTTTATTGAGTTCTTCTGCAAGAGATTTTGCTGAGTCTTCTGAGTTGTAATAATGAATGATTACTGAGTGACCTGATTGTGCCAAAGTGCGGCAAATTTCAGCACCTATTCTACGACTACCGCCGGTAACTAATGCGACCCCCATCTAATCACCGTTAAATTAAGCGATATGCCATTGTGTCTTGAGCCTACCGCGTTGAATTGAATGTCCTTTGAAATCAAAGCCTTAACTTCAACCACCCCTCCCCTTCGGTTTGGAGATCTAGTTGGCAGGCCATCACCTACCTCAATCAGACGCTGCCGGTTCACAATCAGGCGGTTGTGGCGGGGCTGCTCGAATGACTGTAGAGGAACGACGGAAATCCGAAAGAAAGAGGCTTCCTACTTGGTTTAGAACGACATTACCAGTAGGTGAAGCGCAAAAACGCTTCAATGAAACAAAATCTAGAGTGAATGAAAATAGCCTCCACACTGTATGTGAAGAAGCTCGTTGCCCCAATGTACACGATTGCTGGGGGCGAGGCACGGCAACCTTCATGATTGCTGGACAAGAATGTACTCGCGCATGTAGATTCTGTGCTGTTGGCACAATAAAGACGCCTCCGCCTCTAGATGAAGATGAACCAGCGAAATTAGCCCAGGCTGTTGCCAACATGGGCATCTCTCATGCAGTCATCACCGTAGTCAATAGAGATGACCTAGATGACGGCGGAGCAAGTCACTACAAACAGTGTATTAATGCAGTTAAAAATCAGGCGCCAAATGTGACTTTAGAATTTCTCTGTTCAGACTTAGATGGAAATATGTCAGCACTTGCCGACTTGCTACATGAAACCCCACTTTCAGTGTTTGCACATAATGTTGAATGTGTGCCAAGATTAGATGAAAGCGTGCGTGATTCGCGCGCCTCATTTAATCAATCAATATCTATCTTAAAAGAAGCAAAAAAACTTCGCCCAGACATCCTCACAAAGAGCAGTTTGATGGTCGGAATTGGTGAAACTGACGATGAAATTGAAGAGGCGATGAGTTTGCTTCGTGAAGCTGGTGTTGACATCATCACACTTGGACAATATCTTCAACCATCATGGAAGCATTTGGCTGTCGAGCGCTTTCCAACTCCTGAACAATTCTCTCAATGGGATGAGTACGCCCGCGCTAGCGGATTCAAGGCAGTTGCAAGTGGACCACTAGTACGCTCATCGTACCGTGCAGGCTTGTTGCTTTCTGAGGCAAAAGGCGGCCAACCTGTCGCCACTCTAGGCACCAATAGTGCGGCTGTAACCAATTTCTCCTCCAGCCCATCTAAAGATGGGCCCGCATGAAAATCATCATAGTCATACCCCTAAGAGGAGATTACATGACAGGGGAGGCGCAGGATGGGAGATTGGACGGCTTCACAGTTCCAGATGCACCTCGTAGACCTGGTGAACAAGCGCATTTTGAACCTTGGACTTTCACCCCTCAAGACCTAAATCGACCAGATCCAAAGACTTGTACATCAGCAGACACATCTGAACACGCTTCAGGTTTAGTTAGAGTTCTAGATGATGATGGTATTGCCAGTGGTGCTTGGCATCCAAATCTCAGTCCAGATGAATTGCGCCAAGGACTTGAGATGATGTGTCGTCTCCGAATTTTTGATGACCGAATGATGAAGATGCAACGCACTGGAAAACTCTCATTTTACATGCGGTCATTGGGCGAAGAAGCAATTGCGATTTCACAAACAATGGCCTTGCAAGAACACGATTGGCTATTCCCAACCTACCGGCAACCTGGCTGCCAATTTGTCCGAGGGCGCAGTATGGTTAGCATGATTAATCACTGCATCGGCAATGTTGAAGATAATGTCAAAGGGCGTCAAATGCCAGTTCATTACACATATCGAGAAGGACACTACATCTCTGTTTCAAGCCCAGTCGGGACTCAATTTTCACAAGCCGTTGGAGTCGCTATGGCAAGCGCCTACAAAGGTGAAGACCAAGCAACGATAACATGGATAGGAGATGGCGCTAGTGCTGAAGGAGATTACCACTACGCAGTCAACTTTGCTAGCATTTTCAAACCGCCAGTCATTCTTTGCGTTGTCAATAATCAATGGGCTATTTCCACCCACCGACATTTTGCCTCAGGAGGAAATAATTTCGCTACTAGAGCATTGCCATACGGCATCCCTTCATTCAGAGTTGATGGTAATGATTTCCTCGCCCTTTATTCAGTCACCAAGTGGGCAAGAGAGAGGGCTTCCGCAGGAATGGGCGCCACTCATATTGAAATCTTGACATATCGAGCAGGTGCACACAGCAGTAGCGACGATGCAAGTCTTTATCGTCCTGCAGACGAACATGAACATTGGCCCGGGGGCGACCCAATTGACCGGCTTAAGAATCACCTAATCACTACTGGCGAGTGGAGCGAGGAAAAACAAATTGCTCTAGAACAGCAACTCGACGAGGAAGTTGTCGCCGCATACAAAGAAGCGGTAACACACGGTGATTTGGCGAATGGACCTTGGCCACCAGCCAGCACCATCTTTACTGAAGTATACGAAGAAGTACCTTGGCATATCCAAGAACAAAGAGAGGAGTTAGGAAAGTGAGGTGATTGTGATGACTGAAATGAACATGATACAATCATTGAACAGCGCTCTTAACAATATGTTAGAGTCAGATCCAAACGTCCTCATTTTTGGAGAAGATGTTGGTTACTTTGGCGGTGTTTTCCGAGTTACTGACGGCTTGCAGGAAAAACACGGTTCAAACCGTGTGTTTGATGCACCTCTTGCAGAGGGAGGAATCGCTGCAATTGCCTTTGGAATGGGCCTAAACGGACTACGTCCAGTAATGGAAATTCAATTTGCCGATTACATATTCCCTGCCTACGACCAAATTGTTAACGAAATGGCAAAACTCCGCCACCGTAGTGGTGGAGAATTTAGTACACCTGTAACCATCCGAACACCGGCTGGCGGAGGAATCAAGGGTGGACATCATCACTCGCAATCTCCTGAAGGGCAATTCACTCACACACCTGGAATCAAAGTGGTTTACTGCTCCAACCCATACAATGCAAAAGGTCTCCTAATCAGCGCAATTGAATGTAATGACCCTGTCGTATTCTTTGAACCAAAAAGATGCTACCGCGGGCCATTTTATGGTGACCCTCACAACGTTCCAACTTGGAAAGGGCACCAATATAGCGATGTCCCAGAAGAGCACTACACAATACCTATTGGAGAAGCAAATATGGTGATGGAAGGTGACAAATGTACAGTCATTGCTTGGGGAGCAATGGTTCATGTTGCCGAACAAGGAATCAAAGATTCAGGAATCTCATGTGACCTTATTGACCTTCAATCACTAATCCCATGGGACAAAGATGCAGTCGTAAACTCAGTCAAGAAAACTGGCCGCTGCGTGATAGTCCACGAAGCCCCAAAAACCAGCGGTTTTGGCGCTGAGATGTCAGCTAGCGTACAAGAGCGCTGCTTCTATCATCTTGAGAACCCTATTGAGAGAGTCACAGGATGGGATACACCTTTCCCGCACAGCACAGAATGGGATTATTTGCCAAATCCACAAAGGATTGCTGATGCAATAAAACGAACACAGGAGGATTGATCATGGGAGTATACGCATTCAGATTGCCCGACATCGGAGAAGGAGTTGTTGAGGGTGAAGTCGTTCAATGGCATGTTGAAGTTGGAGCATCGGTTGAAGAAGATGAAGCACTAATTGATGTCATGACTGACAAAGCAACTGTCACAATTCCAAGCCCTGTATCTGGAAAGGTCATGTCAACAGTTGGTAATGCAGGTGAAATTATCGCAGTTGGTACCGTTTGTATTGAATTTGAAGTGGAAGGCGAAGGTAATGCCTCATCGAGTTCTAAACCAACCCCTATACCTGAAGCCCCTGTGAAAGAAGAAAGGGCAGAGCCAACTCCAAAAGCTGAACCAAAACCGGCCCCAACACCTTCTCCCGTGGTACAAACCCCAACCAGCACCCCCTCGAGCACATTGAGTGGTGGGAATGGAGTAGGTGGTCGGGCACTAGCATCCCCGGCAGTTCGCCAGCGAGCGAAGGATGAAGGAATTGACCTCAGCCAAGTTAGCGGTAGTGGACCTGCAGGAAGAATCAGCCATGCAGACATCGATGCACACAATGAATCCGGAGTATCTAGAGGCGGAATCAAATTCTCCCATCCAGGGGAACCGGCAGAAGGGACTACCGAAATACCAATTGTTGGATTGCGACGCAAGATTGCAGAACAAATGACTAAGTCATACACCCAAATACCTCATTTCTCATACTTTGAAGAGGTGGATGTTACTGATTTGGAAGCATTACGCCAATGGCTCAATGCAAACCGTACTGCGGACCAACCCAAACTTACCTACCTACCTTTCATCATGCAGGCATTAGTCAAACTGTTCAGAGAAGGACATCACGGATGCAATGGACATTACGAAGATGAGAGAGAAGTTCTCGTACTGCATAATGCCGTAAACATGGGTATTGCAACTACGACTGACCGTGGACTCTATGTCCCAGTTGTGAAAAATTGTGAATCAAGAAACATTTGGGAACTTGGGAGCGAACTAAGGAGAGTAGCAGGTGCAGCAAGAGATGGTACCGCAACACTCTCTGACTTAACCGGCTCAACCTTCACAATCACCTCACTTGGAAGAGATGGAGGACTAGGTGCTACACCTATTATCAACACCCCTGAGGTTGGAATCCTTGGAGTGCACAAAGCGATTGAAAGACCGGTGGTTGTTGATGGGAAAATAACCATCCGCAGAATGATGAATCTATCTTCATCATGGGACCACCGCGTTGTTGACGGCGCTAATGGTGCTGCATTAGTGCAAGGTTTGAAGCATCTTCTTGAGCACCCAACACAGATTCTTTGAGGTGAAATTGTATGGAACAAATTTCTTGCCAAGTTTTAGTTGTAGGCGCTGGACCCGGAGGGTATGTGGCTGCAATTCGCGCCGCACAACTCGGCCTTGATACCGTAATTGTTGAAGGCGATAGAGCCGGAGGGACCTGCTTGATTCGCGGATGTATCCCTTCAAAGGCGATTATCCATGCTGCTGAAAGATTTGAATCACTCAAAGCCCATCAAGATGGGCATATGGGATTGAAAGTTGACGGAGATGTCTCCATTGATATGGCAGCATTAGTTGATTGGAAGAATGTCATTGTTGGCAAACTCAACAAAGGAGTTGAAGGGCTTCTCAAAGGAAATGGCGCGAGACTTGTCAAAGGTTGGGCTTCATTCCTTGACGGGAAAACTTGCAATGTGACTGATTCGGATGGAAACAAAGTCGCCCATATTTCCGCAGAAAATGTTATTCTAGCAACTGGCTCAACACCAATTGAATTACCTTTCATGCCATATGATGAGAAATTCATTCTCTCATCGACTGGCGCTCTTGACCTAGAAGAATTGCCAGGAAAGGTAGCAATCATTGGTGGCGGATATATCGGCCTTGAACTTGGTTGTGCGCTTCGCAAGTTAGGTGTTGAAATTACCGTCATTGAAGGACTTGATACTGTGGTATCAATTTTTGATGCTGAAATTCGCCGACCACTTGAACGCTGGCTCAAGAAAAACAAGATTACAGTACATACAAATTGTCTCGCAAAGGGTGCAGAGGTAAACGATTCTTCAGTTGAACTTTCATGGAAAAACGGTGACGACGAAATAATCTCAGAATCATTTGACAAAGTTCTAGTAACTGTTGGACGTAAAGCCAATATTAATGGCTGGGGATTGGCTGAAACTGGTGTCACAATGGACGAATCAGGAAGATTCGTAGCAGTTGATTCCCAATGCAAAACCAACATGCGCGGGATATACGCTATTGGTGACCTAGTCGGTGAACCCCTACTAGCACACAAAGCGAGCGCACAAGGGGAAATGGTAGCCGAAATTATCGCTGGAAAACGGCGCGATTTTGAACCTGTAGCCATCCCTGCAATCGTCTTTACCGAACCAGAGATAGTTAGTGTTGGAATGACTCCAGATGAAGCAACTGCGGCTGGCGAAGAAATCATTGTAGGAAAATTCCCTCTAGCGGCAAATGGAAGAGCCCTAACTCTTGAGGCTGAAAAAACAGGCGGATTTGTCAGAGTTGTTGCTAGAAAGGATGACCACCTTATCCTTGGGATTCAAGCCGTTGGCAGCCATATTGCTGAACTTTCTGGTGCATTTGTACTAGCTCTAGAAATGGGTGTGGTGCTAGAGGATATTGCAGGGACCATCCACGCACACCCAACCATGAGTGAAGCGTTCCATGAGGGTGTACTCAAAACCCTAGGGCACGCCATACACTCAATGTGATAGAAGTGATGCGATGCGCAAATTCGATGTGATCCGAGCAGGAATTATCCCACACGAACTAGTGGCAAAGGAAATGTTACGCCTTCAACAATTACGCATTACTGACGACATTCTAGACACACTAATTCTTGTAGAACATCCAGAAGTTGTAACCATTGGCCCTCGGGCAAGAAATGAGGGAGTCAAGGCTCCACAAGGATATGAGTCAACACCTATAGACCGTGGCGGTGGGTTGACATGGCACGGTCCGGGGCAACTCGTTGCATACCCGATTTTCAAGTGGGATTTAGAGGGCGAAAGTAACGTCGCAGCGATAATCAACCTGCTTGAACGGTGGATTATTAATTCAATTAGACCAATCGGGATTAACGCCTATCGAGATGAAAGAATGCAAGGGGTTTGGTTTGAAAACCAAAAATTCTCAAGCATCGGTCTAAACTTTCTCAAATGGGTTAGCCGACACGGCTTCACAATCAATTACAACACACCAACTGGTAGAGTTGAAAATTTAGCGAGTTGCGGTCTAGAAACAGGGACTACCACATCGTTATGCGCCATAGGTGAAACTGGTATCACCCGTGAATCATTAGAAGCATTACTCATTGGTTCAGCAATTCCAAGCATAAACCGTGAAATTGGCACTTATTCCACCTTTTCAATACTTGATGAATCCACATAATTCATTGCGAAGGTTTGAGAACCACGCGACCTAACGAGTTAACATGATGAAGTCAGGGAACCCCTATTTGCACAATGATTCGTTTGGTTTTGGAACAGGTCAAAACAAAATGACCCTTGAGGGTGTGGCTAACAAAACCATGCTACTGCTTGGCATTTGTATTTTCGTATCTTTCGCCTCGTGGGTGACCTTTACTATCGATCCCGCTATAGGCACAATACTATTCTTCCTTGGTGTAATTGGATCATTAATTGCAGCCTTTTCAATGTGGTTTATTGATAAAAGAATGGCCATGTATCTTGGCCCGATTTATGCTGCGTTTGAAGGATTGGTTTTGGGTCCTTTTTCAGGGATAATGGAAGCATATTACCCAGGAATTGTTGTTCAAGCAATTTCTTTGACGTTTGGCCTCTTTGTGACTATGCTAGTAATTTACCGCGCTAAACTCATCAAGCCATCTGAAAATCTTCAGATTGGACTAGCATCTGCTATGGGTGCAATTTTTCTAATCTATATGGCATCATTTATTTTAGCAATCGCAACACCATACCAAATCCCCTACATCCATGGAAATGGACTTATTGGAATCGGATTCTCTCTACTTGTTATCGGAGTTGCTGCGCTAACATTTGTTATGGATTTTGATTTCATCGAAAAGGGTGTTGAGCAAGGTGCACCAAAACACCTTGAATGGTATGCTGCTTTTGGATTAATGATTACTCTTGTTTGGCTATATGTTGAACTTCTGCGATTACTTTCTAAATTGCGCTCTAGATAATACAAGAGTTCATCACATCAAGCCTTGTCCACTATTCAATGGATGAACATCCACTCTCCCCAAACCTAGGAGGTGCGACTGGCGGAGGAGATTTCCCCGCCATTGACTACCTAGAGTGGTATGTACCTCGCTTACAGGCAGGTGTTGACCATGATTTGTCACAATCTGGTTTCCATCACCCATGGGATTGGCAAAAAATAACCGGTGGGAAACTACCTGAACACTTGACCACTTCTTTAACAAAGGCACCTCTTGACCCACGTATTTGGGTGGCTGAAAGAGAAGGCATTGAAGTCTCAAGGGTAGCTGGTGGACACGGTGTAAGCCAATCACTGATTTTCGCTTTACTAGCAGTAATGAATCCACAGAAGCCGAGAAAAGTTGCTGTAGAGATGCCTTCATATGCACCAGTTTCTCAATTTGCACGAGCCCTAGGCTGCGATGTATTGCCGTTTTGGCGTGGGCCTACCTCATCAACAGATTGTGGCCCGTGGTCAATAAATCGTCAATCACTTGAATCTATTATTGATGATGTGGCCGCAGTCATTACGACACCTATGCAAAATCCAACAGGTTGGATGATGACCCCAGATGACCAACAATGGATCTCTGATATCTGCTCTCAACATGATGTGGGGCTAATATCAGACGAAGTCTATATCGATTCAGCAAGAGGGACTGATGACTATCGCCCAATGCATAGGTATGGTGACCATTGTGTGAGTGTCAACTCTCTAACCAAGTGCTATGGGCTTGGGCCTTTGCGAGTGGGTTGGATTATCGGTTCAGAAAAAACAGCAATAAATGCTAGCCGAGCTTTCCAAAATTTGCAAGGCTCATTGGCAGTACCCTCACTTCGTCTTGCAGAACTTGCTTGGCCAATTATTGATGAACCGTTATCATTAATCAAAACAAGACGTGAAAAGAATTTACCACTATTACTCAACGTTTTGGCTGCAAATGGAATTGATTGGTCGCCGCCGCCATCAGGAATTTTTGGTTGCATACCTCTTGTAGGGACTATTGATTCCCTACAATTTGTAGAAGATATTTGTACAACACATGGCGTTCTAGCAATACCTGGATTGATGTTCTCACCCAAACTAACTCAATTTGTACGAGTCGCTTGGGGCGGAGAACCAAAAGAGTTTGCAGCAGCGATGGAAGCATTCAATCTATGTCTGCAAGAGTTGAAGTGATAGAACTGTGAGCGAGTAGTAATGCCTTCAGCAGTTGTGGCCATCAGTGGAGCAAGTGGTGCTCGTTATGGGGTCCGCCTTCTTGAGTGTCTGCGCGAAGCAAATTGGGATGTGAATCTCATTATCAGCAATGAAGGCGCCATCAATCTTGATCTTGAATGCGGAATGACACCAAGCCAACTAGCGACCCTACACGGAGTTGTGCTTGAAGACAATGAGAATTTGGCAGCAAAATCTGCTTCTGGCTCAGCGAAATTTGACGCTTACATTATCTGCCCAGCATCAGGCACCACCGTGGCAAAATTAGCATCTGGAATTAGTGATAATCTAATCACACGCTCAGGAATGGTCGCTCAAAAAGAGAGAAGAAAACTCATCTTAGTGCCAAGAGAAACACCCTATGCAACAGTACAACTTGAGAACATGGCTAAACTTTCAAATTATGGAGTAGTAATATTGCCTGCAAACCCAGGATACTACCACAACCCACAAACGATTGAAGATTTAGTTGATTTTGTTGTTGCAAGAATTCTCGACCAACTTGATATTGAACATCAACTTAGTCAACGCTGGTCCGGTGGTGAAATTTCGCTAGCAAATGACGCGCAGTCAACTAAGTCACCAGATAATGACTTACACACTTGAACTAGAGCCAAAAGGGGTTGGGTTGATGAAGGTCGTGCGGCACGGAGGTATGAGTAAGATGGATTACGAGGGGATGACTTCGGCAGAATTGACTGTTGAATTGAAGCGCCTTGGGCTAGCAAGTAGCGGCTCAAAAAGTGCTAAACTTGAAAGATTACTCTCAATGGAAACAATCTCTTCTGAATCTGAAATAGGAGATGCTGTATTAATTACAAGCGATTCAACTCTTGCTAGCAGAATGAAAGAGAGCCGCGAAGTATTCGGAAAAGAAATACCGTTCTTTGGAATCATTGTTGTTACAATTCTCTTCATCTCTATTGCTGCAGGTGGAATACTTGGATTGCCTGCCGTCATGAGTTGGCTCGAAGATGACCCAAATTACTCCCTAATTGATTTTGATCCATCCGAAGCACGAGCAAGGGCTGAGCACCTTGTCAGTTTGGGTCACATTGAATATACAGGTAGAATGTCTGGAAGCCAAGAGGAATTAGCTGCTGCTGAAGCAAACAAACAGAATTTTACTGAATATGGGATGTCGGCCACTCTCGAAGAATTTGATGTACCGATGTTTGAAATCCAATCTAATCCTAGAATCCATTACTGTATCCCTGGAGATTATTCACTAATGCCAAATCTGAATCCTTGCGGATTAGATACACAAGCAACAAGAGTTGAATTCCAACATCGCTTTGATTTCGTTATTCAAGGATACAGCGGTACTGGAAACTACCAATTTGGTGACGACCTAACAATCGTCAATTTGTCAAACGGCAGTGACGATACGCTTTGGCCACAGGCAACAGGTCAAATTGGTATGGTCTGGGGTTCTGCAGGAGTAGGGAGCAACACTGACATTTATGCTAAGGCGATTCAAAATGACCTCGCTGCTCTTTTCCTGACAAATGTCGCATACAACTGTGGAAAAGTAGAGGCTGACGACTGTGTGCCAATTTTCAAGACCGTTGATATTGAAGGATTGATGGGGCAAACTGGAGACAACCTTCCTGAAACAATACCATTTGTTCAATTATCAAAAAATATGGGTGAAGAATTAACTGAAGTATTTGAAAATAAAGAACAAAATGGTGCAAAAATTGCAATTGAAGTTGATGTTGACAATCAAGGCACAAGACCAGTTAGAGTCCCTTGTGGAATTATTCAAGGAGATGATGACAAACTCATTATTTTTGGAGCGCACCACGATACCGTGTATAGTGGGCCTGGAGCAGTTGACGACACATCTGGAACTGCAACCGTTCTAGAATTAGCAAGACAGTTTGGCATAATGTTTAGTGAATATGGAACCCCAAAACACACCATTAAATTCTGCACTTGGGGCGGTGAAGAGGAAGGACTACACGGCTCAAAAGCTTGGGTTGAAAAGTATGCCGAGTCGCTCAATGAAAACCTGATTCTTTACATTAATCTTGATATGAACCATGTTGACTTGGACACTGAAAGAGGGAAAAGTTTGACTTTGTTTGGCAACTATGCAAGCGATGTAGAACAGATTGAAAATATCGTCACATTATTTGAAGCGGGACATCCTGATTTAGCATCAAGATATGATATTAACATTAGAACTTTGAATGGGCCAAAAAATTCTGATACTGGAATGCCATACAATTCTGACCACGGTCCTTTTGTCTATGATATCCAACAAGATGAATCAGATAAGGCGGGTCATGCATTAGTCTGCTATGGTTCTGGTTCATACGAATATCACACCTACGCCGATGACATGAGCCGTTTCAACGAAGAGAGCCTAGCAGTAAGCGCTATCATCTACGGCACCTATGCGAAGTACCTTGCATGGGGAGAAATTTGAGAAGGTGAAATAATGGTCAAAAGAGCACACGCAAGTCACATTCTAATCGCTAGCAAATCACAGGCGATCCAAATTACAGATAAGATAAATTCTGCCCGAAAACCACTCAAAGAGTTTCAAAAAATGGCGCGCAAACATTCATCCTGCCCATCAGGCTCCAAAGGAGGAGACCTAGGATGGTTTCATGAGAAACAAATGGTCAAAGAGTTCTCTGCTAAAGTTTGGGAACAGGAACTGAAGGCGATTGATGGCTTCATCAAAACCGGTTTTGGCTACCATATTATTTGGGTACATGAGCGGGATGATGAGTAATCTTACATTTGATGCCAATAAATGAATAATCCACCGTCTACCGAGGTCAATCTAATGGCAGCTGAAATCTTGACCGACGATACTTGGCCATTATTCATCTCACAGAAAGAGGCAGTGATAATTCTCACTCGCAAGGATTGCAATAACTGTGCACCTTTCGTAAAAGAGGTTGGCAGTAAAGAGTTCCCTGTTGGAGTCGTTGTACTAGACAAACCAGGAACTGTGGGATTCAAGACCGCCTACCCCCGTATTGCAGTAGAAGCGAGTGTCCTCCCCTTCTCCATTCTCTTTTCTCGCGGTGAGTGGCTAGAATCAGTAATGGGCGCCCGCGTAGGCACCATTCTCGAATGGTTTGAATGATTAACAGAAAATATGACGCCACCTTCATGGGGTAGTGGCTCTACCGAAGAGCGATGACCGGCTTGAAACAGGTATTCATGCCAACCGTCATTGATGTTGATGGCACCCCTACCGCACTAGGAGTCACATCCAAGGAAATTGATGCATGGGATGTTCTTCGTGCCTTTTTTGGTAAAGCAGAAGATACTGAATTTGTAGGTGCGTTTGTCGAAGTTTGGGAAGTTGATTACATCGGTGAAGAACCTCGCACTGAATTGGGAAGAATGGTCCGCAGACCCTGCCCTATTTGTGAACGCTCATCCTTCTGGGAAGAATTGGGTGAACCAAATTACAAAGGGGAACGCCGTCCAAATACTGGCCGTTGCCACCGCCCAGAATGCTCTGCTTGGATTGAAGTAAACACTGAAGATGCAGAACGATGGGATTGTGGTTGGCCTGCCGCTCAATGGACCAAGCGAGTTGAAAGTTACAACTTAGGAATACGTGGCTTAGTTGAGATGCGTGGAGCGGTTACTGCAGCAGGTAAACAACGACGCTCAACAATGAGTAGTGAATTGATGGAAGACCTCTGAACACTCACATCTGTTCTATGGCAACAATCCCAAGACTCTCACATCCTGCTTTGAGTAGAATTCTTGCTGCTTCAGAAAGAGCAAGATTACGGCTATTGACTTCACCCTCAACTAGAACATGGTTGTCACGATAGAATCTATTGTATTCTGTTGCAAGAGAAAGCAGATATGTGCAAAGTAGATTTGGTCGGTGACTATCTATTGCACCATTCAACTCTTCACCAAATGTTGCAATTCGTTTCACTAATTCACCTGCAGAGTCTGAAAGGTTGGACCAATCACCATATTGTTGCGCTCCATCAATCAACGCGCCAACATCGTGACCTTGAGTAGTTAATTTGCGATTGATTGAACAAGCCCGTGCGTGAGAATACATGATGAATGGTGCTGAATCTGATTCGAAACTAAGTGCCTCTTCCCAACGGAAATTTATCCCCTTCTCGGGTGAAACACGGATAATGTTGTACCTTACAGCTGACACACCCACCGCCTCGCCAATCTCTGAAATCTGTTCTGCGCTGAGGTCATCTCTCATTTCTGTGACAATTGCCGTCGCCCGTGCAGCAGCCTCATCTAACAAATCGTCCATGAAGACTACATTACCCCGACGAGTGCTCATCTTCCCTTCAGGTAACTTTGTGAATGCATAGAATACCACTTCTGGGTTCTTAATCCCTAATTCATCTAGAGCGATTCCAACCTGCTTTGATTGCAAACGATGATCTTCGCCAAGAATATTGACTAAACGTTCTGCCTCTTGCCATTTCCACTGATGATAAGCGATATCACGTGTCGCGTAAAGTGAGGAGCCGTCTCCTCTTCGGAAAAAGAACTTCGTTGACTTGCCCGCAACCCCACGACTCTCAAGTTCAAGGTAGTGTGCCCCATTTTCTGCTGTTCCATGCAAATCACTGGCACCTAATTTTTCCATAATGACTTCAACTGAACCATCAACAATGAATCTTGATTCCTTAGTAAATGAATCAAATGTAATCCCAATACGGTCTAACGTTTCCAACATGCCATCAAGAACTGGTTGGTAGGCTGCTTCGAACTTGTCAAGAACATCAGCATCCGCCTCTTCAGAGGCTTGGACTAATTTGGTCACACCAATTTCAACAGCAGGGTCATCTGCTTTCAGTAGATTTGCCGCCTGATAATAGCGAACCCTCTGATGGTCCTGTTTTTCTGGATGAGTTAGGACCTCATCCATATCTTCAGCACCTAATATTTCTGAAACCTTGGCCTCATCCAAGTTGTCAAGAGCCCAGGCCAAGATTCCAACCTGCTTCCCCATGTCATCAACATAGTATTCTGCTCGAACATTATCGCCGGCTAGGCGATGCATTCGAACAATAGTGTCACCAAGAATTGCATTTCTTGACCGCCCAACATGAAATGGGCCATTCGGGTTGGCCGATGTATGCTCTATCAATAGAGACGAGGGGGAGCGGAAATGGCCTACAGATTCTGGTTTGTCTATTGTTTGAGAGACTACCTGTTCAGCAAGCCATTCTACATCAACATAAAAATTGCAGAATCCTCCTTCACTACCAACTTCTGAGCAACCATCCATACTAGTCAATTGGGAAGCAACCCTTTCTGCCAAATCTGCAGCAATATCGTTAGGTGCCCGACCCATAATTTTTGCAAGAGCAAAACATGGAAGAGCTAAATCTCCTTGGTGAGAATGCCTTGGTGATGCTAGATTTTTGAGTGTACCATCAGGATTTTCATCTCCCATCTCAGTTAGTGCGTCCCAAAGAACCGCGCTAATGATTTCACTCAGTTGTCTCATCTCATCAACTCCAAGCCCAACGCAATATGGCAGCCATTCCACCAAAAGCCTGTTTCAAAGTCATTCCTTCTTCTGAATCTGTTGAAATCAATTTAACATCAGCCGCTGATTGAGTTGCCAATTCAGACAATTCATCCAACAAGTCAATCTCCTTACCTGGGTCTTCACGTACTTGGTCGCTAGTGGCTTTACAACTTGGGCAATCTGGTATCTCAATGATTCTTTCCACTGACAAAGACCATTCATTCTTGCACTGGCGACAATGAAAGAATACGGTTCTTTTCCTCAATGACTCTGAAAGTAATAGTGTGTCAACAGCACCTTGGTCAAGTGCAGAGCGAATCATCATCTCACCATAAGTTGCTTTTGGATGCGCCTGCATTATCTCTTTGAGAAATCTATCCACAAAAGTGCGTTCTTCTTCCAAGGCGATTTGGTCCATCAAATCGCCAGCATTCTGAACCAACTCGCGCAATCCGCTTTCATTGGAATAACCGACATCAAACAGCGGCCTTTTGACAATTTTTTGGATTTCATGATGCAAATATCCATTATTAATCACGAAATCTTTGGTGGCACCTGGTCCACCCACGATAATCCCCTTGAGGTCGGGTAGCATAGGTAACCAATACTCGCAAGCGCGCTCTGTGACCTTCTTGAAGAACTTGTCAGCCGCCTCTTCAATTAGCCTCTCGAAACGCTGTTGGGACTGTCCACCTTGGCGGTGTTTACTAGGCACAAGACTAGTGATATGCTTCTTGACAAATACCGTACTTCCTGTCGCCAACCCATACGCCCCCTCACCGCGGTCAATGACCAACAAACCGTACGCTGTACGATTGATGAGCATCTCTTCAAGTTGGGATGTTTCAAATTTATTGTCACAGCGATATCTGAATGAAGTAAAGGGTTCAGGAGGGTCTTCAATTACGATGGTAGTCATTCTTGACTTATTGTTACCGACGATTACATGGCCGGTAAAAACGGCGATGCCTTTTTCGCCGGCGTCACGGCGATTTGCCAGCGCCGCTGATGCAGATTCAATCGCATCAATAACATGTTTTCTTGTTAGGTTAGACTTGATGTTGCGGGCTTGACCAGATTCGTTTGCAAGTTGATGGAGGACATCAGCAACTTGGCGATCAGGAGGGATGATTACAGTTACCAGTTCAGTCCCC
This sequence comes from Methanobacteriota archaeon, assembly GCA_018650285.1. Lineage (GTDB taxonomy): Archaea > Thermoplasmatota > Poseidoniia > Poseidoniales > Thalassarchaeaceae > MGIIb-Q1. Next base: position 93,999 of record JABIGF010000021.1, read on the forward strand.
ATTCCTTTGAGTTCCATCAATTCCTCAAGAACACGCTTGAGCCGGAGTTTGGCTGCTTGCTTCTCGGAATCGTCTGCCATCAGAACCACCTAGTGGTTCTAGGCGATTGCCAGCGGGTTATCAATCCTTCATCCTCTCCGCTACTGCTTTTCGCAACTTCAATGGGTTTCTTTGACTAATAATAGCGGACGGGCTTATCAATTGGCGGCGCCGCCGCCATCATGATGAGTCAAGTCGTCATTGTCGCACTTGGTGGCAGTTTGATGTACGATGGCGACATAATTGATGAAGAATGGATCAATGCTGCATCTACAATTGTTGCTCAATCTGCAGCGACTGGAACCAAGATTGGAATTGTCATCGGCGGTGGCTACCGAGCAAGAAAAAATATAGCCACTGCGCGTGAGTCAGGAACAACTAACACGTTTGACCTTGACCTTGTTGGCATAGAAGCTACAAGATTCAATGCGGCTACCTTTGCAACAGCCCTGAAAACTACTGGAGCAAGTGTAAATGAGACTATTCCAACGACCACACAATCTGCTGCCGATACATTTGCTACCAATTCAATCGTAGTCATGGGTGGTACCGTGCCAGGTCACACAACAGATGCTGTTTCCATCAACTTTGCAGTTGACAGTGGCGCTAGTAGATGCACTATCGCAACAAATGTCGACTTTGTCTATGATAAAGCGCCACAAACAAACCCTGATGCAGTCCCCTTTGAGCAAATGACATTAGCCGAACTGCAAGCCATCGTAGGCCCCCCCGAACACCGAGGAGCCGGCCCAAATGTAGTCATTGACCCCATCGGCGTCCAAGTTGCTATAGAACATAGCATAGAGTTGGCATTACTAAACGGGAAAAAACTAGATATTTTAGAAAGTTGCCTCGCTGGAGAGGATTTTAGAGGCACAAAAATAGAGGTGAAATAATGGGTAGAATTGAAGAGAGATTGAAAAAATCAATAGCGATGACTGCAGCCACAACCAAGAAGGTTGTTCAGAAACTATCAGAGAACCCAAAAAGTTCGAAATATGTCGCTGCTCATCGCCATTGTGTCATTTGCCATACACCCATTCCAATTGACTCTGACCCAGCCCACTGTGGAGCCCAACCCTGTTCAGATAAACATGCTAGACAAGATAAATCTCGAAAAAGGCTAAACTTGATGATGTATCTATTTCCTGCGATCGCAATCATGCTCTTCCTACTCCCATTGTTTACTACGTGAATCCAATTGGGGAGTTGCAATTGCTCACGCACAAGCGAAGGATTGATTCACCCCGACCTTTACGATTCCTTTGATGATGGTACGCATCATGTCAGCGTTGCCGATGTTTACCGGAGCGTTTTGCATCCTTCTGGTTCTTGTTGGGGCTGTGGGCTATACCGCAGATTCATCCACTACTGAAGTCCCAATCCCACCATGTGCACCTGGTTCTGATGATGATTGTGAAATCGGTATGAGCCAAAATAATCTCTCCATCCCCACTCCATTCATACTTCTTGATGTCAAAGTCACAATGCAATGGGACCACGGCGACGATGCTTGGATTGGCGTTGTGGATGCTGATGAAATAGACTGGGAAAAATGTGAGCCTGATGACCAAGGATTGACTGGTTGTACCGCATCTGACTTCAAAATCATTGCTGGTGGACCCGGCTCAGAATCTGGTTTAGAATGGAGTCTTGATCCTGGGAACACCCGTTTTATCACAGCCGGTCGCGAGAGCACTCTTTCTCTTGAAACAAATGTTGTCACTTATTCCTATAATGTGGGACTCGGCTTATTCCCAATGTTCATCACTGGAGTTGTAGGGGTTGTCCTCAGCCTTTCTGGTGTACAAATGGCCTTCCCAATTCGTCTACCAAAGAGAGAATGAAACAAGATGGCGCGTCGCGTCGTTGAAGAACTGAGTCCGTTTCGGAGGGGTGAGGATTATCATGTCGGGCTTCAAATGTCACGGTTGTGGAGTTGCAATTTCAATTGAAGGGTTACCAAGTACACACTTTGGACACAAAGTCTACTGCACCCGTTGCGGGCATGTATCTGATGCGTAATCTCAGTTGATATCTGAGCGATGCCAGCCCTCGGGCAAATTGAGCGGGTCCCCAATATCATCTGCTCCGATTCGTTCGACCAATTCTGCTCGTAATTGTTCAATACCGTAACCTTCTGTTGCAGAAATACAAAGATGACCCGAAACCGGATTCACACCTGTATCAATATTTAGCAAGTCAGCCTTGCCATCAACAACAAGAAGTGGAGTTTGAGGCAAAAATGAAGCCACTTCTGCCAACAAATTTTGTTGTGACTCCATAGGCGTACCTCCATGTTCAGCAGGGTCTAACAAGAATAATACGATTGAACCAATATGCTCAAGCGCTACAATCGCTTGCATTTCAATTTTATTTCTTTCATCCATCGGACGGTCTAACAACCCAGGTGTATCCACTAACTGATATCTCCTGCGCCTCTCTGTAAAATGGCCAACATGCAGTTGCTTAGTAGTGAAAGGATAAGCAGCAACATCAGGTTCATTACTTGAAAGAACACCAATCAATGCTGATTTCCCTACATTCGGCGAGCCAGCAACCACAATACATGGTTCAGATGTATCAATTGAGGGGAGTTTTCTAAGTTGGTCACGTGCACGATTTAACCACAACAATGACGGGTTTATTTGGTCAATTATCGAAGATATGCGCCCATATGCTTCCCGTCTTCGGACATGCATTCCGTCAACATTCATCATTCGGTCAATTTGAGTCTCATATTTCTTAGCGATAGTCATGGCCTGATTTGAAGCCCATTGCAGATTTGAAAGATGATGGCGATAAGCATCGCATCCTACAGATGCGTTAATCAATGCGCGGTCAAATTCAGATTGTTTATCCAAAGATGGCCACTTGCTAACATAACCTTTGAGTGTGGCATCCAACACATCGCTGGCAGATTGAATCATTCTAATCATCTGTTTACGAGTCCTAAAGAGGCGGTCTGAATCATCAACAGAATCTTTTGCTTTTGTAGCTCTTCTAAACGCCTTATCTAGCAACTCATCAGAAAGGAGGACTGTGGGCAATTTTTTCCAAATAACGACGGTCACGCAATCTCCTCCTATGCTTGCCGGCTCGCCCATCCCCTTTCAATGCAAAGGATTCAAACTAGGGGAGGAAATTGGTAAATTCACAAATTATTGACTCGCCACTGAAGGGGTTCTCTTTTCAAGGGTCGAAGTTCTCAGCGCATCAGAGGCGAGAGAGATGGCAGCGAAGAAGAGCAGAAAAAGCAAGGCGAGTGACCTACCTGATTGGGCAGTATCACTGTGGGAAGATTTAGGAAAACCGAACTTTTCCGAGTTCGAAGATGTCTGCTCGGGCCCATTATTGGATAGAAGGACTGGCCTTCGCCGTGACGATTTTGTTGAAGTCCTTCTTGATGCAAGATCACTTCAAGGTGATATGGACCCTTGGATGCGAGGGAGATTGATGGGCACCAACAAAATTAGCATTGAATTGTTAACACCTGATGGCGGTTACCATTATGTTTCAAGAGATGTAATTGTTGATGTGGTTCTAGTTGCTCACATGCGTGCAGCCTACATTGATGACAAAGAACTTCTCAAGTATGAAAGAGACGATATGAAACGCCGCAATTCACTACACGAAGAAGTGGAAAAGAGCGCTACTGGCGTAGATGACAGTCACGTTTGGGGTTGAGGGAATGAGCGCCATGAAAGGCGGTTCAAAAAGGCCACACCCCACAAGGCATCTCTTCATCTGCACCCATGAACGAGATGTTGATTCGGACAAAGGTTCTTGTTCTGCAAAAGGCAGTTTAAATCTCTTAAAAAAACTGAAGCATGAGGCCAATAACAGAGGGCTAAAAGATGTTCAAATAAGCCGCTCAGGCTGCCTTTCAAGATGCAAATTTGGTACTACTTGTGTCATTTATCCTGAAGGGACATGGTATTCAGTTGACAACAATGAAGAAGACATAATGGCCCTACTTGACCATCTTGAATCAGGGAATAAATCTGCAAGAATTGAAATGATTCTTGATTAGATAATATCCAATAATCTCTGATTATTTCTGCCATCACTAGTGGATATCTTATTGCGAGTAATCAATATCCCACAGGGTGGTTTCAAAATTACACTACCTTAGTCTTATTTACTGTCTTTTACACGCTCTATTCACTGGCAATAGCCAGGTTGGCTGATTCTCTTGACAGACGCTCGTTTAGTTGAATGGTTTGACGATGTGGACATGAATAATTCAGAGAGTGTCGGTGGCAAAGGAGCATCACTTGGTGAATTGCACCAGAATCTAACCAAAGCCGGTGTATGTGTCCCAAATGGATTCAATGTCACCGTTGACGCCTTCAAAGAATTCATCAATTCGGAGATTCCACCAGCAACTTGGGATAACGTCAGAAATCCAGAAGGTGTTGAAAAAATAAGAGCGGAAGCGATTGGATGCACAACATTAGCTGACGCACTGAAAATTTGTCTTGATGGCGCAGACCCAAGTGACCACCTCAACATGCACAGTAGAGCATCATTAGCACGCGCCTTGGTACGAGATACCCCCGTCCCAGAAATCATCAGACAAGCGATAATTGAAGCATATAGTCAACTTTGTGAAGAATATGGCCAAGGAACAGATGTCGCAGTCCGTTCATCTGCAACAACGGAAGATTCAGCAGAAGCATCTTTCGCTGGACAATACGAATCGTTTCTCAATGTTAGCGGCGAGAGAGCCGTCATCCAAAAATGGCGGCAATGTGTAGCCAGCCTATTCACAGAGAGAGCCATTGGCTACCAACTCGAGAAGGGGATGAATCCGCTTGACAGTGCTCTTGCAGTAGTTATCATGAAAATGGCTCGCTCAGATAAAGCGTGCTCGGGAGTGATGTTTACCATTGACCCAGATTCGGGCCATCGTGGAGTTATCCACATCGCCTCAGCCTATGGGCTTGGAGAATTAGTAGTTCAAGGGAGCATCACACCAGATACCTACACCGTATGGAAAGAGGGACTCAAAAAAGGAAAGTTTGCTATCGTTCATCGCTTCCTAGGTAGTAAGGATAGAAAAATGATTTATGCCGAAGGAACAGTCAATGAAGTAACCACTACTAGTGTAACTCTAGACGAAAGACGATCATGGTCGCTTACTCACAAAGAATGTCGAAAACTTGCAGAAATGGCCTTGGCGATTGAAGAACACTACGGCCAACCAATGGATATTGAATGGGCGAAAGATGGATTTACAGAGCAACTATTCATCGTTCAAGCGCGTCCAGAAACAGTCCATTCTCAAGCAAGCACAGCAAAAATAATCCGTTACAAAATGGAAAGTTCACTGATAAAGAAAATAAAGAAAAGTGGAGGAGTTCTCGCCACCGGTCAAGCAGTTGGAAAAAGAATTGGGTCTGGCCATGTTAGGTCATATCGCTCCTATGAAGAGGTACTAGAAGGGAAACGCATCATCCGCAAAACATTATCTGAGGGAATTAGAATTGAAGAAATCCCTCATGAGCAACGTGTCTTTGAAAATGGTGATGTATTGGTAACTGAAATGACGACACCAGATTGGGAACCACTCATGAAACAAGCATCTTTGATTGTTACACGAAAGGGTGGAAGAACTTCTCATGCAGCGATTATTGCTCGAGAATTTGGCATTCCCGCAATTGTTGGCTGTGCTGAAGCAATGGAACTTGAAAACCTGTCAGAAGTCACAGGTAGTTGTGCAGAAGGTGATACTGGGTATATTTATTCAGGGATACACCCATTTGAAATAACGGAAATTGAAGTAGATTCAACTGTTGAATTACAAACCAAAATAAAGTTGAATGTAGGCTTCCCAACAAAGTCACTTGTAGACTCTCAGTTGCCTGTTGATGGAGTCGGATTAGCACGAATAGAATTCGTTCTTTCAGCAGAAGTAGGTATTCATCCACTCGCCTTTGTACATCACAATGAGTTGAAGCACTTCATTGAAACTGGAGAAATTCAAGACTCATTGAAACCTTATTCCGATGCTATTGCAAATGAAGATATTAGTGTCATTTCAAGTGCAGTTGAAGCAGTTGAAAGACGGGCATGGCTATACAAAGATAAACGTGGATTATTCATTGATAAATTGCGAGAAGGCGTCGGTTTGATTTGCGCTGCATTCCATCCTCGTCCTGTATTAGTTCGGCTCTCTGATTTCAAGTCAAATGAATATCGAGAACTACTTGGCGGCAGAATTTTTGAGCCGAAAGAAGAGAATCCGATGATTGCTTGGCGCGGAGCTTCACGATATCTAGACCCTAATTTCAAACCCGCGTTCCAGATGGAACTTGAAGCGATGGCTTCGGTAAGGCACGACTTTGGTTTAGACAATTTACAATTGATGGTACCATTTTGCCGCTCACCAGAAGAAGGTGAGGCTGTAAAAAATCTACTCAACGAGCACAATGTGGGACCAGATTCAGATGTGCCACTATTTGTTATGGTTGAATTGCCATCAAATGTAATCGACGCTGATAATTTCATCAGCAAAATGGAATTATTCGGAGGTTCAATCGGCTCCAATGATTTAGTTCAAACAGTTTATGCTGTTTCAAGAGATGATTTAGAAGGATATCAACATCCAGTTGATGCTCGCTCACCTGCTGTGAAATCAATGATTCGTCAAGCAATAAACAAATTCAAAGACGCCGGATTAGAAATAGGAATCTGTGGGCAAGCGCCATCTGACTATCCAGAAGAATTCCCCGCATTCCTAATTGAATGTGGGATCACAAGCATTTCAGTAACACCTGATACTGCTATGGCTGTCCGAATATCTGTTGCAAAAGCCGAGGGGAATCTCTGACCAATTTCTATTCGAAATGGTACGATTCAAAGTTTGACTGGGCGTGTTGCACCGCAAGCTTGACACTTGAGAAGAGTAGTACGATCTGCCTTGATGAATCTAGTATCAGGGGCATTACACTGCCCGCACAAAACGAATGTTTTCACATAATTGCCTAACTTTTCGCGAATCCTCTTTGGTGGGATTCGCCCCTTGAGAAGAACACGGCGTTCTTCTCTTGAACCTGAAGTACCCAATTCATTCTGAAGAAAATGATAGATGTGGTTTCCATCACGGTCCATCATATCCACGATATCACTAAAATTGCGGATAATCGTCTGACTGCCTTCAATCAAGATATCAGGCTCTGGAAGTTTCCAACGTGCTGAAGATGACAAATCCTGAGGGATATTGTCGCGAGCGCGGTTGAGAAGTGACTCATAGTCAAAGTCTGCCATTAGATTCGCCGACCTGCGCCCCCCTGTTAAGGGCACCGTTAATTCAACAGCCTATGCGCGCCCCGCCGTAACCATGCGAGAGCGTGTGGCCGTCCAATTCACCAAGATTCACCCTGATGCCCAAGCCCCAACTCAAGGGTCGTCCCTTGCTGCAGGATGGGACTTACGTGCCATTGAAGAAACAACAGTCTCTTCAAGAACTTCTGCCAAAGTAAAAACCGGTTTGAAAATTGCCATACCAGCAGGATATGAGGGTCAAATTCGGGCGCGCTCATCACTTGGTGCTAAAGGGCTCATATTGCCAAACGCACCCGGAACTATAGATGCAGACTACCGTGGAGAATTGATGGTTTTAATGACCTGGATTGGCGAAGGTGAATCATACACAATCCCCAAGGGTGAAAGAGTTGCTCAATTGGTTATCGCCCCAGTTCCCAAAGTAGAATTTATGGAAGTTTCAGAAGAGGAACTTAGTGAAACCGAACGTGGCGAAGGCGGGTTTGGCTCAACTGGTAGATTCTAATCAACTCGTAGAATATTTACTCTTTCATCATCGCTAGAGCGGAATTATTTGATTGCCTGAAAAAGACGTTTCAGAACACCGCCTATGGCGGTGGGTTCATAGTTGGCGAGCGGCCCCTTGAATTTGAATGGCATTAAGCGTTGATGAATTGAGAGCGAAAGTGTTACAACTTCGTGAAGAAGGTTTGAATGATAAACAGATTGCAGATGAGATGTCTATCTCTAAATCTACAATCACTTGGCTACAAGGCACTTCTGCGCCAGAAGGTAAGCCTGACGATGTCCGAATTGGATGGCGTACAATTGGCGTTAGACCGCAACGAATTGATGCGATTGGCACAATCATGGCCGATATTGTTGACGAACAGTTCCCAGAAGGAATTGATACGATAGTAGGTATCAGCCTCAACGGTATCCTTTTTGCCAACTCGGTAGCTGACCAAATCGGCGCTGAAATATCCATTTTCCGCAGTGCAATAGGAGAAAATGGGGGCGCACTATCTCACAAATACGCCAATGTAGGTGGTCGGAAGGTAGCAATTGTTGATGACCTATTGAACAGTGGTGAAACCATGAGAGGAGCCATACAAGCATTACAAAATGACGGCGCTGAAGTCGTCATTTGTCTCGTACTAGTCAATAAAACTGAGAATAATGAAATCAGTGGAGTTCCACTACGTGGACTCATTCGAGCAATTTCAGTGTAAGCAGGTGTAAGTGATGCACTGGGCAGATGTCATCGCAGAGCGATTGGCAAAGCAAGGCGATTCACATGTAATCGCCACTGGAATTACACCGTCGGGCCCAATTCATGTAGGAAATATGCGAGAAGTTCTGACTGCCGACCTAATTGTAAGGTCGTGCGAAAGGATCGGCATAGATGCTGAATTAGTTTACATCGCTGATACAGCAGACCCATTGAGAAAGGTCTATCCATTTCTAAAAGATGACGAATACTCTCAACATGTCGGCAAAGCTTTGGCAACAATTCCTTCTCCTGATGGCAATGGAAATTATTCAAATTATTTCTTGACGCCATTTTTTGAAGCATTAAATGACCTAGGTGTAGAATATCGGGTCGTTGACTCATACCAATCATACCAAGAAGGAAAATACACTACTGCGGCAAAAACTGCAATTGATAACCGTGAAAAAATTCGTGATATTATTTCAGAAATATCCCAACGCCCACTTAATGACGATTGGTTTCCATACAACCCCGTTGATGATGAAGGAAAAATGCACGGCGTCAAAGTCACCCATTGTGAATGGCCATGGATAGAATGGCAAACAGAAAATGGCCATACTGGTCGTACAAATATTGAGAAGGGCGGCGGAAAACTTCCCTGGCGTCTAGATTGGCCTGCTCGCTGGGACTGGCTAAATATTTCCTTCGAAGCATACGGTAAAGACCATTCCGCAGCAGGTGGTTCATGGGATACTGGACAACACCTCTCTCCAATATTTGGCTCGCCCCCGCCAATGGGTATGATGTATGAATGGATCTACCTCAAAGGAAAAGGGGCAATGGCTAGTAGTAAAGGCAACACAGTAAGTGGAAAAGAACTCCTTGATATTGTACCGCCAGAAATCATGCGTTTTTTGATTACTCGAGTCAAGCCAAGCAAGCACATAGATTTCGACCCTGGAGAAGGATTGATTTCTTTGGCTGACGAGTATGAACGTTTGGAGCAAAAATACCACACCAAATTGAGCACACTTGAGCATAAGAGCGTTGAAGAAAGTAGCCGTAAGGAGCAGCAACTTATTGATGAAGCGCGAAAGTTTGAGTTGGCGCAAGGAATTCGTTCTGGAACTAGTTACGATGGGGGGCTTGGAATTTCATTCAGTCACCTCTCAACCCTATGTCAAATCAAATCAAAAAATGCTGACCTACTAGATTCATTGGCACGCACTCACGGAATTGATGTCACTCAACCAGATAGCCGCCTTGTCGACCGAGTTGGAAGAATGAGAAATTGGCTTAATTCAGAATGGTTTCCAGAAAATGCGCGGATAAAATTGGCGAACTCTATTGATTCTAGACAATTTGAAGAAAATGAGATAGATTTCCTAAATACTTTTTCAGATAATATCAAAGAGATACGTTGGATTGAAGATGAGATATTAACGGCAATTAGAGGGACTATTTCAACATCGGAATTGGCTCCACGTGAAGCGTTTACCTCATTATACAGATCTCTACTTGACAGGGAACGTGGGCCAAAGTTAGGAGCGCTTCTCGCTGAACTTGAAAAACAAGATATCCTAGACCTTCTTGACGGAATCAACTAGGTCAAGAAACTGCCTTCGGCAGAACCGTGGAGCATTATGTTTGAAATGTGATGGGGTTGTGTAAGCCTCTGATGGCGGTCTACTGCCCCAAGTGCGAAGGTCCTAATGAGGCGACTGCAAAGTTCTGCCTACAATGTGGAAATGACTTCGAAGTTGATGGCCCAATTACCGCCACAGGACACGATGTAAAATCCCTGAAAGATGCGATTCGTAGTCGTGATGATCTTTCAATGGCAGATAAATTTGACCTTATCGCAAAAGTGGAAGAAGGAGCAAATCCAATTGAATTAGGACTCGCCGCATCGTCAGCGCAAGCGGCTGATGATGCGCAACAAACGGCGATGGCTGCAGCACCTGCAGCAACGACAAGTAGCGCCGCTGTGCCAGTATCTAATTTTGCATCTAGCCCTGCTGCTTCTGCGGCTGTCGCATTAGTCTCTCAAGAGAGTGATGCATGGAATCTAGTAATGACAGGCAGAATCAAAACTTCAGACCCAATATTCCAGCAAGCAATGAATCTAGGAATGGATGCAAGTCACCATATCCACGACATCTCACATGGGGGTATCGATGAAACAAACCTCACCAACGATGACTTGCGAGCCATCCCTGTTCTAAAACCACCCAAGCGCTCCTTTTGCCCAAAGTGTGGTTCAGATATCCTATCACATAGTAACTTACAGTGGAAGAAATGGCGTGACCACTCTGCAGAAGTTGTCCAAGTTCAAGCACAAGCAGCAATGGAAGCGGCTCTAGTTCAAGTTGCAGCCCATTACGTTCAAGCAATAGATAGTCTTGAAATATCCAAAAAGGAATCTGAGGAAAAACTTGCCAACTTTAACGAAGATGAAATGTCAAAGAAACTTGAACCAAAAATCAGAGAGAAAGTTCGAGAAGAATTAGAGAAAGAATACAAATCCAAATCGGTAGCAACTGCTGGAGTAGGTGGGACAAAGGCTGCCCCTAAAGGAGCAACCCGCACCTCAAAACCAAAGAAGAGTGGTGGAAAGATAGGTGGAGCAGCAGGATTGTTCGGTGGTGGTCCGAAAATCACGAAGAAATACGAAGGAGAACCTGCTGGGAAAGCCGATTGGTTCCTTGCAGAAGCTCTTGACACAATCTATGACCCTCACGGCACTGGTAAAGCCCTCAAACCAAAGACCATACTCGCACGTTCAAGTGATGGGAATGTTCGCGTTCAAGATGTTATCCGAATCTACTCTACAGAAGGGGAAGAGGGATTGAGTGAATTGGCTTGGACAAGCCCATCAACACGCTACATCATTGAAGCATTCGATGCCTGCTGATAATTAGCAAAAACAAATTATTTGCCGAAAAATTTTCTTTTTGCTTCCTTTTTCATCTGTTTTTTAACCATATCAGTCGCTTTTTCTTCAATCGCCGCGGCTGCTTTCTTGGTGACTTCCTCGGCCTTGGATGAAACAGCATCAGTCAACGGCTTTGCAGCTGTTTTCATTGCATCTGCTGCCTTCTTCTTCACTGCTGCTTTTCCAGCCCCACCAACTTTTGAAGCAAGTTTCCCAAGTCGTTTTGGTTTCTCGTCGCCCATAATTACCAGTTTGCGATTGATGCCATCATATTTCCGCATTGCCTATGTGAATTACTTTGTAATCACTTCAGATAATCGACTTTGAGGGCTCTTGGCTCAGGAATACCATCTCGCATTGCAGCAATAGCCTCAGCCTCCATCCTTGCACCTGACATTGTTGTCACAAACGGAATGTTTAGTTCAACTGCCAAACGGCGCATCATGTTACCATCAAGAACAGCGCCGCCACTCTTGCTTGGCGTATTTATCACCAAGTTGATCTTGCCTTGCCTCATTAAATCAAGAGCGTCTGGAGAGTGCCTCTCTGCAATTCTGAATACACGCTCAACTGGGACCTCCCCTAACTTTAGAGCATTTGATGTACCTGCTGTCGCGTAAAGTGTAAAGCCCATTTCAGAAAGTTTTGAGGCTATGGGCAACAATTCTTCCTTATCTCCGTCCTTGACAGTGAGATACACCCCTCCTTTGATTGGCACAGGTAACTCGGTTGCTAAACGAGCTTTTAGATAGGCTCGCGCAGAATCAGTATCACTACCCATCACTTCACCTGTTGATTTCATTTCAGGCCCTGGGGCGGGGTCAAGTCCACGCAATTTGATGAATGGGAATACTGGCGCTTTGACACACACCAATCCGGTAGTTCGCTCTGGGATTTCTAGGTCTGCTAACTTCGCACCAATAGTGACATGGGCTGCAATTCTTGCTAACGGGATACCAGTTGATTTAGCCACGAAGGGGAAAGTTCGTGAGCCCCTAGGATTGACTTCCAACACATAGAGTTCATTTTCACATATTGCAAATTGGATGTTGTAGCACCCAACGATATTGAGACCAATACCAATTTTTCTAGTCCAATCCTCAACTTGAGACATTATTTCGTCACTGACATTCTGTGGCGGGATGAAACAAGTTGAGTCACCTGAATGGATTCCCGCCTCTTCCAAATGTTCCATTATTGCGCCAATGAGAACTTCTTCGCCATCAGAAACAGCATCCACATCAAGTTCTATTGCGTGCCCCAAATACTCGTCTGCAAGAAGTGGCTTGTCTGGATTAATGAATGCTTCATTCATGTATGCGTTAAGTTGGGCATCGCTAGTAAGTATCTCCATACCTCTACCACCTAAGACATACGAAGGACGGATTAACACAGGATATCCTATCTCAGCAACTGCCTCTCTGACTTCTTCGGGGGTGCTACCAGTCTGCCCTCTGGGCATCTTGAGGCCAGTTCTCAAAGCAAATGCTTCGAACCGTTCACGGTCACTAGCTTCATCCACCGCATCTGGAGAGGTACCTTCCAATTGTAAATTAAGCCCGAGAGATGAAAGATGGTCAAGTCTACTATCAAGAGGCAGGGCCAAATTAATTGCAGTCTGACCTCCGAATTGTAACAAAATACCATCTGCGCCTTCACGCAAAAGGATTTCAGCCACACATTCCAAAGTTAATGGGTCAAAATAGAGGCGATCAGAAGTATCGAAATCGGTTGAAACTGTTTCAGGATTATTATTGATAAGAATTGCTTCGTGTCCAACTTCTCTAATCGCCTGTACAGCATGAACGGCGCCATAATCGAACTCAATTCCTTGGCCAATACGAATTGGGCCTGAACCAATGACAACTAATCTTCTAGCCTCTTCTCCTTGGTCAGAAGTCTTGCGCGGTTGGGTCACCATGTCAATTCCTAAATCACCATTTGGCTCGTAAGTTGAATAATAATAAGGAGTGACTGCGGCAAACTCAGCAGCGCAACTGTCCACCATTCTATAGACAGGATGGATATCTAATTCATGTCTCCTTGCCATCACATCAAACTCAGTCTTACCTGGCTCTTTAATGCGCCACCCAGATGCTGGATATCCTGACAAAGCATCAGCAATGTGAGCATCAGTTAATCCATTTGATTTCCAGCAACGCATCTGTTCAGAACTGATATCAGCAGCCATCAAACCTGAAGCACCTGCTGAAACAACTTCACCATCCATCGCTGCCATGCGCTTGAATTTCTCTAAGAACCAACGTGTGATAGAAGTGATTTCCTCCACTCTATCAACAGTCCATCCTCTTCTGAATACTTCGTATAGCGCACCCATTCTTCGATCAGTAGCAACTCTAATCCACTCTTCGAGGATTTCATCAGGAAGTGATTCATGAGCCCTTTCACCCATCCCTTCACCCTCAGAGGTGTCTGCCATAGTCAGCGGGCGTGGGTGCGGTTGCCCATATTCAAGTGAGGCCCATGCCTTGAGGAATGCCTCTTGGAACGAGCGCCCTATTGCCATCACTTCACCTGTGGATTTCATTGATGTCCCAAGTGTTCTATCGGCCGTTCTGAACTTGTCAAAGGGCCATCTTGGAATCTTGACTACACAGTAGTCTAGAGTAGGCTCAAAGGCAGCAGTAGTCCCTTCCCCTGTAATTGGATTAGGTAATTCATCCAAAGTGTAGCCTACTGCAATCAATGCCGCCATACGCGCTATTGGATAACCAGTAGCCTTGCTTGCTAAAGCGGATGAGCGGGAAACCCTAGGATTTACTTCAATTACAACATATTCACCTGTATCTTGATTGAAAGAAAATTGAACGTTACATCCACCCTTAATGTCAAGACGGCGGATTAATCGTAATGCTGCATCCCTCAACATCTGATGGTCGCGGTCAGAAAGTGTCTGCTGTGGCGCTACAACAACTGATTCGCCTGTATGGACGCCCATTGGGTCAATATTTTCCATTGTACAAACAATGATGCAATTATCATTTGCATCTCGCATCACTTCGTACTCATGCTCTTGCCAACCCAAAATACTCTCTTCAATCAATACTTGACCTATCCGTGAATGAAGTATCCCTTGACTGGCTATCTCTACTAACTCTCCACGATTCCATGCCGTACCACCGCCAAGACCACCAAGAGTGAATGCAGGACGCACAAGTAATGGGAAATTACCAATTGTTTCAGCCGCTTCAAGAACTTCATTAATTGAATTACAAGCGTGAGCTTGGCAAATAGGCAATCCAATTTCACTACACACTTGATTGAACAGGTGTCGGTCTTCTGCTTCATCAATTGAAACTAGGTCACAACCGATGAGTTCCACATCTAATCGCTCCAAGGTGCCGTCGTGGGCAAGGGCTGATGCGAGATTCAAGGCTGTTTGCCCACCCATACCAGCGAGTAAAGCATCTGGATTTTCGATTTCCAATATTCTTCTAATTACATCTGGTAACAGTGGTTCAATGTAAATCTGGTCGGCCATTTCCGGGTCATTCTGAATTGTTGCAGGATTACTGTTTACAAGAATTACTTCGTAACCATCGGCTCGCAATGCTCGGCACGCTTGCGAGCCTGAGAAATCAAACTCTGCTGCTTGGCCGATTTTTATTGGTCCAGAACCTAATATCATGATGCGCTGCAAATCATCTCTACGAGGCATCAGGCACCACCTCGCTTTGAAAGTGGTAATTTTCCATCCATCTCTTTGGCAACGATTTCTGAAAACCTGTCAAACAAATAATCTGCATCGTGAGGACCTGGGCACGCTTCGGGATGATACTGGACGCTAAATGCGGGTCGGCCAACAACATCCAAACCCTCTACTGTCCTGTCATTAGCATTAACAAAACGAACTGTGGTTTCCGCCTCAGAAAGGGCAACAGGGGCTCCTTGGCTCTGCCATATTGGATGGGGTGCGAGTGGCTCCTCTCCTCTAGGATTGACTGCGAAACCATGATTCTGGCTAGTGATACTAACCTTACTAGAGATTAAATCAACAACCGGTTGATTAGCACCTCGATGACCGTAGCGCAATTTGTAGGTTTCAAGACCCGTTGCTAACCCTAGCAATTGATGGCCTAAGCAAATACCCATTACTGGCATGTTTTCTTCTAATCCAGTAGCTAATGCTCGTCGGGCTGCCATAGCCTTACCACCGTGAGCGGGGTCACCTGGCCCATTTGAACAGAATAGAGCATCTATCTGCCAATCGGAAACAAGAGTATCATAACCAACATCAGGCGGACACCATAGCACCTCAAATCGATTACTTAATTGTCTAAGAATGTTGTATTTTATTCCACAATCTAACGCCGCAATCCTAGGTTTTGGAATCCCATTTGCATCCAACACACCTTCATTGAGGAGAACTGCATCATCTCTACTAACTTCATCAACTAAATCTTCCAAATCAGGTGAAGTCATCTTTTCGAGCCGCGAGCGCATCTCTTCTTCCATTTCTAGTGGGCCGAATTGACACAGAATCACGCCGTGCTCTCGCACCCTGCGTGTCAAAGCCCTAGTGTCAACCGAAGTTATCCCTGGCACACCATGAGCAAGCAAGAAATCGTCTACTGAGCCAATACAATCACGATGGTCTGGGTGATCTATCCACTCGCGACACACCACACCTCGTGGCCAGACTCCCGAAGATTCTGAAATTCCCTCGGCAACCCCATAGTTACCAAGTAATGGCCAAGTGAATGTCAATACTTGGCCTGCGAATGATGGGTCTGAAAGAGACTCTTGAAAACCGGTCATCCCAGTAGTGAAAACAAGTTCCCCTTCGCCAATTGCTTCTGCCCCGAAAAGGTCGCCCTCAAATCTAGAACCGTCGGCAAGAAGTATGACGCCTTTGCCGGACGCACGCTTTGAGCCGACAATATCGCCTGAAAGTAGGATGTCGGCGGCATCAATCCCGCAAAATGGATTAAAAACGCCGGATTGGCCTTCTCCGGGACTAAAGCCGCCGTGTGAAGTCACCCTTGCACCTTAGAATCGTGCTTGCAATCCGCTCATAATCATTGACACGCGGGAAAAGACAAAACTAAGGAATTAAAACCCAATAATTCATCTGAATTATTCTTCTTGACGCATATCCTTTCCACGTCCTGAAGGATGGATTTCTAACTTCCCGCCTTTGAAATGTTCTGGTGGAAATACACCATCATTGAGTCTCTCCATAAAACCGGCTAATGCTGCCACCTCGCTATGAGGCTGATTACCGACGGCTACGTTGTACTGGCACATTTCATAATATTCGCGTGATACTTTTGCCCCGCCAACAACAATTACAATCGGTTTATCACTTGGCAAATCAGGAATTACTTCTTGATACGGCAGACCATACATTGTCAGATGGACGGCTATGCCACCATCTGCAACAAATCGCCTTAGGAATCCAAGTGGCGACGATTCGTGATGAACCTCCATGTCGCCACCAAATCTCTCCTTCACATCTATCAAAGATTGCAATATTGCTGAATCATTAT
This sequence comes from Methanobacteriota archaeon, assembly GCA_018650285.1. Classification (GTDB taxonomy): domain Archaea; phylum Thermoplasmatota; class Poseidoniia; order Poseidoniales; family Thalassarchaeaceae; genus MGIIb-Q1. The sequence goes on from JABIGF010000021.1 coordinate 110,965, forward strand.
CGCCAGCAAGTAAGAATTGCTTCGCACCATATACGCGTGCAGTAAGTCCTAGGTGAGTAGACATACGGGGGTCACGCCCTGCCCTGTGAGATAAACGAAGAACAGTGATGTCGCCCATAACCCTCACCCTTAGGCGGGGGTGGTCTCTTCTTCATTCTTGTCAAAGTCACCTGCACCTAACATTAGTGGCTCATCGAGTTCAGACATCTCAAGTGGGAACGATTGTAGCATTTTTTGTACCCACGAAAGAAGGATTGCATCAAGAATCATATGTGTTGAATAATGAATCATTATTGCTAAAGCACCAATTCTTAACGATTGAAGGACCATTGAAGGATTACCTTCATCTGTAAAAATAATCCAACCCACTGGCTCCAAAGTAAAGTAAAGTGCAATTATTATCAAAATACCACCAAATGCACCCGATTGCCAAGATGTGCGCTCTCGGCTATGCATCAATAATACTGTAGCAATGAGAACTAGTAATGGGATTAATAATGAAACTTGAAGAAAACCTAGATCGAAAATCATTGAATTAGGCAAAGTAGCATCATTATCACCTAATCTATTACCCATTATAGAAACAGTTAACCACCAAAATATCCCAACAGTGGCAAGCAAAATACCGCCCAAAAAAGAGCGACTATGAATCATTTGACCCATCTCATGGCGGTCTTTAGGCTGAAGTCGATTTAGAACGCTATTTGCTAATTCCAAATTCTCAGGGTGTGGCAATTTCCCATCACTGTCCATGACTTCGATGCGGGATTCTGCACCGTTATTCTCGTCATTCAACGAGGCTCCCGCACCATTCATGAAGGCCTTGGTCACTGCGTGGGATGATAAACGATTGCCCCAAGCCGGTGGTCAAGATGCGTGACTTGGCACCTTTCTTGAGACGCCGTAATGATGGACAACCCCGTTTGATGGGGATTGTCAATGTCACACCTGATTCCTTCCATGCTGCATCTAGGAGCGCTTCTGTAGAAGCTGCTGTAGAGATGGCATTGCAAATGTGGAATGATGGTGCTGATTGGATTGATGTCGGTGGCGAATCAACTCGACCTGGCGCTAAACCTGTATCTGTAATTGAAGAAAAATCTCGAGTTGTACCAGTTATTGAAGCACTAAGGCAAGTTAACCCTGATGGGCTAATATCAATTGATACTCGCCGACCAGAAGTTGCCACCGCTGCTCTAGCCGCTGGCGCTAATATGGTCAACGATGTTTCTGGCCTGCGAAACGCGGAAATGTTTAATCTGATTATAGAATCAAAATGTCCCGTGTGCATTATGCACATGCTTGGGGAGCCAGGAAATATGCAATCAGGACCAAACTACAACGACGTAGTAAGAGAAGTAAGCGACAGTTTACTTTCAACTGCCCGCCGCCTTATCGCAAACGGCCACCCTTCAGAACTCATTATTCTAGACCCTGGAATTGGTTTTGGAAAGAACATGGAGCATAACCTAGAACTTCTATCAAACAGTCAATCATTCCGCGGGAAAGAAGACTTTTCCCTACTTTGGGGGGTAAGTCGAAAATCTGTTTTCAAGGACCTATTGAATCGGACATTAAGTGACGAAAGACTAGCAGGGACATTGGGTGTTGCTGCACATGCCATGACACTAGGGATAGACATTTTGAGAGTTCACGACATTAATGAGCATCATGATTTATTGACTATCATGTCTGAGTTAAGTTCGCGGACACAACAAGAAGAGGGAGAATAATGGCAGTCCCAATCATAGATATTGATGAAAATCTGCGCATTATTGGCACCGCTCATGTAAGCCGTGAAAGTGCTGAAGTCGTCAAACAGCAAATTGCAGAATGGCAACCTGATGTTGTAGCAATTGAACTTGATGAAAATCGTTTGGCGAGTCTCAAAGACCCTCAAAAATTTGATGATGAAGCGCTTACTAAAGTCCTAAAGGAAGGTCGCACATCCCTACTACTCTTCCAAAGCCTGCTAGCAATTGAGCAACGAAAAATGGGAATTGAAGCAGGAGAAAAAGTAGGAGTCGACCTATTGGCTGCTGTTGATGCTTCAGAAGAAGCAGGGATTCCAATTGAACTAGTTGATAGAGATATTCAAATCACACTCAAACGAGCTTGGAAAAAGATGAAGTTTCGTGAAAAATGGCGAATCCTTTACTCCCTAATTGCTGAAGAATCGGATGAAGAAGAAATTGATGTTGAAGAATTACTTGGAGATGGAGATTTAATCACTCAACTGATGGAAGAATTGCGAGTTAGCGCTCCAGGTGCTGGCGAAGTACTAGTTGACGAAAGAGACGAATATTTGGCTGGCTCTATTGAAAAATTACGTGACCGCGGTAAAGTGTTAGCAGTTATTGGAGCGGGTCATCTTAACGGTGTAGAAGAGCGGCTAATGAAGAAAGAAAAATTGTCTGAAGAAAAATGGGATGAATTACACGCAGTACCTCACCCTAGTGCGATTTGGAAGGGCCTAAAATGGGGATTCCCCATCATCATGATTGGTCTCTTTGGGTACCTTTTGACGCAAGGGAATTATGAGGAATTACTCACTGTCGCGTATACTTGGTTGGCATTTAATGCTGCACTTGCTGCTTTTGGTGCATTACTAGCGCGAGGCCATCCTCTAGCCATCCTCACTGCCGCACTTGCCTCACCTATCACCTCGCTGAATCCAACTCTTGCTGCAGGTTGGTTTGCAGGGGCTGTGCAAATGAAAATTGCCAAACCAACAGCCAAGGACCTCCAAGATTTCTTGAAACTAGATTCCTTTGGATTATTCTGGAGTAATCGAGTTGGACGCGTCCTATTAGTCACCGCTCTAGCCAACGTCGGGTCATCAATTGGAGCGTACCTCGCTGGAACTGCCATTTTAAGCACCTTAATCGCATAAGCGGACGGTTGAATAACTGCTTCTAAGTCGCCGGCAATATGACAGAAGATGTAGTCATTATCGGCGGAGCGAGAACACCATTTTGTGAATGGCTTGGTGGTAAACGCGGAGATGGAGAACTAGGTGGATTATTGGCAGAAGTTTCAGCAGAAGATTTGGGCGCTACAGCGATTCGTGGAGCCTTAGATAAGACTGGAACAGACCCAAACACAGTAGATCATCTAGTAATGGGATACGCATTACAAACCTCTGACCAAGCCATTTTTGGTGGCCGGCACGCCGGACTAAAGGGCGGAATCCCTCAAGAAGTACCAATGTTAACCCTTTCAAGAATATGCGGAAGTGGCGCTCAATCAATTGTTTCAGGAGCGCAGATGATTATGTTAGGTGACGCAGAAGTTGTTGTCGCTGGTGGAATGGAAAATCTCTCCCAAGCACCTCACGTGCTCAGGGGGATGCGTGACACCTACAAACTAGGCAGGCCACCTCGTGCAGGCGATGAACTATCCAAAGACATGGAAGATTACCTCTTCACCAATCTATTAGATGGCATGTGTGGTTCTTTCATGGCACAAACAAGTGATGAACTATGCAAACGCAAAGGCGTTGAACGTATGGAAGTAGACGAGTTTGCAGCGCTAAGTCATCAACGCACAGAACACAGCGTGAAAAACGGTGTTTGGGCGGAAGAAATTGTTGAGGTAGAAACACCTAACGGAATTGTTGGTGCTAGTGATGAAGACCATGTAGTATTAGGGACTACTTCTGAAACTCTTTCAGGCCTTAGAACCCACTTCGGCCCAGATTCTCTAGTCACAGCAGGGAATGCATCTGGTGTGGTTGATGGTGCTGCAGCAGTAGTCATCAAGTCTGCAAGCCGCGCCCAAACAGATGGCGACCAACCTCTTGCCCGTATCGTATCTTGGGGAATAGTTGGGTTAGAACCAGCAATCATGGCCTATGGCCCTGTTCCAAGTAGCCGCAAGGCACTAGAAAAGGCTGGATTAACTGTTGATGATATTGACCTCTGGGAAATTAACGAGGCTTTTGCTGGCCAAGCCGTGGCTTGTATCAAGGACCTTGGAATTGACGTCGAAAAAGTCAATGTCAATGGTGGCGCTGTAGGACTTGGCCACCCATTAGCCGCAACTGGAACCCGCCTTGTTCTAACTCTCGCACTTGAACTCAAGCGTCGCGGTGGAAGATATGGTATCGCAACCGCATGTATTGGTGGCGGGCAAGGAATTGCCGTATTGATTGAATCAATGTGAAATTACAAGATGTATGTTGAAAAATCATACAAATAGCGCATCAAACTAAGACTAACTGCTACTAAGAAAGTGTTTGTAACCACTCTTTTTGGCACATATTGAATTGCATATTTGGCCCCAAAAAAGGAACAACAAAAAGCCAAAGCAGGAATCAAAATCATTGGTAGCAGTCCAATACGATCTACCAATACCCCTAGGGTACCATCAATGATTATGTGGCTAACTAAGGCAACAGGAACAATGGTCGCACCAATCAGATAACTAGTCCCTGCAGCTTTATGGGCATCCATTCCTAACAAGGAACGGTGTAGTGTGACAAGAATTGCCCCCCCTCCAATCCCCAACAAACCTGAAGCAATACCGGCCAAGGATGTCCCCAACCGATACTTGCCAATCTGTTCAGAAACATTAACCTCAATAGTAGAACCATTTGCTTCTCTTCGCATTCTTGTAAGTGTTCTCTCAATAACAAATGCGAGAATTATCGCGGCAAGAATCTTGATAACAACAGGGTCAACGTTTTTGATTAACAATGAGGCAATAATAGAACCAACTACAGCCCCAGGTATTGCCATTTTTCGCCCCACACTTGCTACAATTTTATCGGCATGCCCACCTTTAGAATGTGACATGCTGCTCCCTAATGCAACCATAAATACCAATCCAAGTGAACCTAACAAAGCATCTTCAATTGACCAACCCAAAAGGTAGTGAAAAATTGGCACGAATAGCACCCCTCCGCCAAGTCCTAATGGTGAAAATGCTAAGGCTACACCTAAGAGCAAAAAGATACCAATCATTATCATTAGTTCCATTTCAACACCTACTCCTTCTTGAGAATGAAATGTTCAGCCTTTGGTGCCAATGGGCGTTTCATCCACAATGGTCTACGCTCACCACGTGGGTGCGTTTCTCTCTCTTTAGCCCAATCATTCCATTTCTTGTAATGCGCCATTGATTTGTTCATATCAACTTCAACATCGCCGTAGGCCTCACCATCTCTAGGTTTTGAAAGCCAAACTTTCTGCAACCAACAATGTGCACCACTAATTGGATCGGGTTGAACTGCGTGAGTGATATTTTGATGGACACCACCATCTCGCCACCAGATTCTGTTTGTATCAGGGTCACTAGATTCCCATGAATTGACGCCTTCAACAGTACGCATTCTCATTTTTCCATCGCCATTATCTGTTATTTCAACAGTATTTGTCATGAAACGATTTCCACGGTCTTGTTCCCTACGCCATCTTCCGATGTGATGAGAACAGGCTACAACACCTGGTTTTATTGATTCTGTAACCCACACCTTGTCTACAAACCAACCAATTTCTGTCTGAATCTTTAGTAATTCGCCTTCTGAAACACCTAACTTCTCAGCATCCTTAGGATGAATCCAAATTGGGTTCTTGTGAGCGATTTCAGCCAACCATTTTGCATTAGCTGAACGGGAATGAATATGTTGTGGTAAACGGAAATTTGGCAGAAGACAGTAAGCATTCTCTTCCTGTAATTTTGATGGGTGGACATGACTATTAATTCGATAGTGAGGTATTGAATGCTCAGGATATCCAAACTCAATCATAGTCTCAGAGTAAAACTCCTGTTTGCCGCTTGGAGTTGGCCAACCTTCTTTTTCATGCACATTGTAAACAGACGGTTCAATCAAGAAAGCACCGTGCTTCCTCATGTAATCAAGTGCCGTCAACCCCTCTTTTTCAGCGGCTTCAGGAAGCCCTGGAACATTCTCAAATGTGAATTGGTAGTACTCATCTACGGTGATTTTTTCACCCTCTCTGTATGGGCTCATGAAATGCTCACGGATACCCATCGTGCCATCATCAATCCTCCACGAAAGTTCAATCCAAAATTCATCTTCTTCCCAAACCGAACCAGGATTTACCTCGTGAGTGAACTCTACCTCACGACCCTCTCTTCGTGCATACTCTCGAAGGACTGGTTGTCTGAATGCAACCCATTTACCCGCTTGTGTGGCGTATGAATTGATGTCATGCCTCTCTGATGAATGGCCCATAGGAAGGACATAATCGGCTAAAAATGCCGTTTCGTTCCATGTTGGCGTTAATGCCACATGGCAGCCAATTGAATCCTCATTCTGTAGCATCTCCATCCAAGAGAATCCATCAGGATATGTCCAAACAGGATTGAATACACGAGTGAAATATACATCCATCTCACCTCTTCCTTCTTTCACCATGTGTGGCAAAATATGGCTCATTTCGTAATGAGCTAGTGTATATTCAGGAGGATAGTGTAATTCATTCCAGCCATCAGGTGCTGGTGGCTCATCAAAGAGAGTCGGCTTGTACTTAGTCCACGAATTAGGGGCTGTGCCACCAACGGTCCCTACCGAACCAGTCAACACATTCAGGAAATGTAAGGTTCGGCTAACTTGCCAGCCACCAAGATTTCCAATACTTGCTGAGCGCCAGACATGAGCAGAAAGTGCATTTCCAGCCTCAGCAACGATTTCACCGACTTCAATCACCTGTTCAACAGGAATCCTACACTCTTCAGCAGCAAATTCGGGAGTATAATCGGCATATTCCTTCTTCATTAATTCAATGAAATTCTCAAAATTACAATCTACATCAGGATGGTCGGCCTTGAGCCACATTTCCCAATTAACCCAATTTTCAAGGAACTCGCGATCGTAAGTCCCCTTGTCAAGAATCATCTTCGCCCATGCGAGGAATAATGCGGGTTCAGAACCAGGCCATGTCGGCACCCAATGATCTGCCATTGCCGCAGTATTCGAAAGACGTGGGTCAATGACGATGAGTTTAGCACCATCCATCATGCCCTCCAATATCCTCTGTGCGTGCGGGTTGAAGTAATGGCCTGTTTCCAAGTGAGAGGAGGTGAGAAGAATTACCTTCGCGTTAGCGTGGTCAGGCGAAGGGCGGTCGTGTTTATGCCAAAGTGCATAACCTGTCCGAGCCCCTGCTGAACAAATATTTGTATGGCTGTTGTGACCATCAACCCCCCACGCTTTGAGTACGCGATTTGCATATCCTTCATGGCCCGGACGACCGACGTGATAGACTACCTTGTCAACAGCACCAGTCTTTAGAGATGCTCGGATTTTCTCAGAAATCTCATCAAGTGCTTCTTCCCAAGAAATTTCTTCCCAATCCCCAGAACCTCTCGCACCTTTACGACGCATTGGATGAAGAATTCGCTCAGTATCCTGGATTTGATTGATTGTTGCAGGACCCTTTGCACAATTTCTCCCTCGGCTTCCAGGGTGATGCGGGTTGCCCTCAAACTTGGCAACATCTCCCGAATCTTTGTCAACATAGGCCAATAGGCCACAAGCCGATTCACAGTTGAAGCAGGTTGTTGGTACAAGTGAGTAATTTCTCTCTATTCTCTTTGGCCAAGCATTTGCATCAAGCTCAGTGTGATTATGCCACTCAGAAGGGTCGGGGTATCGCCGCAGTGGCCCATCCGCGCCATATGCCCACTCTCTTTCCGAAATCTTTGGGATTAAGCGCACACTCTCCGCTATTTTTTCAATGATTGATCTTTTTGCACCCATCAAATCACCTCAAATTAAACTCTCCAACTGTGGCCCTTGGACCACATGCTTACCATGATTCCAAGCCAATAACAATACCACTGCAGAAATAATGCCGGTAACCACACTTGGTGAAACTAAAGGCAAGAGAACTGCTCCACCAACAACTGCTGTCTCAATCGTAAACTTCAGTGGAAGTGTCGAGTCTCTCGCCCATGAACGGCCCTTGGCTTGTTGCAATAACCATGCAGTGTATATCCCAGTCAGGAAAGCAAGAGGAATGCCTGCATAAGCAAGCCACTCTAGGAATGTTCTATCAAGGTCAAATAATAATACAGCCATACTCATTGAAAGTACTGCCCCATATCCTCCGATAATGTACGCTCCCCTGACAAGCCAGGAGGACCAGTTAGGCCTCAAAAAAACATAGAGAAATCGCTCTGGGCGGTCAAGGTCAAGCAAAAGGAAGATTCCTGTGACCCCTAAGAAGACTAGACCCACACCCAATACAGCCCACCATAGTTGGTCGGTCATGACGAGGTTACCCGATAGCCACATGAGCATAGCAATCATGTATGTGCCAGAAGCGATTGCTTTAGTCCAAATATAGGCTGAAACTTCCCACCCCCAAAGAATACCCTTGGAAGGAGCATCATATGCACGCTTTGGATTTACATTTTCATTTACCAATTTCTCTGCTACATCTCGGATAATTGCTTGGTCTCTTGGTGCTGCATTGCGAGCCTTCTTTTCAAGAGCAAGTTGTACGAGCATTGAGGGTGTATCTGCATCGCTCAGGCGCGCATCAGCATATTTTGCAAAATGGCCTACACCTAATTCCTGCTCGGACCACATACCTGCACCGGTCCTCTCAGTTGCCTGAGGATTAAGCATCACTTCACTTCCCTTTACATAGAATAGATTTGGTTTAGTTCCAGCTTCTGGTTTACGTACCATCACATCATTATCTAAAATACGCAGTGCAATTTCTGATTCGGGGTCATCTAAATCGCCAGAAATAATTGATTGTGTAGGGCAAACAATCACGCAGGCTGGCTCATATGAATTCTCAATTCTGTGAGCGCAATAATTACACTTCGCTGCTGTGCCCTTGTTAGGATCGATGTATAGAGCATCATAAGGGCAAGCTTGCATGCAGGATTTACACCCTATGCAACGCTCATCATCAAAGTCAACAATCCCATCGCCACGCGTATATAGTGCAGTAACAGGGCAAATGGTTGTACAAGGAGCATCCTCGCAATGATTGCAACGGTGGACTGAAAATTCTCTAGATGAATTTGGATAAGTTCCTGTTTCGATGTACTTAACATGAGTTCGATTAACACCAATTGGCACATCGTGCTCAGATTTACAGGCTACAGTACATGCATGGCAACCGATACAAGTACGGTTATCAATTACAAACCCATAATTAGCCATTAATAAAACCTCCAATTTGATTTGAAATTCGTTAAATCGTTTAACTTGTATGATTTGATGCAGCGCATTCATTCTTTCCTAAATCCATGACATTCTGCTCATCGTTGCAAGGTGTCAAATGCCCTGAATTGACTTTACGGATTTGCCCATATATTTCGGGCTGTTGCCTCATATTTGATTGTATGAATGAAACAAAATCGTCAATATCATCAATACCATATATTTCCTCATTATTTCTCTTAATTGTCCCAAAATCATTAATGATGCGCATTTCTGAATCTGCCTCAGCAGACCAATCAGTATAATGCCCTGGGAGCACAAGTAGTGAGTCTGGTAATATTGAAATTCGCTCTTTGATAGTGCCATAGAGCATTTTTGCCCACTCAACTACCTGATTACCCAAATCAGGACGGCCAACACTAACAATAAATACAGTGTCTCCAGAAATCAAATATTTTTCACCTATCACATATGAGGTCGAACCTGGTGTATGTCCGGGTGAATGAATACAAAGAGTTGAGGGGCCACCTTCATTAGAAAAATCAAACGATTCACCATCAATTAATGAACGATATTCGTGAATTGCGGAACCATAATCGCCATCATGAGCAACAAAAGTCGCACCCGTTTCCTTGGCAATAAGTGGACTTCCTGAAATATAATCTGCTTGAAGATGCGTTTCAAAAGTATGTGTTATGTCAGCACCACGAGATTCCGCAAAATGCTGATAAAACTCCACATTTCTTGAGGGGTCGAAAAGAAACATTTCGCCCTCATACACCAAACCATACGAACATGAAGCCTTGCCAGGCCTATTGAACTGCCACATTTCATACGAATCGCTATCAGAGTTAATTCTCTTAGAAACTAGAACATTACCCCATGACACAATCCCGCCTTCAAGATGAGATATATCTTCGCGACCAAAATCAGCCATCACAGAGGCAACGAATTCTGATGAACCTTCTTTAGCACAAACAATTTTCAGTGGTTTGCCCGATGGTACTTTCGCAACACTAGATTCAGGCCTCTCTATAAAATCAAAATATGGGATGTTCAACATCTCTATTTCATTAGGGCCCTCTACACTAAAGTTGGAGAAATCTTCTTCATTCCTAACATCAAGTAAAATAAAATCAGCACCCGACTCAATTGTCTCAAAAAGTTCTGTGGCCGTAAAAGTAGTAACCATTTCAATCACCTCAAATGAAAAGTTGTAAATCCGCGTCGGCTGCAAATTCTAGGAATGTTGCCGCGCCACCAATAGTTACTCCATCAATGAATTCGTCTAATTCAAAACCAAATACATCCATTGTCATTTGACATCCAATCAACTCAACACCAAGTTGCGCACACATATCTCGAAGTTCTGTTATTGTCGCCACACCTTTGTTCTTGAAGGTCTTCTTCATTAGACTAGTTGCAACGGTTTCAAAACCAGGCACATTGTTTGAAACAACATTTGGAATCGGCCAATCAATCCCTTGGAATGCTTTGGGACCAAATGGCATCTTCATCGGCATCGAAGGGTTTCCTGCTGGGCTAACTTTTGCTTTGATTTTTTTCTTCAATAGTGGCAACCCATAGAAAGTGAAGAAGATTTTGACATCCATATCCATTGCAGCCGCAGTAGAAGCTAGAATAAATGGAGGGTATGCCCAATCAAGAGTACCTTTACTAGCAATAATGGCCATTGTTTTCCTATCACCCATTTCATTCACCCTTCCTAATGTAGAAAACAAATTTGTCTCCTTCTTCGCAACTCTCGACCAAAACGTGCCCAACTCGAGATGCCCACGCAGGCATGTCATTACAAGCACCAGGATCAGTCGATATTACTCGCAACACTTCACCATCTTTCATCGTATCAATTTTCATTTTTGTCTTTAAGATTGGCAAGGGGCAATTCATCCCACTGCAATCCAATTCATCATTGTATTCTTTCATATTTTTCACCTTTATTCTTCTGAGTACATTATTTTTTGCGACTCTATTAGACAGTTTAGCATCTTTAGAATCAAGGGGCTGGCTATTGAGTAAAACATTCGATTGCCATCGCGGCGGCAACTAACGATCTTACGGTCTTTCATTTGCCGTAATAACTGACTTGTGACCGGTTGAGATAACCCTGTATGCCTCTGAACCTCTCCAACACTCTTCTCTCCGCTTTCCAAGAATTCAACTATTCTAATACGGTCAGAGTGGCCTAGCATTTTGACAATACCAGAAACTTCTTGGAGAAAAACAGCGTTAAACACTGTAGATTCATGTTCTCCTGTAACCATTCATCGCACCTATACCAACCGGTATGCCCGGCAGTATATAACTATCATCATATATTCAAATATATTGATTATTAGATATATTCAATAAGGGCGAGTCTCCCGGCCGGCTCAATGTGGAACCTGTTCAGTAGCGCAAACGACATCTCGGCTAGCCAAGTGATAAAGAAAATTGATGATGGATGGAGGCCGTATATCATTGATGTTCGCTCACGAGGTGAAGCGAATCAAACAGGTGTCATGAAAGGGACTAAACTCATCCACCCACATGGAAAAATTGCTGAAAAGAGGAAGGAACTCCCTCGTGACCGAGATATTCTCATCATCTGCCGAAGTGGAGCGAGGTCAAGTGTCGCCCTAAATAAATTGAAAGCGATTGGCTTTGAAAATGATTCTCTCTTCAACCTAAAAGGTGGGATCAAAGCCTATGCAAGAGCCGGTGGCGCTATCAAACGCCTTTGACAACTACATCTTCAGAGTATCTGGCCCACCAAGTGGCAACTCAGTCAATGGCCCCAATGGGCCACGAAGAGCAGGCCCTGCGGACAGTGTGCCAATAATCGCTTCAGTATTGTAGATATTATGTGATAATGCAATCCAAGGCCTGCCTTCAATATCTATCACGACATCAATGAAATCTCCAAAGCCGCCACAACGAACTGAACCGCAATCTTCTGTCTCATCAAGATAATCCGATTTCACATTGACTGCAACCGTTGTTATCAGTGGATTCTCAGCATAAGCATCCGTAATCATACCCATGTAACCAGACCATTCTGAATGATTTGACTCACCAATGTAGCCAAACACAACTCTTCCATCTGCCCCACCAGCTATCGTTGGGAATCCTGTATAGTTTACACCTAGCGGCGCAACCATCAGTGGCTCAGACCAAGTATCACCTTGGTCTGAGGAAAACGAGTAGTATGGCAAATCATCTGTAGCGACCCAAAGCGCGTGAACATTGTCGCCTTCATCTGTCCCAATAGCAACTTCATGCCCACGCGATTGATGCTGTGTGTCAATCGTATGCTCGCTCCAAGTGCGACCTCCATCAGTAGAGCGGTATGCGGCAGGGCCATCGCAAGAAGGATTTCCACGATATATCGCCCCATCATTTGCGCCGATTAAGTGGCCGTGAAGGCCGGCGCATTGTGAAACACCATTTGGCCAACCTGGAACTTGTCCTTCCCAAGTCATCCCCCCATCGAGTGAAGTGTCACAAAAAGCACCTAGTGGACCTTGGTTACCCGTGTTGATACAGAAAACATAGATTGTTTCATGAAATAGCGGGCCAGAAAAATCGGGACCAGGAGGAACCGAAGCAACTGATTGATGGTCTTGAGGGGTGTAAACACCTGATGCAGGGAAAGGGGCGCTCCAACTATCACCTTCATTGTCGGACCATTCAACAAACATTGTTGCCAATGCGTGCATATCGAATTTCATGATACGGTCAGTCCACGGGTCAACATAGACGTACGGGTCGTTAGAGTTGGCAATTTGTCCTGTAGCACCAGTCAGAAATGGCCCTACATCTTCCCAGTTTTGACCCTGGTCTTGACTACGAATAATGTGTGTACCCATCCCCAAACCATTGTGGTTAGTAAAGACGATAGTGCCTGAAGAAGTGACTCCAATAGTTGGTTCAAAAGTATCGTATCCAGTGCCATAATAGGTCCCTAGTGACCAAATTGGCGTCATGTTTGTTGACAAGTTTAGTTGGTCTGCTGACATATCAAGTGCGTTTGTCCAGTTTGAAAAATGATAGAATGTGTTGTTAGCGATTGGCTGGTCAAAATCGAACACTGACGGCTCTTTCTCAACTAGTGGTTCATCCTTTCCAAAACAGCCAGAAATTGCAGGTGCAATCATTGTGAGCAGAACCAACATCGCAAAGGCACGTGGTCGCATGATGCGGCGAATGCCAACCTAACTTCAATCGTTCGGTGAGGCCGAGTCAGAGTTAACACAGGAGATGTTAGCAAATCGAGGGTTTTCACCCTTCATCTTCATCATCTGGAAATTATTCAGAATCTTCTTTTTGTGAAACAGTACCAAGATATTCAGGAAGTTCAACCCCTGCATTGGCAGCCACATCATGGATCGGTGGTAGGCTCTTGACAAGACTACTGATGAAATTGGATGTTGAACTTCCATCTCCATCACCGCCAGAATCCCAAACTGTGATATTGTCAATCTTCAGATTCTTGATTGCTTCAACCTGTGCCTCAACCATAGACTCAATCTTCTCTACCATGAGTAAAGTTGCTGCAGCCTTAGGGTCGCCTCCAGCACCGGCCACTAAACTCTTGTAACCAGTTGCTTTTGCTTCCAACACCTTCTGCACACCTTCTGCTTCAGCAGTATATCGTGCTAGAATTGCATCTGCTTCACCCTGTGCAATACGGCGTTGGCGTTCTGCCTCAGCATCTGCAGCAATTTCAATTTGAGTCTTGGCAATCTCTTCACGCACAATCTCATCTGCACGCATACGCTCCTGCTCAAGCAGGTACTGTGCTTTCTGAACTTCCATCTCTGCAATTCTTCGAGCAACTTCAGCACGACGCATTGCTTCGGCTTCTTTCTCTGCTAATCCAGCATTGTATTCTGCAATGTTAGCCTTGGCAGTGTTCTCACCCTCGATTGCCAGTGCTTCTTGGCCTTGCACGAAAATACGCTGGTCTGCTCTAGCAGCCTTCTTTCCTTTCTCTGCCTCAGCCTCGTTTTCTGCAACTTGAATATCACGTGCACGGTTTGCTTGTGCAGAACCAATTGCACCATCACGGTCTGCAACTGCGACATCTGCTTTTGCAGCGTTAACTGCAGTAGCAGCTGCCTTCATACCGATGCTCTCAATGTATTCTGAATCGTCAGTAATATCTGTGATGTTGACGTTAATGAGGTACAATCCCAACTTGTGCAATTCATGCCCAACGTTGAGTGTGATTCGCTCAAGGAAATTGTCACGGTCTTGGTTAATCTGCTCAATTGTCAAAGAAGCAACAGTCAAACGAAGTTGACCAAAAATAATTTCAGAAGCCATCTCCTCAATTTGCGATTTATTCAAATGTAGAAGACGCTCTGCAGCATTGTTCATGATGAGCGGGTCTGTACTAACACCCACAGTAAAAGTTGACGGGACGTGAATTCGAATATTCTGTAGTGATAGTGCATTGGTTAGGTTAATCTGAATGGTCATCGGGACCAAACTGAGTTTCTTATAATCCTGAATCAATGGCCAAACCATCGTTGCACCACCATGGATACAACGAGATGCCCTACCACCTTTGACGCGACCGTAAACGACCAATATTTCGTCAGATGCACATCGTTTGTAACGAGTTACAATCATAATAAACCCGAAAGCGAATAACAATAGTGTGCTAAATAAAATAATTACTAACCATGTTTCTGCTGCCATTTTTCCACCTCATTCCTCTTCACTTACTAACTCATCGCCGTCACTTAATAATTCAACAATCAGTGTTGAACCAATTACGTCGACGACTTTGATAAATTCGCCTGTATCAATATGCAGGCTCTTGTCTTTGGCACGTGCCGTCAATGTACGAAGTGTACCATCTACGGCAACCTGGACCTTGCCAGATTCGTTTGCCCGAATACGAGAATACACTTGACCACGCTCTCCGATTGCATCCTCATGCTTCATCGTGCCATCAGACTGAAGACTATTGATGCCCTTCAACATCAAACCTACACCATACATTGATGCTGCGGCAGAAAATCCACCAACGATGACTGCATAGATTTCGGTTTCAGTCGCTTCAAGCGTAAACATGCCAACCCATCCAAACATCATCACGGCAGCTGCCAATCCTTGAATACTGAATAATTCAAAAGAAAGGTCCGAATCCATACTAATATCTGTATCAAAAACAGAATCAAAAACACCACCTAAAATGTCACCTAGCATCATCATAATCATCAATATGAGGAAGAATGCTGTCCCCAAGAAACCACTCATCAAAAAGATGACTTCAAGAGTCGATGGAGTAGATATCCCAATAATTTCAGTTAACCAATCAACAAGGGACACAACACCACTCTCCATGGTTGCTTCATTGCTTTACTTAATGACATTTACGCCATCAAAATGCTACAATTTTGATTGCCCTAGTTTAAATTTCTCAAATATTTGAATCAAAGGCAGAGAAAGACCTGCTGCAATTGCTGAAATATACAAATGTAGGCCTGCAGTCCAAAATATCAAAAACACCCAAAGAGGGAGAAACAACAGCAAAGCCCGTTTTATGAAAGGCCAAAAGCCCGAGAACAATTCTTCGGAACCATCGTCAAACATTTGTTCAACTCACAGGGCAATATTGCCAAAAATCATTGCCGCAACCCAAATAGCCACACCTATCCAAACTCCTTTCCCTTGTTTGGCGATTTGTTCTACGTGGACCTCTTTCTGAATTTTCTTCATCGGATTAATGAGAAGATCACGCTGCTCCTGCCTAAATACAACAAGTGCCACCATTATACAAGCAGCCCCAGAAGCACCAATGAGAGTAGTTAACCAAGCATCAAGATCGTCCATCAATTTGACCATTAGGAAGAGTTGAGTAATTGACATGAGCAACCACATGAACGAGCCACGTTCTGCCGCTGCCATGCAATGATGTGAGGCACCCCCCTAATTCACCTTTACTAGAAAATGGGTCAAAAAACATCCAAGAGAGGATTTGGAATATTAACGCCGTTGCCTTAGTGCTTCAAGAGCAACAACTGAGACTGCAACCTGCAAATTGTACGAAGGCACAAATCCCACCATTGGTAATTTGACGATTTCATCAGAAGATTCCAACAACCATTCTGGAATCCCATGTCTTTCGCTACCGACAATGCAGAGAATATTGCCAGTCAGGTCACAATCCCATGGCTCAACGCCGCCTACATCTTCTATTGCAATTATTTTGAATCCGGCCTCTTTAGCGGCTGCCACAACTTTTGCAGAATCCATCCACAATGTTGGGATAAATCGGTGTGCGCGCACTGATTGGCGCTCTGCATTACGCCTTTCATCATGAGAAAAGGCGCCATCAATAATGACTGCATCCGCCCCGCTTATTTCTGCGGTACGGATAGAAAAACCAGCATTCCCTGTATACGTGACGCCATGCAGCAGCCAAACTAGGCCACCTCGCCCCAACACTTCCTCGAATGAACCACTGCGAATCCGTCCAACCAAGGCTAAAGCTTCGGGGATTTCTGTCCCAACAACCACACCAACTGCCATTCGCGAAATATCGTTGTCAGATACTTCCAACACTTCAACATCCAACTCGTTAGCAGTAGTGACTACCTTTGCCAACTCACTAGAATCAGAATCACGGCGGGCGAGAATCAGGTTGACTTCTTCGCCGCCATCTGCCATTTCCTGCAAAGCGGATTTCACCCGCTCAAGCCCAGTTCTCTGATAGGTCAAGGTCCCACCTCAAATGATGCCGACTACTTTCACCATAATGCGTTTGCGTCTACGCCCATCAAATTCGGCATAGTGGATTTGCTCCCATGTCCCAAGGTCAAGTCTCCCACCCCTGATAGACATCGTAACTTGTTGACCGAGTAATTGGCGTTTGAGATGTGCATCCCCATTATCTTCTCCAGTTCGGTGGTGGCGATATTCAGCCCCCTCTCGCCCATCAACGCCGTACGCAGGGGCTATTTTCTCCAACCAATCCATGATGTCTGCGTGTAATCCATACTCTAGGTCATTGACATAGACTGATGCGGTAATATGCATCGGATTTACCAGTACAATACCATCTCTGATTCCACTTTCTCTAATAATTTGCTCCACTTGATCGGTGATGCAGACAATTGCATACCGCTCTTCTGTATTCATCGTGATAATCTCGGTATATGTCGCCGATTCGCCTCTAACTAACTCGCCCATGCAACAACGCTAGCGCGCCAGACAATTTGCTGTTGCGGCTCAATTGCCTTCGTTATGCCCAGGTAGCATATCTGCTTGAACCTCAAGTTTCTTTGCTTGCAATTCATAATAAGCATTCTTTAATCCCAAATATTGATCCATTTGCTCATGATAAGCCGCTTTGGATTTTGCATAAATTGGGCCATCTCTAGCCTCGCGGTCATACTTGGATACGGCATAAGTACACACCACCGCTCCAACAAATAGAAGTGCCAAAAGTCCTTGTCCTGTAATAGAATTAGAAGTCATATCTGCAGGCAATCCTTGAGAATTTCTAAAATCAAGGGAGGCAAGAGCAATTAATGTGTAAATTAATGCAGGCCATAGAATTGTTGCCCAAATAAGAAAGAATCCCTCGTAAAAAAATACAACTCTTCCCCTTCTGCTTGGTCTCTTTGGCTTTGTAACTTGAAACTCGCTCATTTCATCACCCTCAACGTTTCCAGAAAGGGCATTGATTGTAAAATATTCCCCTAAATCGGTACCTGAAATGGGTTCCATTGGAGATGAAAATACATCAGCATCAATTAAGTTTTCATTTGAAAGACTGGTTTTCAACATGGAAGGAACCCAAATAGATAATGAAAATGGAATTAGAAACATTAAATCTAATATTAGATCTCCAAATATATCAACGCCACCAAAATTATTTTCAAATAAATACGCTAATAATCTAATAACTATACTAGAAACCACAGCACATTTTGCCGTCAAAGCAGCAATAAATTGGTGGCCACTAATATACATCAATGCTGAGAAGAAAAATAATAGTGATAACAATCCTGCTAAAGAAGCAACCTGAATATCATTCATACCACCATAAGAGTTGATGAAACGTTCTGAAATAAAGTCATAAATAATACCGAAATTAATCCTCATATCAAATCCATTATTCAATATTGATATTGTTAATCCAAACATCATAAGCCCATAAATCAGATTAATACTGTTACTTACTTTCCTTGTACTATTATCCAAAATATTGATGTTTTTTGGTGGGTCATGGACGTACAGTTGCTCAGAATCTCCTAACTGGTATAGAGGAGTCCCTTCAGCAACCTCATCAAGCATAGGGTCAGGTTCCACCACAACTTCCTCAACCTCAACATCCTCAACTACTTCCTCCAAA
>JABIGF010000008.1 GCA_018650285.1 Methanobacteriota archaeon
ACTGCGTGGCAATACTCACAATATGCTAGCCAAAGAGGAACTGCATTCATTACGGCAGGTTCTGCATCCTATGGAAAATGGAATGTTGCTAACAACTCATTTGCACCTACAAATGGTTGGACTGGTATTGAATATACTTACCAAAACAACCGAATGGATGCATCATACAATTGGTGGGGAAGTAATAATCGTACAACCATTGACGGACTCATCGAAGATATCAACGACAATAACGGCGGCAACTGGGTAAATTATTGCCCATTCTGGACAAGCCCTGCAATGAATGCCCTGACTTCAAACTGTACGCGAACAAGAGTTGATTTCACAAACCCTGCAAATGGTAGTTCACAGGTAGGTTACAACCTAACAATCAACTATACACACCTAATGGTGTCAATTGGAGACTGGTATCTAGACAACAACTTATTAGAGACATTTAACACATCAAACAACTCAATCACTCTGACAGGATTAACAATGGGTTGGCATCAACTATGCGCTCAAGTTTCAGGAGTTGGTAATCAACAAGGCAACTACTGTATCTCGTTCCAGATGACACCATTTTTCCCAGATGTGGAGATTACTGCACCCAATACCAATTCCAATATTCCAACCACTCAAACAAGTGAGATGATAACCTACACATTCTCAAATATCACTTCAGGATACTGGACTTTGAATGGAACAAACATTGGAACCCTAAACATGAATTCAACAAGTGTCCAAATTACAGGATTACAATACGGAAACAACTCAATTTGCCTAGTAGGATTGGGATTGAGCAACCTTGTTGATTTTGATTGTATTAACATTTGGAGATATTATCCACCTGTTTCTGTCACCATAATTGACCCTATTGATGGCTCAACGATATACGGGCAAACAGCCATAGTCAACTACACTACAGCCAATGTCACATATGCAAAGTGGTGGCTAGATGGGGCGGACATGGGTGCTGTTCAATTAAGCCAATCATCACGCACATTCCCTTCTCTATCATGGGGGCCTCATAATATCTGCATCATGCCATTTGGAATGGATGGGCAACATACCGATGCTTGTACTAACTTCACAACGGTTGCTCCACTACTTGAGGTGAGCATAAACTCCCCAACTAATGGAAGTGCAGTTCCCTCTGATCAAGTAACAATTGACTACGTCATAAACAATGCAACAGGTGCTAATTGGACACTCAATGGCATACCAGTAAGTAGTGTTACTTTGTGGAGTCAACAGAATGTCATAATGAACCTACAAATTGGACCAAACACCATCTGCATTGAAGCAAATGGACAACACGGACAACAAATGACTGAATGCATTACAATCATTGGTCACAATCTAGATAGCGATAATGACGGTGTACCTGACCACTCAGACAACTGCCCTAACACCCCTATTGACACAATTGTCACCTTCGATGGGTGTACTGACCCTACTAGTGATATTGACCAAGATGGTGTCCCTGACCTAAATGATACATGTCCAGACACTTTAACAACAGAAATTGCTGATAACAATGGATGTAGCCCAAGTCAAAGAGATACTGATAATGATGGAATAAATGATGCTAACGATCTCTGTAACAATACTGCTCAAGGTGCATCAATTGATGAAAATGGATGTGCAGACAGTCAAACAGATAGTGATGGCGATGGGGTATTTGATGATGTAGACGCCTTCCCGCTAGACCCTACACAAACAACCGATTATGACGGAGATGGATTTGGCGATGATATCAATGGTAACAATCCAGACTTTTTCCCCAACGAACAAACTCAATGGTCAGATTATGATAGAGATGGATGGGGAGACAATGAATCAGGAATTGATGCTGATGAATGCCCCTCAATTGCAGGGGTAATTGATGGCGTCCTTGGAAAGGGATGCCCTGCATCAACAAATTCAAACAATAACAATACTAACAACAATACAAACAACAACAGTGGAAATCAAACAAACCAAACACCACCTGATTGCCCCCTATGTGGACTCAATTACCACATTCCAAGTCAAGCTAAAGTCAACCAAAGCACCCAATTCACTGCAGATGCAATGTATGCACTTGGTGCAGATTACTGGAGCAACTACTCCGTGAGATGGAACTTTGGTGATGGTAGTAATAGTAGTGATGAAAACACACACCACACATATACAAATGTGCCAATCAATGGAGAACACAATGTCACTCTCTGCATTCAATTTGAGGAGGGCCCTGAATTGTGTAAATATGGCCTAATTCAAATCTCTAATGAAGATAATCAAACTGGAGAAGGCGGGCAAATAAATGTGGAAGGTTCATTCAAATTCATGGGAATTGTTGGAATCACTGTTGGAATTATTATCCTATCACTGCTCTCATTAATTATCATTAGAACTCGTCAACCTAGTAAAGGAAAAGAAGAACAGAATGACAATATTGGCCAAGAAATAGCACAAACAACTGCACCTATTTTTGAATCACAGCAAACAGTAGAACAAACTGAAGAAATAATACAAGAAGCAGAAAGTGAATATGAATGGCTAGAATATCCTGATGGCTCTGGAGAATGGTATTATCGATACCCAGGGGATGAAGAGTGGATATATTTCGAACAGTAAGACTACTACCTTTCACAATATGTATATGGGAGCACAGGGATTTGAACCCCGATCAGCGGGTGACTTCTACTCTTGCGACTGGCAGATCGCATATTCGGATTGTGACGATTCGGTGAAAAAATTGTTCTTATCAAACATCCCCATCACCTCTTGTCATTTCCTTAGTGTATTTGGAGCCCGCAGTACTGCCAGGTTATACTATACTCCCTTGGTGGCCTGTCGACCGGCCTACTCTATTTCAAGGAAACGGATGAGACAGGGAAAAACGGTAGTCAAAGTGGCAACTATTGAAAGTCGGATAAACGAGTAAAAACTCAAAAGGCAGGCAAAAATCACTGCTTTTGACGACGGCGTGCTCGCATTCTACGGCGGAGCTTCTTCTTACGCCACTTCCACCTTTGGTTACCCAACTTCTTCCAAGCACGGGAACCTCGCTTCATGGTGAACGCCTTGCCGACCTACCACCCGTATATGAGCGCATCGCTACCATCAAAGTTCTTTGACTTCTACATTGCTCAAAGGCTTTGAAAACAATAAGAGATGAAACACCCACTGCATGCTCATTAATTTAGAGCGGGCGATACAGGATTCGAACCCGTGTTCTCGGATTAGAAATCCGAGGTGATATCCAAGCTACACTAATCGCCCTTGGCTCGGCGGGCACACCCATCCTTCATGAAGACTACACCTAAACAACCAACTTGACGGCTTGAGAATCAAGATTTTTTGATTCTCTAACCGGTAGAGAATACTGCACTAATCGTCCAAATCAAAGTGCTCGTGCACATTTGATGCAGCGGAATGGTTTCCGCATTGTCCGGCGCTCCCATTCATAGCCGCAATGACTGCAAGACCATGATTTCTCGCCGCTTGCAGCAATCGCACCTTCACGCAAAGAGCGCAATACTGGCGATGAAGAAAGCGTTGGTGGAGGAGCCAACTCATCTGCCAATTTACTATGATTATCTGAGTGTTCAAGAAGTCCAGCGGCGTGGAGTAATTCATGCACTAAAGTATGGCGTAAAAGCACCTCATCATCCACCAGCATTGGGTGAAGTCCTATGGTTACAGGACCAGGAGGTGAGCGTAAGCGACGGCGTTTGAACAAATCATGGTGGTTCATTTCGAAATGCGTATTTCCTAGGCTAGAAGAGCCTGGGTCAAGCCATTCAAGTCGTAATTCTCTCTCAAGGTGAGGGAGAAACGGCGCTTCCTCCTCCGTCAAACGGGAAGAGAGTGTGGCGAGTAACTCGGTTGGAAAGGACGGGGGGTCCACAACGCCTCGGTCGGTTGGTCAGGCTTAAAGAGAAGTGGCCGGTGGCTCGCCAACATAGAGGGCCGGTAGATCAGGTGGAAGATCGCTACATTGGCATTGTAGAGGCCGCGAGTTCAAATCTCGCCCGGTCCATCTCTCTATCATACTAGATTAAGATTAATTGAGATTTGACATCCCATGAGTCTAATTCTATTAATACCAAATTATCTCAAAAACAAAATGGTTACAATCATATTTTGTTTTAAGGTTGGGAAATTATTATTTATATTATATATTCTGGATCTCATTATGCGGCGAAACCATGTTATACGATTCTTGTTTTTTTTGACTCTTGTTTCATTTGTTGTCATTCTATTATCGGGAACTGTTAATGCTGGAAGTACAAGACAAGAAGGGAATGCTGCTTACAGTCACAACGACGATTATTCGTTGTGTGCCCTACCTAGTGGCTGTACTGCTTCACAGAGCACAGGGACAGAGCCAGACGACCATAATTCGGGAACTTCGATAC